>NZ_CP039371.1:5478354-5817531 GCF_005080685.1 Pseudomonas putida | reverse complement strand
TGCGTACGCCGATCGAAGTGGGAGCGGCCTTGCGTCGCGATAGGGCCGCAAGGCGGCCCCAGCATTATTGAATCCAGAGCCCTTTCTGCTGCAACCGCCACCCAACCCACCCCAGCGTCACCGCCCGCAATCCCATGAAGCCGAGAAACGCCAACCACAGCCCATGGTTGCCGAATCCGCTCATCAGCCATGCCACGGGCAGGGCGATCAGCACCGATACCAGCATCGCATTGCGCATCTCCCGCGCCCGGGTGGCGCCGATGAACAAGCCATCCAACAGGTAGCTCCACACCGCAACCAACGGCAGCACGGCCAGGTACGGCAGGTACGGGTAGGCCGCTGCGCGCACGCTGTCGATGTCGGTTTGCAGGTCGATGAACAGGTGCCCGGCGAGCAGGAACAGGCCGGCGAAGCCGAGGCTGGTGATCAGCGACCAGCCCCCGGCGACCACCAGCGAGCGGCGCAAGGTCGTGCGCTCGCCCGCACCGATGGCATGGCCGCACAGCGCCTCGACGGCATGCGCCAGGCCGTCGAGGGCATAGGCGGTAAGCAGCAGGCCGTTGAGCAGCAGGGCATTGGCCGCCACCGTCGCTTCGCCCAGCCGCGCACCCTGTACGGTGATGGCCAGGAACACCAACTGCAGCGCCAGGCTGCGCAGGAAGATATCGCGGTTCACCGCCAGCAGGGGGCGCCAGGCCTGCCAGCGCTTGAGCGCCGCCCAGGCGATGCGCCCGGGGTAGGCGCGCAGCGCCGGGCGAGTCAGGGCCAGGCCCAGCAAGGCGGCGCTCCACTCGGCAATCACCGATGCCCGTGCCGAACCCAACACGCCCCAGTCCAGCCCCAGCACGAACCAGAGGTTGAGCGCGATGTTCAGCAGGTTGGTGGTCAGCAGGATCGCCAGCGGCGCCCGCGCGTTCTGCGTGCCGAGGAACCAACCGACCAGGGCGTAGCTGGCCAGCGCCGCCGGCAGGCCGAGCAGGCGCGTATGGAAGAAGGCCTCGGTGGATTGCTGCAGCGCTGCGCTTGGCTGCATGGCCTGCAGGGCCAACTGGCTGAAGGGCAGGGCGAGCAGGCCAATCAGCAGGCCCAGGCCGGCCGCTAGCAGCAACCCTTGCGCCAACACCTGGCGCAGCGCCGCACCATCGGCGCGCCCGGCCGCCTGGGCGGCGAATCCGGTCGAGCCCATGCGCAGGAACCCGAGCAGGCCGACCATGAAGGTGAACAAGGTAGCACCCACGGCCACGGCGCCCAGCTGGTGGGCATGGGGCAGGTGGCCGATGACGGTGCTGTCGACCAGGGCCACCATTGGCACTGAGATGTTGGACAGGATCATCGGCGCGGCCAGTGCCCAGACCCTGCGGTGGGTAGGGCGGTCGCGCCAGTCGGTTAACACGGACATGGTCGTTCCTGATTCGAGGCAGGCCGCATTGTAACGGCCCGGCAACCAAAGCGTGCGAACACTGTCTCATTCGTCGGCCAGGCGCAGGTATCGCGCCGGTCGTTACGTTATAGTTGCTGACCTCATCGTTACGCTGCCCAAGAGTTCCTACTCCATGTTCAACAAAGGATTGTTGCTGGCCTGCGCGCTGGCCTTGCTCAGTGCATGTGACTCCTCCACCCCCGATACACCGACGCCGGCTGAAAAACCAGCCGCCAGTGCCCCCGCTGCGGCCCCAGCGCCCAAGCGCGAGGATCCGGCGGTGCTCGCCAAGCGCTACGAGGGTCGCGAACTCACCGTGCTGGATGTCTCGGAAGTGCAGGTCGACGGAGCCAGTGCCCTGTCCATCAGCTTCTCCGCACCGCTCGAGGCCGACCAGGATTTCGCCAGCCGCGTGCATCTGGTGGACACCGTCAAAGGCAAGCTCGACGGCGCCTGGGAGCTGTCCGACAACCAGATGGAGCTGCGCTTGCGCCACCTGGAGCCGCAGCGCAAGCTGGTGCTGACCGTCGACAAGGGCCTGCGCGCGGTCAACGGCCTGCAGCTGGCCAATGAATCGGTCAGCCGCCTGGAGACCCGCGACATGCAACCGACCGTTGGCTTCGCCAGCCGTGGCTCGTTGCTGCCTACGCGCCTGGCCGAAGGCCTGCCGGTCATCGCCCTGAACGTCGCCAAGGTCGATGTCGAGTTCTTCCGGGTCAAGCCGGAAATGCTCTCGACCTTCCTCGCCAACTGGGGGCGCAACAGCAGCCTGTACTACTACCAGTCGAAAGAGACGCTGAACATGGCCGACCTGGTCTACAGCGGCCGCTTCGACCTCAACCCGGCGCGCAACACCCGCGAGACCGTGCTACTGCCGATCGCCGGCATCAAGCCGCTGCAGGAGCCCGGCGTGTACCTGGCGGTGATGCGAGCCTCGGGCACCTACGATTACTCGCAGCCCGCCACGCTGTTCACCCTGAGCGATATCGGCGTCTCCGCTCACCGCTACCGCGATCGCCTCGACGTGTTCGCCCAGGCCCTGGAAGGCGGCAAGGCGCTCAAGGACGTCAAGCTCGAACTGCACGATGACAAGGGCAAGCTGCTGGCCCAGGCCAGCACCGATGGCGCCGGCCATGCACAACTGCCGATCACCGCCAAGGCCGATACGCTGATCGCCACCCAGGGCGTGCATACCACGCTGCTGCGCCTGAACACCGCAGCCCTGGACCTGGCCGAGTTCGACATCACCGGCCCCCAGGCCAACCCGTTGCAGTTCTTCATCTTCGGCCCGCGCGACCTCTATCGCCCCGGCGAGACGGTGTTGCTCAATGGCCTGCTGCGCGACCAGGACGGCAAGCCGGTCAAGGCCCAGCCGGTCAATGTGGAAGTGCGCCGCCCCGATGAGCAGGTGAGCCGCAAGTTCGTCTGGGAAGCCGATGCCAATGGCCTGTTCCAGTACCAGTTGCAACTGGCCGGTGAGGCCCCGACCGGGCGCTGGCAATTGCTGCTCGACCTGGGCGGTGGGCGCAAGCAGGTATACGAATTCCTGGTCGAGGACTTCCTGCCTGAGCGCCTGGCCCTGGAACTCAAGGGCAGCGCCAAGCCGCTGTCGCCAGAGCAGAATGCCCGCATCCAGGTCAATGGCCGCTACCTCTACGGCGCCCCGGCCGCTGGCAACCGCCTGAGCGGGCAGGCCTACGTACGACCGCTTCGCGAAGCGGTAGCGGCCCTGCCGGGCTACCAGTTCGGTGCGGTCACCGAGACCGACCTGAACCAGGACCTGGAACTGGACGAAGTCACCCTCGACCAGGCCGGCAAAGCCGTGCTGGATATCGAAAGCCGTTGGACCGAAGCCCGCTCGCCATTGCAACTGACCGTGCAGGCCAGCCTGCAGGAGTCCGGTGGCCGGCCGATCACCCGTCGCCTCGAGCAGCCGATCTGGCCCGCCGAGCGCCTGCCTGGCCTGCGTGGCCTGTTCGATGGTGACGAAACCGACAGTGACGGCCCGGTGGAATTCGAGTTTCTGGTAGCCGACCGTGAAGGGCACAAGCTCGCCGCCGACGAACTCAAGGTGCGGCTGGTGCGCGAGCGCCGCGACTACTACTGGAACTACTCCGACAGCGACGGCTGGAGCTACAACTACAACGAGAAATTCCTCACCCAGAGCGAGCAGACGGTCAGCGTCAAGGCCGGCTCCACTGCCAAGCTCACCTTCCCCGTCGAGTGGGGCCCTTACAGGGTCGAGGTCGAAGACCCGCAGACCGGGCTGGTGTCCAGTGAACGCTTCTGGGCCGGCTACCGCGCCCAGGACAATGCCGAGGGTGGCGCGGTACGCCCCGACCAGGTCAAGCTGGCGCTGGACAAGCCGGCCTACGCCGATGGCGCCAGCGCCAAGGTCACCGTGACCCCGCCAGCGGCCGGCAGCGGCTACCTGATGGTCGAGTCCAGCGATGGCCCGCTGTGGTGGCAGGAAATCGACGTGCCGGCCGAGGGCAAGACCTTCGACGTGCAGTTGGACAAGCAATGGGCCCGTCACGACCTGTACATCAGCGCCCTGGTGATCCGCCCAGGCGAGCGCAAGGCCAATGCCACGCCCAAGCGCGCCGTGGGCGTGCTGCACCTGCCGCTGGCACGTGCCGAGCGCAAGCTCGCGCTGAGCCTGCAGGCACCGGAGAAGATGCGTCCCAAGCAACCGCTGACGGTCCGTTTCAAGGCCGCCAACGCCGATGGCAGCATTCCCAAGCAGGTGCATGTGCTGCTGTCCGCCGTCGACGTGGGCATCCTCAACATCACCGACTTCAAGACGCCCGACCCGTTCGCCAGCCTGTTCGGGCGCAAGGCCTACGGCGCCGACCAACTGGACATCTACGGCCAATTGATCGAAGCCGGCCAGGGCCGCCTGGCCAGCCTGGCGTTCGGTGGTGACGCGGCGATGGCCAAGGGCGGCAAGCGGCCCAACACCACGGTGACCATCGTCGCCCAGCAAAGCCTGCCGGTGACCCTGAACGAGCAGGGCGAAGGCGAGGCGACGGTCGCCATCCCCGACTTCAACGGCGAGCTGCGGCTGATGGCCCAGGCCTGGACCGACGAGCACTTCGGCATGGCCGAGGGCAAGACCGTGGTGGCCGCACCGTTGATCGCCGAGCTGTCGGCGCCGCGCTTCCTCGCTGGCGGCGACCAGACCAACCTGGCGCTGGACCTGGCCAATCTGTCTGGCCGCGCTCAGCAACTCAACGTCGAGATCAGCACCGATGGCCAATTGAGCCTGGTCACCAGCGCCCAGCAGAATGTCGCCCTGGCCGAGGGCCAGCGCAGCACGTTGATGATTCCGGTGCAGGCCCAGGGTGGCCTGGGGCAGGGCAAGGTGCACGTGCGCGTCACCGGCCTGCAACTGCCTGGCGAGCCCGCCAATGCCTTCGAGCGTGAGTGGACCCTGGGCGTGCGCCCCGCCTATCCGGCGATGCTCAAGCACTACCGCGTGGCCCTCAAGGACCAGCCGTGGACCCTGCCCGAGGGCGACCTGGCCGCCTTCGAGCCTGCAGGCCTGGAAGCCAGCCTGGCACTCTCGAGCCGCCCGCCGCTGAACCTGGCCGAGCAGATTCGTGCCCTGGAAGCCTACCCGTATGGCTGCCTGGAGCAGACCACCAGCGGCCTGTACCCGTCGTTGTACGCCGATGCCGAAAGCCTCAAGCGCCTAGGGATCAAGGGCGAGCCGACCGAGGTGCGCAAACGCAAGATGGAAATGGGCATCGAGCACCTGCTGGGGATGCAGCGCTACAACGGTAGCTTCGGTCTGTGGAGTTCGGACAGCGAGGAGGAATACTGGCTGACCGCCTATGTCACCGACTTCCTGCTGCGCGCCCGTGACCAGGGTTATGGCGTACCCGCCGAAGCCTTGAAGAAGGCCAACGAGCGCCTGTTGCGTTACCTGCAGGAGCGTAACCTGATCGAGGTCGATTACAGCGAGAATGCCGAGCACACCCGCTTCGCCGTGCAGGCGTATGCGGCGCTGGTACTTGCGCGTAGCCAGCAGGCACCGCTGGGCGCCTTGCGCAGCCTGTTCGAGCGCCGTGCCGATGCGCGCTCCGGCCTGCCGCTGGTGCAACTGGCGGTAGCGCTGGACAAGATGGGCGACAAGCCGCGTTCGCAGCAGGCCCTGCAGGCCGGGCTGGGCATTGGCCGCAGCAAGGGTTGGATGGCCGACTACGGCAGCAGCCTGCGTGACCAGGCGCTGATTCTGGCGCTGTTGCAGGAGAACGACTTGGCCAGCGGCCAGGTCGACCAGCGGCTGTTCGCGCTCTCCGACGAACTGGCGGCCAATCGCTGGCTGTCGACCCAGGAACGCAATGCACTCTACCTGGCCGGCCGTGGCTTGCTCGGTAAGCCGGAAGGCCAGTGGCAGGCGCGCCTGGACAGCGCCGGCGAGGTGCGTGAGCTGAACAATGCCGAGTCCGGGATGAAACTCGAGGGGCCACTGCTGGCTTCCCCGCTGAGCGTACAGAACGAAGGCAGCGAGACCCTCTACCAGCAACTGACGTTGTCGGGATACCCGCGCCAGGCGCCTGCCGCCATGGGTAACGGCATGGAGATCCGCCGCGAATACCTGGGCATGAATGGCCAGGCGCTGGACCTGCACAACCTGCGCAGCGGCGACCTGGTACTGGTACACCTGGCGCTCAAGTCGCAGGACCGGGTGCCCGATGCGCTGGTGGTCGACCTGCTGCCGGCCGGCCTGGAGCTGGAGAACCAGAACCTGGCGCAGAGCGCGGCCAGCCTGGACAACGCCAGCAGCGCGGTGAAGCAGTGGCGCGAGTCGATGCAGAACGCCAGCGTGGTGCACCAGGAGTACCGGGACGATCGTTACGTCGCGGCGCTCAAGCTCGACGGCTATGGCACCACCCACTTGCTGTACCTGGCCCGTGCGGTGACACCTGGCACTTACCGCGTGCCGCCGCCGCAGGTCGAGTCGATGTACAGGCCGAACCTGCAGGCCGTGGGCGATGGGCAGGGAGAGATGACGGTCAAGGCCCGCTAGGGGGCGCGGGCCACCTTGTAGGAGCGGCCTTGTGCCGCGAAAGGGCTGCGCAGCAGCCCCAACGATAGCGGCACCACCGCTTAAACCTCGGGGCTGCTGCGCAGCCCTTTCGCGGCGCAAGGCCGCTCCTACACACAGCCGCGTCACGTAAGCTTCAGTGAATGACCCAGCTCATCACCCACAGCCCCAGCACCAGCCAGATGATCCCGGCGATGACCGAGGCACGCATGAAGGCGCGGATGGCCGAGTACAGCAGCAACAGGCCGATGACCAGGGCCAGGATGCTGACCAGCGAGGTGTCCATGCCCAGCGTGCGTGCCAGGCCATCGATGAAATTGCCCCCGGCATTGGCCAGCAGGTTGAACAACCCGCTCAAGACATCGACGATGAAGCGAATCAACGACCCCAGCGCCTGGCCAAGCCACTCGAAAAAACCTTCTACATGCATAGTTGCTTCCTGATAGACGAATCGGCGCGGTTGCCGCTTCCAAGCCTTTGGCCATCACCTGGCCGGGTCGGTTCCCGATGCCAAGCCCGATGCCTAGCTTAGCCCGGCCGCGCACCCGCATGGCAAGGGGGGGGCGCAACATGGCGTTAGGCATCGTGCTGATGCTCGGGCTGCTGTGGCTGGCCGACCGGCTGTGGCCGTTGCCAATGCCTGCCGACGACCTGGCGCGGGTGGTGCTCGCCGAAGACGGCACGCCGCTGTGGCGATTCGCCGACACCGACGGGGTATGGCGCTATCCGGTCAGCCCCGACGAAGTCTCGCCGTTGTACCTGCAAGCGCTGCTGACCTATGAAGATCGTTGGTTCTACAGTCACCCTGGGGTCAACCCGCTGGCCCTGGCACGTGCGGCCTGGCTCAACCTGCGTGGCGGGCGCGTGGTGTCCGGAGGCAGCACGCTGTCGATGCAGGTGGCGCGTCTGCTCGACCCACACGACCGGACCTTGGCCGGCAAGCTGCGCCAGCTGTGGCGCACGGCGCAACTGGAGTGGCACCTGTCCAAGCGCGAAATCCTCCAGTTGTACCTCAACCGCGCCCCCTTCGGCGGTACCTTGCAGGGTGTGGCAGCGGCAAGCTGGGCTTATCTGGGCAAGTCGCCGCAGCACCTCACTCCAGCCGAAGCCGCCTTGCTCGCGGTACTGCCCCAGGCGCCCAGCCGCCTGCGCCCCGATCGCCACCCCGAACGCGCCCAGCGAGCCCGTGACAAGGTGCTGCAACGCCTGGACGAATACCAGGTCTGGCCGGCCCGGCAGATCGCCGAGGCCCGCGAAGAACCCTTGCTCCTGGCCCCGCGCCAGGAGCCGGCACTCGCGCCACTGCTGGCACGCCGCTTGAACACGCCTGGCAGCCCGCCGTTGATCCGCACCACCCTGGACGCTTCGTTGCAGCGGCGCCTGGAAGACTTGCTGCTGGGCTGGCGGGCGCGCCTGCCCGACCGCACCTCGGCGGCGATCCTGGTGGTCGATGCGCAGAGCATGGCGGTGCGCGCCTACCTGGGCTCGGTCGATCTTGCCGATGAACGCCGCTTTGGCCATGTCGACATGGTGCGTTCGCTGCGCTCGCCGGGCTCGACCCTCAAGCCGTTTCTCTATGGCCTGGCCATGGACGATGGGCTGATCCACTCCGAGTCGCTGTTGCAGGATGTGCCACGACGTTATGGCGACTACCGTCCCGGCAACTTCTCGATGGGGTTCAGCGGCCCGGTGTCAGCCAGCTCGGCGCTGGCACTGTCGCTCAACCTGCCGGCGGTGCAGTTGCTCGAAGCCTACGGGCCGAAACGCTTCGCCGCGCAGTTACGCATGGCCGGTGTGCCCCTGGCGCTGCCGCCACTGGCCGAGCCCAACCTGTCGTTGATCCTCGGTGGCGCTGGCAGCCGCCTGGAAGACCTGGTCGGCGGCTACGCGGCGCTGGCCCGGGGCGGGCACAGTGCACGGGTACGCTTGCAGCCGCAGGACCCGTTGCTGGAACGACGTCTGATGTCGCCGGGAGCGGCGTGGATCATCCGGCGTATCCTCAGTGGCCAGGCGCGGCCTGACCGCGATCCGCACGCCGAGCTGGTGCAACGTGCGCAACTGGCCTGGAAGACCGGCACCAGCTACGGCTTTCGCGATGCCTGGTCGATCGGCGTGGGCCCGCGCTACCTGATCGGCGTGTGGATCGGGCGCCCCGACGGCACCCCCGTGCCGGGCCAGTTCGGCCTGGCTTCCGCCGCCCCGCTGATGCTCCAGGTGCACGACCTGCTGAGCAACCGCGACAGCCAGCGCGGCCTGAGTGCGCCCGTGGAGCAGGTGCCTGCCAGCGTCGGCGTGGCAGCGATCTGCTGGCCGCTGGGGATGCCGATGAATCGCCAGGATCCCAACTGCAGGCGCCAGCGCTTCGCCTGGACCCTCGACGGCACCACGCCGCCGACCTTGCAGGCGGCCGACCAGCCGCTGGGGCTGGGCTTGCACGAGCGGGTCTGGGTCGATGCCCAGGGGCTGCGGGTCGATGGCAGTTGCCCTGGTGCCACGGCACGCGATATCGCCCTCTGGCCGGCCCCGCTGGAACCTTGGTTGCCCCGTGGTGAACGACGGGCGGCGAGACTGCCGGCGGTGGCCGCCAACTGCCCACCCCAAGGCTCGCCGAGCGCGCCGCCGCTATCGATCGTCGGCGTGCGCCCTGGTGACAACCTGCGTCGCCCGGCACAGAGCAGCGAGCCGCTGCAGGTGTATGTGTCGGCCCTGGGCGGCGCTGGCCGGCGTTGGTGGTTCCTCAATGGGCAGCCGCTCGGCGAGACCGAGGCCCAGGGCAACCTGCTGGTGCGCTTCGAAACCACCGGCCAGGTCGAGCTCAGCGCCCTCGACGAGAGTGGCGAGACTGCGCGGGTGGCGTTCCAGGTCGAGTGACGCACAACGGTTGCAGGTCGACGCCCCCTGGTCGCTCGCCTAGGCTTGTGCTTGCAGACTGCGGCACGGATCGGGCGAGCAGGGAGTATCCGCATGCGTCAGTGGGTGGTGACCTGGTTGGCCCTGTGCTCGGCCTGCGCAGCGGGCGCCGCGCCGCTGCCCGGCTTCCTGACCGGCAGCGCCGATGAAAGCCTGCTGCCCGCAAGCAACCTGCCCATCGACGCCTACCGACCCATCGGCGCCGGGCAGTTGCTGCTGGTCGATGGCACGCACCCGCGTCCGGCACTGGACCTCAACGCCCGTGTGCACCTGCGCAAGGTGCGCTTCGAAGGCGGCACGGTCTATCCGTTGAGCGACCTTCGCGAGCACTTCCAGCCCCTGATCGGCCAGGACGTGACCCTGGGGCAGTTGGTCGACTACGCCGACCGCCTGACCCTGCGCTACCAGCAGGACGGCTACCTGCTTTCGCATGCCTACCTGGTGCCCCAGGACCTGGCCGATGGCCGGGTCAGTGTGGTGTTGGTGGAAGGGTATGTGAGCGACTGCGAGGTCCACGGCGATATCGGCCCGGCGAAGGCCTATCTTGAGCAATTGCTGGCAAAGCTCAAGGCCGAACGCCCGCTGACGCGTCAGTCGTTCGAGCGCTACATCGGCCTGATCGAGCGCATTCCCGGTGTGTCGTTGCAGGCCCAGGCGTTGCAGCCAGGTGCCAACGAGCAGGCCATGCACCTGGTGCTGCAGGTGACGCGCAAGCCCATTGGCGCCGCCATCACGTTCGCCGATGGTAGCCGCGACAGCCCGCAGGCGCTGCTGCGTGTCGCCAGCCAGGCGCAAACGCGCTTCGCCGAGCGGTTGAGCGCTGCGGTGCTGCTGCCGCCAGGAGAGGACCAAGCGCACTACTGGCGCCTGGACTACGGGCAGTTCGTCGATGGCGAGGGCAGCCAGGTATTGGCTTCGGCGATGCGTTATCGCAACGATTCGACCACCCGCATTCGCCTGGGTCACGGCGGCTACATGAGCCGCAACCGGGACAACGAGCGTTACAGCGTGGGCATCAGCCAGCCGTTGATCGCGACGGCGGACGAATGGCTGGATGCCGTGGCGCGGTTCGAGGTCGGAACCGATCGTAGCGATACCCAGATGGCGCATGGCGGTCAGCATCTTCGTGATGAGACGGACCTGCGCGTGCTGTCGTTCGAAGCCGATTGGCGCAAGGTCGAAGACGGGCGATTGCGCCTGGTCAGCGGCAGTGTCCATCAGGGCCTCGATCAATTCGGTGCCCGCAGCGATGGCGAGGCGGACCTGGACTTCCTGCGCCTGCACCTGGCGGGCGTGCAAAGCGATGACTGGCCTGGCAATTGGCAGGGCGTGCTGTCGGGCGCCTTTTACTGGAGCGATTATCACGTGCCGGACAGTGAGCGTGCGCCCTTCGGCGGGCAGAACTTCGGTCGCGGATACCCCAGTGACCAGGCCGCGGGCGACAAGGGCTGGGGGCTGGCTTACGAAATCAACTACCGGCTACGGCGCGAGGGCGCCTGGTTCAGCACCGTGCAACCCTACGCAGTACTCGACAGCGCCCGCGCATGGTTCAACCGTGGCGGCATCGAAGATGCGCGTCTGGGTTCCTTGGCCATGGGATTGCGCGCCGGGGATGGCAAGGCCTACAGCCTGGCTCTGGAGCTGGCCAAGCCGCTTGCGGACATCGCCCTGGACAGCCTCGACCGCCGCCCGCGGCTGACCTTGAGCGTCAGCCTGCAGCTCTAGCGGCAGCCTGCAAGGGCCGACTAATGGGTGGTGAAGCGTTGGTGCACTGGCGACGAACTGGGGGTGAGGGCCAGCGCCAGCTGGGTGCGGTTGTGCATGTGGGTCAGGCGCAAGACCTGGGACACGTAGAGTTTGACGGTATTTTCGGTGATGCCCAGCTCGCAGGCGATCTGGTAGTTGGTCTTGCCCTTGCCGACCAGGCGCGCCACTTCGAGTTGGCGAGGGGAGAGTTTCTCGAAGGCGGCGGGCAACTCGCTCTCGCCTTCCTCGACCTCGCCGGCACGGCGGTGCACGCCTTGGCCGCGCGCCTTTTCCAGGTCCTGGTAGAGGTCGTCGATGGACTCGGCGAGGTCCTGCAGGCGCTGGTTGAGGCCGCCCAGATCCTGGAAATTGTTCATACGTTCACGCAGCGCTTGTTCCTGGCGGCGTACGCCTGCGAGCAGCTCGTCCAGGTCCATCGGTTTCTGGTAATAGTCGGCAAAGCCTTCGCGCAGGGCACGGACCACGTCCTGCTTCTCGGCCCGGCCGGTGAGCATGATGGCTTCGAAGATGCGTTGGCGCCCGGCAATCTCCTTGAGCGCGCGGACCAGCTCGATGCCATCGCGCTCTGGCATGTGCAGGTCGCACAGCACCAGGCCGATGCTGTCATCGGCGCGATAGCATTCGATGGCCTGGTCGGTGGAATAGGCCGGGACGCATGGATGGCCCTGGCTTTCGAGAAACTCGCATAACTGCTCGACGATCAGAGGCTGGTCATCGACGACGAGGACCTTTACCTCACTCAATGGCTTGTTCACGGTCAACTCCCTGTTCCGTACCCTGTCCGACTCCAACTACCGTGCTTGACATGTTGGCAGCTAAAAAATAGTCGCACCTGGCGATTATGTACAACTTCTGTACAAGAGATCCGACCACAGGGAGGCTCATTGGATCCATACAGCTGTCAGTAGAAAGCCAACCAGCACGTAAGGTACGAACGCCTGCTTGTCGCCCAACTGCTCGGTCAGGGCCTGCAGGCGCTTCTTGATCTTGGGGTTGAGCAGCGTCCACAGCCGCCTGCGCCCAAGCAGCCAGAACACCACGGTGATACCCGCGCCGATGAACGTGCCGAGCACGTATTGCGGGCTGGTGGCCAACGCCAGGGCGCCCATCAGCTTGACGTCGTCGGCGCCGAAGCGGCCAAGCATGTAGCCGGGCAGGGTCAGCAGCATGACGATCGCCAGTGCCCAGCCGGCGTCGCTGGCGTCGGCGCCGATCCAGCTGTGGCCGGTGGCGAACAGCCAGACCAGTGCACAACCGGCCACGCCCAGTGTCAGCAAGTCGGAAATCTGCCGTTCGCGGATATCTTGTTCAGTGCACAAGGCAAGCCACATCAGAAGAACAATGCTTTGCATTGGCCAATTGCATCCCTATTCGTTGAACGGATCTGTACTGTCACGCAGGTTTCAATGTCAGGGTAGACGCGAACCTGCGAGCGAGCCTGGCGAGATGTGAAAAAGAGCTGGCAGTAGGATGACCGCCTGTGCAGGCCGGTGCCTGCAGGCTGGATGCTGTGCCTGCAGGCGTCGACGAGCCGGAGTTGGGGCGCTTACTTGGCCCGCCCCGGGGGATAGTTGCCCATGACCTTGGCCACGGTGTTGTGGATGGCGCTGGCGCGCTCTTCGGGGCTGGGTGGGTAGTTGTTCATGATCTGCTCGGCGCTGCCGCGCCAGACCAGCTTGCCGTCATGGCCGTCGAACAGGTCGACCTGGATGGTCGCCACTTTGTAGTCGACGGTTCGGGTTTCGTTGTACATCGGCCCACCCCAGTAGCCGCCCCAGTAGCCACCCCAGCCTCCGCCGTAGTTGGTGGAAATCTGCTGCTGGCGCTGCTCGACGATCAGGTAGGCCTGCACCCTGACGTCAGGCTTGGCATTGCCCTGCACCGGGCGCAGGCCACGCTGGTCGAGCTGATCGGCGACTGCCTGGCGGATACGTTGTTCGGTCAGGTCGCTCTTGATCCTGGGATCGTCCGGACGATATTGCAGCGCCGGTTCCTGCCATGCCCAGCTGCGGTAGGCGGCGAAATCGCGGCTGGCGTCGAAGTCCTGCTGCACATTGTTACTCGAGCAGGCGGCGAGTATTAACGCGAACGACAATAGAACGAGACGGCGCAACATGATGGATCTCCGTTGAACGTTAGCTAGGAGGATAGCCGCTGAGTGCCTTGTGCACCGAGTCGCGCAGGGCGGCCTCACGGTCGCGCGGCGAGTCCTTGTCGCTGCCACTCTCGGCGCTGGCGCTCCATACCGGCTGGCCGTTGCGGGCATCGAACAGGTCGATGCGCACCACCATCACCTCCACCTCGTAGGTACGCACGATCGGCACGCTGCCGTAGGCGCCGTAACCATTGCGGTAGCCGCCGAAACCGACGCCACCATAGGGGTACGGGCCGTAATAGGGGTCGTAGTAGTCGTAGTCACGCACCTGGCGCAGGCGCCGCTCCAGGCGGATGTCGGCGCTGACCAGCAGGTCGGCAGTGGCGCCCCTTGCCGGGCGCAGGCCTTGCTGGTCCAGGGCGTTGCTGACCGCCTCGGCCAGTTGCGCCGGGTCGGCGCTGGCGTTGGCGCTCGGCAACTGGCCGTCGCGCCAGCTCCAGCTGCGGTACTTGCCATAGTCGCGGGCCGGGGCCGGATAGGCACTGACATCGAAGGTGCTGGCGGCGCCGGGCGGTGCCGGCGGCAACGGGTTGCTGCTGGCAACGTAGGGGTTGCTGCCCTGGCAGGCGGCCAGGGCGAAGGGCAACAGGACCAGGCACAACGAACGGTACGACATGGTTCCTCCTGGCAGGCGGTTAGCGTGGACGGCAGACCCAGTGCAGGTAGCGGCCGAGCCCGGCGAAGCTGGGGTGTCGGCGGTGGGCCAGTTCCATTTCCAGCAGGTCGAGCAGCTCGGCCTTGGCCTGGAACTCCTTGGGCATGTAGTCGTGGAACACCCTCACGCCACTCTCGCTTTCGACCTGCCACATGAAATCAAGTTGCGCCTTGAGTTCACGCGGATCAAGCGGTTTTTGCGGGGTGAGGCTCTGCTTTTCGCCTTCCAGCCGGTTGCTGCGCAACTTGCGAAAATGCCCCTTCAGCAGGTTGCGGTAGACCAGCGCGTCGCGGTTGTAGAACGCCAGCGACAACCAGCCGCCAGGTGCGGTCAGTTGATGGAGCACCGGCAGGATGCTCTCGGGCTCGGCCAGCCATTCGAGCACGGCGTGGCACAACACCACGTCGAACGGCTCGGTCAGTTGGCCGAGCAGCTCCTGCCAGGGGGCCTGGACGAACGTGGCTTGCTGGCCGGCCTCGGCGAACCGCGCACGGGCGCCTTCGAGCATCGGTGCGGCAGGTTCGGCCAGGGTCACCTGGTGGCCGCGCTCGGCCAGCCACAAGGCCATGTGGCCGAGCCCGGCACCGACGTCGAGGATGCGCAGCGGGCGGTCAGGCAGGGCTTCGGCGAGGTCGGCCTGAAGCACGGCGAGGCGGATCGCGCCCTTGGCGCCGCCGTAGATCTTTTCGGCAAAGCGCGTGGCAAGCTCATCGAAATGGCGGTCGTTCATCGCGCGAAGCGCCTTTCGCTGTCGGCCAGCTTGGCGCGAACCACTTGATCCATGTCCAGGCCCAGTTCGCTGCACAGCAGCAACAGGTAGAGGATCACGTCGCCGACCTCCTGGCCGGCGTGGGCGAGTTTCTCAGGTGGCAGTTGGCGCGATTCATCCTCGCTCAGCCACTGGAATATCTCGACCAGCTCGGCCATTTCGACACTGGCGGCCATGGCCAGGTTCTTCGGGCTGTGGAAGCCGCGCCAGTCGTTGTTGTCGCGGATCTGGTGCAGGCGTTGGGTAAGTTCTTGCAGGTTCATCGGGGCTCTCCTAATGCCGTATAGCTTCGGCGCAGGCCCGGTGCAAAGCAAGAGGCTACAACCGACTCCAGCGCCCGACCATGTGCAGCAGGTCGCCGTGCCCATCCAGGCGCAGTTCCCCGCTGGGCCCGGCCGCGCTGGCACTGAGCACGACCTCCGAGGGCAAGCGCACCGGCTTGCGGAAGTCCACCTCGAAGGCATAACCGCTGTTGGGCAGGTGCGTGCGCAGGGCGGCCAGGGCCATGGCCTTGGTCCACATGCCGTGGGCGATGGCCGTGGGGAAGCCGAACAAGCGCGCGCTGACTACGCTCAGGTGGATCGGGTTGTAGTCGCCGCAGACGTTGGCGTAGCGCCGGCCGATATCGCTGTCGGCGTACCAGCGGGTGGCCTCGGGCAGGGGTTCGGGGGGCAGGTCTTCGGTTTCGCAGGCCTGGCCATCGAGGTGCAGCCCGCGTACCAGCATGCGGCTGGTCTCGCGCCAGAGCAGGCCCAGGCCATCCTCGGCTTCGCTGATCAGGTCGAAGGTGCCGCCCTTGGGGTGCGGTTGCAGGTTGTCGGCATGCACGGCGAAACGCAGGCCATCGATGCCGCCAAGCGGGCGGATCACCTCGATGCGGTTATGCAGGTGCACCAGCCCCAGCAATGGGAAGGGGAAGTCTCTGGCCGTCAGCAGTTGCAGTTGGAGGGGGAACGCCATGATGTGCGGATAGGTGGCCGGCAGGCGTCCGTCGTCGGTGAAGTGACAGAGCCTGCGGTACTTCGCCAGGTTGCCCGGTTGCAGGCGCACGAAGCAGCGCAGGCCGCCGGCTGGCAGGCTGTCGCCGCTGATCTTGCGCTTGCTGGCCGCGCGCAGGTAAAGGCTGGCGCTCGAGTCGGGGGTGTACAGGTCGTGCCATGGGCGGTTCATGTTCAGGCCCCCATCAGTGCCTGGCCACAGACCCGCAGGACCTGGCCATTGACCGCGCCGGAGCCTGGTTGGCTGAGCCAGGCGATGGCTTCGGCGACATCCTGTGGACGCCCGCCCTGTCCCAGCGAACTCAGGCGTCGTCCGGCCTCGCGCAGGCCCATGGGCATGGCGGCGGTCATGTGGGTTTCGATGAAGCCCGGGGCCACGGCATTGATGCTGCCACCGCGCTCGGCCAGCGTGTCGGCCCAGGCCTCGGCGAAGCCGATCAAGCCAGCCTTGCTCGCGGCATAGTTGGCCTGGCCACGGTTGCCGGCGATGCCGCTGACCGACGCCAGCAGGGTCACACGGGCATCGGCGCCGAGCGTGCCGGCCTCGAACAACGCCTGGGTCAGTACCTGCGGCGCCTTGAGGTTGACTGCCAGCACCGCATCCCAGTATTCCGGGGTCATGTTGGCCAATGTCTTGTCGCGGGTGATACCGGCGTTGTGCACGACGATGTCGATGCCGTCGGGCAGCGCCTCGATCAGTTGCGCCGGTGCATCGCTTGCACAGATATCCAGGGCCAGGGCCCTGCCGCCGAGGCGCTCGGCCAGGGCGTCGAGGTCGTTGCGTGCCTGCGGCACATCCAGCAGCGTCACCTCGGCGCCATCGCGGACCAGGGTCTCGGCGATGGCCGCGCCGATGCCGCGGGCGGCGCCAGTGACCAGCGCCCGGCGCCCGGCCAACGGCCGTGTCCAGTCCTCGACCTGGCGCGGGCAGGCCTGCAAGCGCAGCACCTGGCCCGAGATGAAGGCGCTCTTGGGTGAAAGGAAGAAGCGCAGGGCTCCTTCGAGCTGGTCCTGCGCAGCGTCGTCGACGTACAGCAGCTGCGCGGTAGCGCCATTGCGCAGTTCCTTGGCCAGCGAGCGGCTGAAGCCCTCGAGGGCGCGCTGGGCGACGCGGGCGAGCGGGTCGCTGAGGTGCTCGGGCGCGCGCCCGAGAATCACCACATGAGCGCAAGGTGCCAGACTGCGCAGCAACGGCTGGAAAAACTCGCGCAACTGCCGCAGCGCATCGCTGTCGCAGAGATGACTGGCATCGAACACCAGCGCCTTGATCTTCGGCCCCATGCCGGCGACCCAGGCGGGGGATTGCAGGCCGTCGCCGTTGAAGCTGTAGCGTTCGTCGGTAAGCCGTGCGGCGATGGCCTCGACCGCGCCAGCCAGAGGCCCGCCGCCGATCACCAGCGCGCCTTCCACCGGCCGCAGGCGACCGGCCTGCCAGCGTTCCAGGGGCGCCGGGCGCGGCAGGCCAAGGGCATCGACGAGGCGCCGGCCAAGGTTGGAATTGGCAAAGCCGAGATAGCGGTCGCTCATTGCGGGTCTCCCTGAAGGCAAGCTTGCAAGTGTGGACCAACTTTATGGCCAGGTCGTTCGAATGCGGTAAAAACACCTAGGCTCTACGGATCAATTTGTTTCAGGAGGAACATGCGCATGCGTTCATCTCGCCGGGTCGCGATCCTGGGCGGCAACCGAATCCCCTTCGCCCGCTCCAATGGCGCCTACGCCACGGCCAGCAACCAGGCCATGCTCACCGCTGCCCTCGAAGGCCTGGTCGAGCGCTATCGCCTGCATGGCCTGCGCCTGGGCGAGGTGGTCGCCGGCGCTGTGCTCAAGCATTCGCGCGACATGAACCTGACCCGTGAGTGCGTGCTGGGCTCGCGGCTGTCGCCGAGCACCCCGGCCTACGATATCCAGCAGGCCTGTGGCACTGGCCTGGAGGCAGCGTTGCTGGTGGCCAACAAGATCGCCCTGGGGCAGATCGAAAGTGGCATCGCCGGGGGCGTCGACACCACCTCCGATGCCCCGATCGCGGTCAGTGAGGGGCTGCGTCGCCTGCTGTTGCAGGCCAACCGAGGGCGTAGCCTGGGTGAGCGCCTGAAACCTCTGCTCAAACTGCGGCCAAGGCATTTGAAGCCCGAGTTGCCGCGCAATGGCGAACCGCGCACTGGGCTGTCGATGGGCGAGCACTGCGAGCGCATGGCCCAGACCTGGGGCATTGGTCGTGCCGAACAGGACGAACTGGCGCTGCTCAGCCATCAGCACCTGGCGGCGGCCTATGCCGAAGGTTGGCAGGACGACCTGCTGACCCCCTACCTGGGGCTCAGCCGTGACAACAACCTGCGCCCGGACTTGACCCTGGAGCCACTGTCCAAGCTCAAGCCGGTGTTCGAGCGGGGCGGGCGGGGCACGCTGACGGCAGGCAACTCGACGCCGTTGACCGACGGCGCCTCGCTGGTATTGCTGGGTAGCGAACAATGGGCAGAGCAGCAGGGTCTGCCGGTGCTGGCCTATCTGGTGGATGGCGAGACGGCGGCGGTGGACTTCGTCAAAGGCCAGGAAGGGCTGCTGATGGCGCCGGTGTACGCGGTGCCGCGACTGTTGGCGCGCAACGGGCTGAGCCTGCAGGACTTCGACTATTACGAAATCCACGAGGCGTTCGCCGCCCAGGTGCTGTGTACCTTGAAGGCCTGGGAAGACGCCGATTACTGCCGCGACAAGCTGGGCCTGGACACCCCACTGGGGGCCATCGACCGCAGCAAACTCAACGTCAAGGGCAGCTCCCTGGCAGCGGGTCACCCATTCGCCGCTACCGGCGGGCGTATCCTCGCCAACCTGGCCAAGCTGTTGGCCACGGCGGGCAAGGGGCGGGGCTTGATCTCGATTTGTGCGGCGAGTGGCCAGGGCGTGACGGTGATCGTCGAGCGTTGACCGGGCTCTGTTAGGCTTGGCAGGTCACAACCCTAAGAAACCACCATGCCGACCATCGGACTGCCTCGTCCCATTCCCACCCTGGAGCAACTGCCCAGGCCACTCTATGCCCGCGCCGAGAGCCTCGGCGCGGGCTCCTGGACCATGCGCCACCGTCACGACTGGGTGCAGTTCTCCTACGCCATCAGTGGTGTACTGGGGGTGTACACCGACGATGGCAGCTACTTCGCTCCGCCGCAGTGGGGCGTGTGGATACCTGCCGATGCCGAGCATGAGGTGGTGACGTCGGGGCAGGCGGAAATGCGCAGTCTCTACGTGCGTCGCGATGCCTGCCCGTGGGCTGCGCAGCAGTGCCGGGTGCTGGAGGTCACGCCGCTGGCCCGCGAGCTGATCAAGCAGTTCTGCCTGATGCCTGCCGATTATGCAGAAGGCGACAGTGCCGAGGCGCGGTTGGTGGCAGTGCTGCTCGATCAGTTACGTACGTTGCCCGAGGTGGGGTTCTCGCTGCCGCTTCCTCGTCACCCGGGGTTGCTCGCACTGTGCAATGGGCTGATCGCGCAGCCGGATCAACCGCAGACCCTCGGACAGTGGGCGTTGCAGTTGGGCTGCTCGGAAAAGACCTTGATGCGCCTGTTCCAGCGCGAGACCGGGCTGAGTTTTCGCAACTGGCGCCAGCGCATGCGGCTGCTGTCTTCGCTGGCGCTGCTGGAGGCGGGAGAGAGCGTGACCGAGGCGGCGTTGGGGTGTGGTTATGAATCCACGTCGGCGTATATCGCGGCGTTCAGGCAGTTGTTCGGGGCTACGCCTGGGGAGTTGAAGTTGTAGGGGCGCGGGGGATGGCGTGAGATTCGCGGTGGGGCGCATATCGAGCGCCGCCCGCGCGGCGCTCGATTTTGGCATCACCCTGGATCGCGAGACATGCGCCCGCCACCCCTATGCACTCAGGTCCTGAACCGCCGCACCAGCGAATCCAGTTCGTTGGACAGCCCAGCCAGGCTCTCGGAATCCTGACGCGCCGCTTGGGCCAGCTCGGCAACCAGCTGTGCATCGCCATGGATCTGGCTGATATGCCGGTTGATGTCCTCGGCCACCTGATGTTGCTCCTCGGCCGCAGTGGCGATCTGCGTGTTCATGTCGCGAATCACGTCCACCGACTCGCGGATCTGCCCGAAGCTGTCGCGGGCCAGGCCGATACGGCTCACCGACTGCTGCGACACTTCCAGGCTGGCGTGCATCTGCTCGGCCACTTCAGCGGTGCGGCTGGCCAGGTTGCCCAGCAAACCGTCGATCTCTGCGGTGGAGTCGGCGGTGCGCTTGGCCAGCGCGCGTACCTCGTCGGCGACCACGGCGAAGCCTCGGCCCTGTTCGCCGGCCCGCGCCGCTTCGATGGCGGCATTGAGGGCCAGCAGGTTGGTCTGCTCGGCGATCGAGCGGATGGTGCCGAGGATCGATTGGATGGCGTTGCTGTCACGCTCCAGTTGCTGGATCGACTGCGCCGACTGCTCGATCTCCTGGCTCAGGCGATCGACACTGTGTACCGCCGCGTCGATCTGCTGCTGGCCCTCGCGAGCCTGCTGCTGGCCGCTGTCGGCCGATTGCGCGGCCTGGCTGCAGGAGCGCGCCACTTCGTTGGCGGTGGCGACCATTTCGTGGAAGGCAGTGGACACCATGTCAACGGCTTCGCGCTGGCGCCCGGCGGCCTCGGCCATGTCGTTGGAGACTCGGGTCGAGCTGCTCGAGGTGCTGAGAATCTTGCCGGCGGCGCTACCGATGTGCTGGATCAGGCTGCGGATCGCGCCGAGGAACTGGTTGAACCAGCTGGCCAGTTGCGCGGTTTCGTCGCGGCCGCGAATCTCCAGGCTGCGGGTCAGGTCGCCTTCGCCCTGGGCGATGTCTTCCAGGCCATTGGTGACACTGTTGATCGGGCGCACGATGAGCTTGGCGAAGCCGGCGCCGACCACGGCGAACAGTGCCGCCAGCACCAGGGCGATGGTGCCGATCAGCCAGGTCAGGCGGGTGGTGGTTTGCATCACCTCGCTGTGTTGGATCAGGCCGATGAAGGTCCAGCCCAGTTGTGCGTCGGGGTAGACGTTGGCCATGTAGCGTACGCCGTCGATCTCGACCTCGACCAGGCCCTTGCCGGCCTTGGCCAGCTCGCTGTAGCCGCCGCCGAAGCTGTCCAGCTGCTTGAAGTTGTGGCTGGCATCGCGCGGGTCGACCATGACGTTGCCGTTGTTTTCCACCAGCATCAGGTAGCCGCTTTCGCCGAGTTTGATCTGCTTGACGATCTCGGTCAGGCCCTTGAGCGACACGTCGATGTTGACCACGCCGCCAGGGTTGCCCAGTTGGTTGGGCACGGCGCGCACGGTGCTGACCAGCACGGCGTCGTCCGGCGCCCAGTAGTAGGCACCGGTGCGCACGGTCTTGCCCGGGTTGGCCATGGCCAGCTGGTACCAGGGACGCGGACGCGGATCGTAGTTGACGAACTTCTGCCCGGCCGGCCAGCCGACATAGCCGCCATCGCTGACGCCGTAGGACACGTAGGCGTAGCCCGGGTGGGACTCGGCCAGGCGGGTGAACAGGTCGAGCAGTTGTCGGTCCTGGTCGCCGAGCGCGTAGGAGGGGTTGGCGCTCATGAACTTGTTCAGGTTGCCGCCGGTGCTGGCGACCAGCGGCTGGGCGGCCAGGAAGGCGACGTTCTGGTCGATGCCCTGGAAGAAGATGTTCATGGCGTTGCCGACCTGGCGGATTTCCCGACTGCTGTTGTCGAGGAAATCGTCGCGAGCCTCGCCGCGCAGGTTGACGACCACCAACGTGGCCACGAGGACGATGGGCAGGCCGGCGATGACGGCGAAGGCCCAAGTCAGTTTCTGTTTGATGTTCATCGACGCTCCCGGAAATTATTTTTTTCGACACGCGAGGCAGGTAGTCACTGCATCGGCAGCGCCCTGCGTTGTTTGAGCGCCAGCCCCCGTATTTGTGGGGCGAAGTCGTGGGGAGAGATGATTTCGTCGCGTTTAGGCTAATACGGCATACCAAACAGCCTCGGCAGCTTCATCGGCAGCAATCGCTGCCATTGGCAAGGTCCCGGAGAATCGGGCAATCGGGGCGGTCGTCGCCCTGGCAGTGGGTGATCAGCTCGCTCAGTGTGTCGCGCAGGCCGACCAATTCTTCGATGCGCTGGTTGAGTGCGTCGATGTGTTGAACGGCCAGTGCCTTCACATCGGCGCTGGCGCGTTGGCGGTCCTGCCAGAGGGCCAGCAACTTGCCGACTTCGTCCAGGGAGAACCCCAGGTCGCGCGAGCGCTTGATGAACGCCAGGTTATGCAGGTCTTGCTCCTGGTACAGGCGATAGCCGCTGTCGCTGCGCAAGGCCGGCTTGAGCAGGCCGATGGACTCGTAGTAGCGAATCATCTTGGTGCTGAGCCCGGTGCGGCGAGCGGCCTGGCCGATGTTCATGGTGCCTCCTGCGAGTGGTGGGTAGGTTTCCAGGTCTTGAGCCAGAGCGCGTTGCTCACCACGCTGACACTCGACAGCGCCATGGCGGCGCCTGCCAGCACGGGATTGAGGTAGCCCAGCGCGGCCAGGGGGATGCCCACCAGGTTGTAGATGAAGGCCCAGAACAGGTTCTGGCGGATCTTGGCGTAGGTCTTGCGGCTGATCTCCAGGGCGGCTGGGACCAGGCGCGGGTCGCCGCGCATCAGGGTGATGCCGGCGGCCTGCATGGCAACGTCGGTGCCGCCACCCATGGCGATGCCGATATCGGCGGCGGCAAGGGCCGGGGCATCGTTGATGCCGTCGCCGACCATTGCCACCACCCCATCCCGTTTGAGCTGCGCGACAGTGGCGGCTTTGTCGGCGGGCAGCACTTCGGCGTGCACGTCGTCGATGCCCAGACGCTCGGCCACCACCTTGGCGCTGCCGCGGTTGTCACCGGTCAGCAGGTGGCTGCTGATGTGTCGGGCGTGCAAGGCGGCGATGGCTTGCTCGGCTCCGGGCTTGAGGCTGTCGCCGAAGGCCAGCAGGCCGAGCACCTTGGGCTGGCTGCCACGTTCGATCAACCACGACAGGGTGCGCCCCTCGGCTTCCCAGTGCTCGGCCTGGTTCGCCAGGTCGCCGGGCTGCAGGTTGTTTTCGTCGAGCAGGCGGCGGTTGCCCAGGATCAGTTCGCGATTGCCCACGTTACCGGCGATGCCGCGGCCGGCCAGGGCCTGGCTGTGCTCGACGGTGGCAACCTGCAACCCGCGTTCGGCGCAGGCATCGAGCACTGCCTTGGCCAGCGGGTGCTCGCTGCCGCGCTGCAGGGCGCCCGCAAGCATCAGCAGTTCATCGCTATCGCCGGAGACGGCCTGGCTATGGACGACCTGCGGGCTGCCGGAGGTGAGGGTGCCGGTCTTGTCGAACACCACCCGGTTCACCGCGTGGGCGCGCTCCAGCGCCTCGGCGTCCTTGATCAGGATGCCGTGGCGAGCGGCGACACCCGTGCCGGCCATGATCGCCGCCGGGGTAGCCAGGCCCAGCGCACAGGGGCAGGCGATGACCAGCACGGCGACGGCATTGATCAGCGCGGTTTCGAGGGGGGCTCCGGCCAGCCACCAGCCGAGCAGGGTGATCAGTGCCAGCACCAGCACTGCCGGGACGAAGACCTGGCTGACGCGGTCGACCAGCTTCTGGATCGGTGCCTTGGCCGCCTGGGCATCCTCGACCAGGCGGATGATGCGAGCCAGTACGGTCTCGGTACCCAGCGCCTGGGTACGCACCAGCAGGCGCCCTTCGCCGTTGATCGCGCCGCCGGTGACGTTGTCGCCCGGTTGCTTGGGCACCGGCAGGCTTTCGCCGCTGATCAGGGCTTCGTCGGCATGGCTGCTGCCATCCTCTACGCTGCCATCGACCGGGAAGCGCTCGCCCGGCTTCACCAGCACCAGGTCACCCAGGCGCAGTTGGCTGATGGCGACATCTTCTTCCTTGCCATCGACCACGCGCAGCGCACGCTCCGGGCGTAATGCCTCGAGGGCGCGGATGGCGCTGGCGGTCTGGCGCTTGGCGCGGCTTTCCAGGTACTTGCCGAGCAGCACCAGGGCAATCACCACGGCGGAGGCTTCAAAATACAGGTGCGGTGCATGGCCGGCCGGGGCCTGCGCCCACTGGTAGAGGCTCAGGCCATAGCCTGCGCTGGTGCCCAGGGCCACCAGCAGGTCCATGTTGCCGGCCCCGGCGCGCACGGCCTTCCAGGCCGCCACGTAGAAGCGTGCGCCGAGAATGAACTGTACCGGCGTCGCCAGCAGCCACTGCGCCCAGGCAGGCAGCATCCAGTGCAGGCCCAAGGGCTGTACCAGCATCGGCAGAACCAGCGGCAGCGCCAGCAGCAGGGCCGCGGCCACGGCCAGGCGTTCGCGGCGCAGACGCCGTTGCGCGTCGGCCTGCTCATCGTGGTGGGCGTGCGCCAGGCTGGCGCTGTAGCCGGCCTTTTCGATGGCTGCGATCAACTGGTTGTCGTCGACGCAGGCGAGCACCTGGACATGGGCGCGCTCGCTGGCCAGGTTGACCGAGGCCTGTTCGACTCCGGCGACTTTGCCCAGGGCGCGTTCGACGCGCCCGACGCAACTGGCGCAGGTCATGCCGCCGACCTGCAACTCCACCGTGCGGTCTGGCACCTGGTAGCCAGCGTCGCGGACTGCGCCGAGCAGGGCCGGCAGGCTGTCGGCCGGCGCCTGGACCCGTGCCCGTTCGCTGGCGAGGTTGACGCTGACCTGCTCGGCGCCGCTGACCTTGCGCAGGGCGCGTTCGACACGCCCCGCGCAGCTGGCGCAGGTCATGCCGGAGATGGGCAAGTCGAAAGTTGTGGATGCGGGCATGGCACAGCTCCTTTGTTCAGGCCCCCAGCTTCAACCTTGCCACGCGGTCAAGGTCAATAGCCCAGATTGGCTCGCTTGAGTTCGAAGCCGGCTGGGCTGACCGCGATGCGGTACTTGCTGATCTGCCCGGCGTGCAGGGTCAGCCGCGTGCTGCGCTGGTCCTCGACCCCCGGGGCACAACCGGGTGCCTGGCCCGGCAGCAGGCGCAGGCGTACGTCCACCGATCCCGGTGGCAGGTTGAAGGAGGTCGACTGCTCCTGGAACAGGCGTCCGGCCAGTTGGTCGTTGAGGTAGATGCCGATCTCGCAACTGGTGGCCACTTCCAGGCGCTCCCGGGAAATGATCAGCACGCCATAGTCCGAGTTGCCCTCGGCGCTGGCGGGCGGCACGACGGCCAGCGCACCCAGTAACCCGACAAGGCCCAATGCTGCCCTGAACATGATGAATCTCCTGCTTGCAAAAATCGTCAAAGGCGCAGCTTGGCCGACCCGCGCGAGGATTTCCACCCCGACCGTTTGCCGCGGAACTTGACCTTGACCCGGTGGCAAGCTTGAAACTGAGGCAAATCCTGAAGGAGGCAACCCCATGCAAGTGTTCAACGTACAAGGCATGACCTGCGGCCATTGTGTCAAAGCCGTCACCCGTGCGGTGCAGGAGCAGGACGCCGAGGCCCGGGTAGAGGTAGACCTGGCGGGCAAGCAGGTGAAGGTGCAGAGCGGCCTGGCGGCCGAGGCCATCCTGGCAGCGATCCGCGAGGAGGGTTACCAGGCGCAGCAGGCATAGCCGCGACGGGGCTGGACGCAGCCCCTGATCGATGCAAATGTTTTCATCCAGGCGATGTCCACAGCAGGTAGAATGACTGGTTTGCTTAGCCTGCTATGGATTTCCCATGAACCTGCGAATGGTCCTGATCCTGGGCGCACTCAGTGCGTTCGGGCCACTGGCGATCGACTTCTACCTGCCCGCCTTCCCGGCAATGGCGCAGGCGTTCGCCACCGATGAACAACACGTGCAGACCACCCTGGCTGCGTATTTCCTGGGCTTGTCCATCGGCCAGCTGGCCTATGGTCCGGTAGCCGATCGGTTTGGCCGGCGCAAGCCGTTGCTGTTCGGCGTGACACTGTTCACTCTGGCGTCGCTGGCCTGCGCCTATGCGCCCAACCTCGACACGCTGATCGTGGCCCGCTTCGTCCAGGCCCTGGGCGGCTGCGCCGGCATGGTGCTGTCGCGGGCGATCGTCAGCGACAAATGCGACGCAGTGGGCTCGGCCAAGGTGTTCTCGCAGCTCATGCTGGTGATGGGCCTGGCACCGATCCTGGCACCGATGCTCGGTGGCGTGCTGGTCAACTTGGCCGGCTGGCAGTCGATCTTCCTCGCCTTGAGCCTGTTCAGCGCCGCTGCCCTGCTGGCGGTGAGCCTGGGCCTGCCGGAGAGCCTGCCGGCACACATTCCACGCCAGCCACTGTCGGGGGCGCTGCGCCAATACGTGCGCCTGTTGCGTGACCGGGTGTTCCTTGGCCATGCGGTGACCGGCGGAGTCGCGATTGCCGGCATGTTCGCCTACATCGCCGGTTCGCCGTTCATTTTCATCAAGCTGTATGGCGTGCCGGCGGAACACTTCGGTTGGTTGTTCGGCACCAATGCCGCGGGCTTCATTCTGGTTGCCCAGGTGAATGCGCGGCTGTTGTCCAAGCGCGGCCCGGCCTGGTTGCTGGTGCGGGCGGTGGGGGTCTACCTGGCCGCCGGGCTGGTGCTGCTGGCAGTCGCGGCGTCACGACCAGAGCATCTGTGGATGCTTTTGCTGCCGCTTTTCGTATGCATTTCCAGCCTTGGTTGCATCATCCCCAACGCCTCGGCCTGTGCCATGAACGGGCAAGGTGCCAGGGCTGGCAGCGCCTCGGCATTGATGGGCTGCGTGCAGTTCAGTGTCGCGGCCGGGGCCGCGGCGCTGGTCGGCCTGCTGCACGATGGCAGCGCCGTGCCGATGAGCCTGGTCATCAGCCTGTGCGGCGCGCTGGTGGTCAGTGTCGCGCTGCTGACCCGGCGTTTGCAGGCCAGGCAGCTTGCTGCATGAGGGGGTGAGGCGCATTCAGGCGGGTTTCGAGGGTGGCGACGAAGGCTCGGGCTTCGGCCTCGCTGCGGAAGTTCACCACATGCTCGTCGAGCCTCACCTGCCAACGGCAAGTGGGGCTTTGGTTCGAAGCGCTGACGACAATTTTCATCGCGGCATACCTTCGAGAAGGGGGCGGACGCTCTAGTGTAGCGCCGTCCTCTTCGCCCGCCATCGGTGCGACCGAGCGCCTGACTGACGGTCGTCAGGCCATTTCAGGCTCCAGGTCCCATGGCGGGGAGCAATGTTGATCCTTCGCTTTAACTCGCCTTATTTTCGGAAGCTACTCGTCGGCCAAGTCTTCGCTTGTGCTGGCTGTTGCCTGCGCTGTCGATCAACGCTTTACCAACTTTCTCGAGGGTGTGCCTACCCTCGGCGTATATCCAGTGAACTCCCGGGTTTTCACCTACCAGCGCGCCGCCTGCAGCGGCTTATACTGGCGCCTCGGCCAGCACCAGCGAGACAGGTTTCCCTCTTCAGGGACTGCTGCCAAAAGTGCGTGTAGGGCGCGCTGCCGGCGCTGGCCATCGCAGAGCAGCCGTGATCATTCAGGGAGAGTTCGAGCATCATGAATGCAGTGAGCAGTATCAGCCAGATTGCCGGCCTGATGGCCGACCCCAAGCGCAGTGCGATGTTGTGGGCGCTGATCGATGGCACGCCACGTCCTACCGACGAGATCGCCGTCATGGCCGGTCTCACCGCATCCTCGGCCTGTGCGCACCTCTCGCTGTTGTCGTCGGCGGGGCTACTGAGGCTGGAGGCACGCGGGCGCAAGCGTTATTTCAGGCTGGCAACGCCTCAGGTGGGCGCCGCGGTGGAGGCACTGGCCAGCGTCCAGTTGGGCAATGGCGAACGCCAGAGTAGCGCTGTGCAACTGCCGATGTCGCTGCGCCGGGCCCGACGCTGTGGTGATCACCTGGGCGGGGAGTTGGCTGCCGAACTGTACCAGCGGTTGGTAGTCGCGGGCTGGCTCGAAGGCAACGAGCGCCAGTTGATGGTCAGTGAGGAGGGGCGGGTGCAACTGGCGAGCATTGGGGTCTACATCGAGGCCTTGGCGCCACGTCAGCGTGGCAGCTGCGTGATCTGCCATTGCAGCGAATCGAGCGACCAGGGGCCGCATCTGGGTGGCAGCGTGGGGCAGGCATTGCTCAGGTTGTTCCTGCAGTCGGGGTGGATCCGCGAGCCGGAGGGAACCCGGGCGTTGCACATCTGCGCGGTGGGGGTACAGCAGATCAATCGGATCGCCCGAGTGACAACGTTGCAGATGGGATGAGCGCAACGTCGGCGAGGGAGCCGACGTTGCAGCGGGGTGGCGACTTAAACGAGCCTCGCGTCCAGGCTGTTCTGCGCAAGGCGACGGGCCTGGTCCTCGGTCATACCCAGGTGGGTATGGAGGGCGTGGAAGTTTTCGGTGACGTAGCCACCGAAGTAGGCAGGGTCGTCGGAATTGACCGTTACCTTCACGCCACGCTCGAGCATGTCGAGGATGTTGTGTTGGCTCATATGGTCGAACACGCAGAGCTTGGTGTTGGACAACGGGCACACCGTCAGCGGGATCTGTTCCTCGATGATGCGCTGCATCAGGCGTTCGTCCTCGATGGCGCGCACGCCGTGGTCGATGCGCTTGATCTTCAGCAGGTCGAGGGCTTCCCAGATGTACTCGGGTGGACCTTCTTCGCCGGCATGGGCGACGGCGACGAAGCCTTCGTCACGGGCGCGGTCGAACACACGCTGGAACTTGCTCGGTGGATGGCCCATTTCGGAGCTGTCCAGGCCCACGGCGATGAAGGCGTCGCGGAAGGGCAGCGCCTGGTCGAGGGTCTTGTGCGCTTCGTCTTCGCTCAGGTGACGCAGGAAACTGAGGATCAGGCCGCTGCTGATACCCAGCTGCTCGCGGCCATCCTTGAGTGCCTGGTGGATGCCATTGAGCACCACCTCGAACGGGATGCCGCGGTCGGTATGGGTCTGTGGGTCGAAGAACGGCTCGGTGTGGATGACGTTCTGCGCCTTGCAGCGCTGCAGGTAGGCCCAGGTCAGGTCGTAGAAGTCCTGCTCGGTGCGCAGCACGTCCGCGCCCTGGTAGTACAGGTCGAGGAACTCTTGCAGGTTGTTGAAGGCGTAGGCACCCCGCAGGGCCTCGACATCCTTCCAGGGCAGGGCGATCTTGTTGCGCTCGGCGAGGGCGAACAGCAACTCGGGTTCAAGCGAACCTTCCAGGTGCAGGTGCAGTTCGGCCTTGGGCAGGGCGTTCAACCAGTCATACATAAATAAAGCAATCTCGAATCAGGTACGTTCAGGGGGCATTCTACAGGGCCTTGCCGGACAATGCGCCCGGTAAGGCCCCTGGCGGCTCAACCAGCGATCAGCTCGGCGGCGGCCTGGCGGTGGTCGGCGATCAGCCCGCGCACGTCGAGCCCTTCGATCTGGCCGTCGACGACCCGCCACTGGCCGCCGACCATGACCCGGTCGGCGCGATCTGCGCCGCACAGCAGCAGTGCGCTAAGCGGATCATGGCTACCGGAGAAGCGTAGTTCGTCGAGCTTGAACAGGGCCAGGTCGGCCTGCTTGCCTGGCGCCAGCTCACCGATGTCCTGGCGCCCGAGCAGGCGCGCGGAACCACGGGTGGCCCAGCCCAGTGCGCGCTCCGGGGTGATTTGCTCGGCGCCGTAGCGCAGGCGTTGCAGGTACAGGGCCTGACGCGCCTCGAGAATCATGTTCGAGGCATCGTTGGAGGCCGAGCCGTCCACGCCGAGGCCCACGGGGGCTCCAGCGGCTTCCAGCTCTGCGCTCGGGCAGATACCCGAGGCCAGGCGCATGTTGGAACTCGGGCAATGGCAGATGCCGGTGCCCGCCGCGCCGAGGCGGGCGATTTCGTCAGGATTGAAATGAATGCCATGGGCCAGCCAAGTACGTGGGCCGAGCCAACCGACGCTGTCGAGGTAGTCGACGGTACGCAGGCCAAAGCGTTGCAGGCAGAACGATTCCTCGTCGAGGGTTTCGGCCAGGTGGGTATGCAGGCGCACGTCCAGTTCCTCCGCCAGGCTGGCGCTTGCGCGCATGATCTCTGGGGTGACCGAGAACGGCGAGCATGGCGCCAGGGCGATCTGGATCTGGGCGCCGTCGCCACGTTCGTGATAGCTGTGGATAAGTCTCTGGCTGTCGGCCAGGATGACCTCGCCCTGCTGTACCGTCTGTTGCGGCGGCAGGCCGCCATCGGCCTCGCCCAGGCTCATCGAGCCGCGGGTGAGCATGGCGCGCATGCCCAGTTTGCGCACTGCCTCGACCTGCACGTCGATGGCGTTGTCCAGGCCCTGCGGGAACAGGTAGTGGTGGTCGGCGGCGGTGGTGCAACCCGACAGCAGCAGTTCGGCCAGGGCGACTTCGCTGGCCAGTGCCAGTTTGCTAGGGGTCAGGCGCGCCCAGACGGGATACAGGGTTTTCAGCCAGGGGAACAGCGGCTGGTTCACCACCGGGGCCCAGGCCCGGGTCAGGGTCTGGTAGAAGTGGTGGTGGGTATTGATCAGGCCAGGCAGCACCACGTGCTCGCGGGCATCGAAGACGTGTTGGCAAGGGGCGCTGGGGCTCTGGCCGCTGGCCAGAAGTTCGCTGATGCGGCCATTCTCGATGACCAGGCCGCCACGGGCATCGCTGCCGTTGGCCGTGAAGATGGCAAGGGGGGATTTCAACCAGGTGCGGGTCGCAGGCATGGTGCCGGCTCCTCTGAAAGTGGGTTCAGGGTTAGCCAGCTCAGTGTTGCCCTGTCTGCTGATCCAGGTCCGCCGTGGGGGCGAGGCATGGAGTCTACTGCCTCGCCGCGCGGCTTTCAATTCACCAGGTCAGGGCTTCGCCCTTGTAGTTGATGAAGCGCAGGCCGCCCTGGCCCGCCTGGGCCTTGATCTGCTCGAGCATGCCACGGGTACTGGTGAGCACGTCGATCTCGGCGTTCTCACCGCCCATGTCGGTCTTGACCCAGCCAGGGTGCATGGCCAGAACGCACAGGTCCGGGCGCGCAAGCTCGGTGACGAAGCTGTTGATCATCGAGTTCAGTGCAGCCTTGCTCGCCTTGTACAGGCAGATTTCGCTGCCATCGGGGATGGCCACGCTGCCCAGCACCGAACTCATGAAGGCCAGCACGCCGGTGCCCTCGCGCACCTGGCCGACCAGGCGGCGGGCGACGCGGATCGGCGCGACTGCGTTGGTCATGAACAGGTCGCCGATGTCCGAACCCTGCACACGTTCCAGGTCCTGGGGCAGCGGGCCCATCACGCCGGCATTGACGAACACGAGGTCGAAGACTTCGCCTTGCAGGCGCTGCTTGAGGCCATCGAGCTGGGCGGTGTCGTTCATTTCCAGGCGCTCGATACGAACGCCTGGCACCTCGCCCAGGGCACCAGCCTTGGCGGGGTCACGGACGGTGGCGGTGATGTTCCAGCCATCTTCGTGCAGGCGCTGTACCAGGCCCAGGCCGAGCCCACGGGAGGCGCCGATGATGAGGGCAGTTCGTGAAGTTGCCATGGGAACGTTCCTTGAACGGTGGGGAAGGGGATTCAGGATAAATCACCCGAGGCGATGGCGCCTGTTTCGCTGCTGTGCAAAAAATGATCAATCACGTCAAAACCTGTCCAGGCGGGCGCTTGGCTTGTTGGCTAACGGGTTATCCACAGGCTGTTCCACAGTAAATGTGTGCAAGCCCTGCTCACCTCGCTGCGCCCCGCCGCATTCGTGTGGATAAGAACGCTTGGCCAATCAGCGGGTTGGCGTGATCGAGACCCTTGATCAAAATATGATCAAAGCCCTGCAGGCCTTGATATTACGGGCTTGTGTAAGAATGCCCCAAGCTTATCCACAGGCAGGCCCACAGTAGTTGTGAGCAACCGATCAACTGCCCTGCAGGATGATCCGTCCGCGACTCAGGTCGGCGAGTTGCTGTTGCAGCGCCGCCAGGTGTGCTTCGCCCAGGGCGATAGTCAGGTCGACGCCGTTGGCAGTGAACTGCTCGTCCAGCACCAGGCCGTCCACCTCTGCCAGGCGCAGCTTGAGCAATGCCAGCTCGCTGAAACTGCAACTGCAGGTGAATTCGCTGCGCTGCACCAGCAGCCGTTTGGGCGCCTGTTGCAGGCATTTGTTGGCACCGCCGCCATAGGCTCGCGCCAGTCCGCCAGTGCCGAGCTGGATGCCGCCGTACCAGCGGATCACCAGTACCACCACCTGGTCGCAATCCTGCGCTTCGATAGCCGCCAGGATCGGTCGCCCGGCGGTACCGCCCGGCTCGCCGTCGTCATTGCTGCGGTACTGGGCACCGAGTTTCCAGGCCCAGCAGTTATGGGTGGCCGCCAGGTCGCTGTGGCGTTCGATGAAGCTCATGGCTTCGGCGGCGCTGCTGATCGGCCCGGCGAGGGTGATGAAGCGGCTCTTGCGGATTTCCTCGCGAAACGCGCAGAGGTCTAGCAGGGTAGAAGGCATAGGCTATCAGGCGCTCGGCTGGATGCCGCACCCCTTGAGAATGATGTGGATAAGATTGTTGCTGGCATCTTCCATGTCCTGCTTGGTCAGGCGACTACGGCCGGTGACCTGGCAGATCTGCGTGGCGAAGTCGGCATAGTGCTGGGTGCTGCCCCAGAGCAGGAAGATCAGGTGCACCGGGTCCACGGCGTCCATCTTGCCGGCTGCGATCCAGGCCTCGAACACGGCGGCCCGGCCACGGAACCACTCGCGGTAGTCGGCGCTGAAGTACTCGGTCAGGCAACTGCCGCCGCTGATCACTTCCATGGCGAAGATCCGCGAGGCCTGTGGGTTGCGCCGGGAGAACTCCATCTTGGTGCGGATGTAGTTGCTCAGGGCCTCGGCGGGGTCGTCATCGACGCTCAGGGTGTTGAAGGTGCTGTCCCACAACTCGATGATGTTGCTGAGCACGGCGATGTACAGGCCCAGCTTGTTGGTGAAGTAGTAATGCAGATTGGCCTTGGGCAGCCCGGCTTTCACCGCGATGGTGTTCATGCTGGTGCCCTTGAAACCGTGGCGGGCGAACTCGTCTTCGGCGGCCTGGATGATGGCCTGTTCGTTCTTCTGGCGGATGCGGCCGGCGGGCTTGCCCGAGGCGGAAAGGCGGTGCGCAGGGACTTCAAGGGTCATGGACGATTCCGTAGCGGCGGTAATAACGGATGTCGGACAAGATTACCTGCCTGTGCACAGGTGACAAGCACTAGCGTCATGCAGAGGCATCAGCGTGTCGCGGCCAGGCTATCGAGGAAGCTTTCCAGCACCAGGTTTGGCCGCCGGCCTTTGCGCGTCACCCAGCTGAGGCTCAGGTCATAGAAGCGCTGGCCGGGCTTGAGCGCCCGCAGGCGACCCTGCTGGACCCAGAACGTGGCGTAGTGGTCGGGCAGGTAGCCGATGTAGCGCCCGGTGAGAATCAGAAACGCCATGCCTTCACGGTCCGAGGCGCTGGCCGTGCAATTGAGCGATTGGTAGTGCGCCTGGATGTCGGCCGGCAGGCGGAAGGTGGGGGCGATCGCCTCCTGCGCGTTCAGCCGGGCATCGTCGAGCTGCTGGTCGTCGGCATAGAACAGGGGGTGGCCGACGGCGCAGTAGAGCAGCGAGCGTTCGCTGTACAGCGGTTGGTATTCGAGGCCGGAAAGGGGGCTGGTCTGCGGCACCACGCCGACGTGCAGGCTGCCGTCGAGCACGCCCTGTTCGACCTGGCTGGGCGCGATCATGCGGATCTGGATGCGCACGTCCGGACCTCGGTCCTTGAGTTCGGCCAGGGCATGGGTGATGCGCATGTGCGGCAGGGTCACCAGGTTGTCTGTCAGGCCGATGTTGAGTTCGCCGCGCAGGTGCTGATGCAGGCCGTTGACCTCGGTGCGGAAGGTCTCCAGAGCGCTCAGCAGTTGCAGCGCCGAGTGATACACCTCGCGGCCTTCCTCGGTCAGCGAGAAACCGGCGCGCCCACGTTGGCACAGGCGCAGGCCCAGGCGTTGCTCCAGATCGTTCATCTGCTGGCTGATGGCCGAGCGGCCGATGCCCAGCACGTTCTCGGCGGCCGAGAAGCCACCGCATTCGACTACGCTGCGGTAGATCTTCAACAAGCGGATGTCGAAATCGCTGACTTGCGCAAGGGGGTCTGGGCGTCGGCTCATTGTTTAGCTCGGAGCTACCTGAAGGTTAGAAATGCAGGGTTTTTCAGACTTTATCCGCGTGCCAATTTAGCTGCAACAACATCCATCGTTGCCTAATCGTCTTTCGAGGAACCGCCGATGAACCAGCCCGTCAACGCCCCCATCGGGATCGCCAGCCAGCTCAAGCTGGATGCCCACTGGATGCCCTACACCGCCAACCGCAACTTCCAGCGCGATCCACGGCTGATCGTCGCCGCCGAAGGCAACCACCTGGTCGATGACAAGGGGCGCAAGATCTTCGATGCGCTGTCCGGACTGTGGACCTGCGGGGCTGGCCATACCCGCAAGGAAATCACCGAGGCGGTGGCCCGCCAGATCGGTACCCTGGACTATTCTCCGGCGTTCCAGTTCGGTCACCCGCTGTCGTTCCAGTTGGCCGAGAAGATCACCGAACTCACCCCCGGCGATCTCAACCACGTCTTCTATACCAACTCCGGCTCCGAGTGCGCCGACACCGCGCTGAAGATGGTCCGTGCGTACTGGCGCCTCAAAGGCCAGGCGACCAAGACCAAGATCATCGGTCGTGCCCGTGGCTACCACGGGGTGAACATCGCCGGTACCAGCCTGGGCGGCGTCAATGGCAACCGCAAGATGTTCGGCCAGTTGCTGGACGTCGACCACCTGCCCCACACCGTGCTGCCGGTCAACGCATTCTCCAAGGGTTTGCCGGAAGAGGGCGGCATCGCCTTGGCCGACGAAATGCTCAAGCTCATCGAGTTGCATGACGCTTCGAACATCGCCGCGGTGATCGTCGAGCCGCTGGCCGGTTCGGCCGGTGTACTGCCGCCGCCCAAGGGCTACCTCAAGCGCCTGCGCGAGATCTGCAGCCAACACAACATCCTGCTGATCTTCGACGAAGTGATCACCGGTTTCGGCCGCATGGGCGCCATGACCGGCGCCGAAGCCTTTGGTGTCACTCCGGACCTGATGTGCATCGCCAAGCAGGTCACCAACGGCGCCATTCCCATGGGCGCGGTGATCGCCAGCAGCGAGATCTACCAGACCTTCATGAACCAGCCGACCCCGGAATACGCCGTGGAATTCCCCCACGGCTACACCTACTCGGCGCACCCCGTGGCCTGCGCCGCAGGCATCGCCGCCCTGGACCTGCTGCAGAAGGAAAGCCTGGTGCAGTCGGCAGCCGATCTGGCGCCGCACTTCGAAAAACTGCTGCACGGCGTCAAGGGCACCAAGAACGTGGTCGACATTCGTAACTATGGCTTGGCTGGTGCGATCCAGATCGCGGCCCGTGACGGCGACGCCATCGTGCGTCCTTACGAGGCGGCGATGAAACTGTGGCAGGCGGGCTTCTACGTACGCTTCGGTGGCGACACCCTGCAGTTTGGCCCGACCTTCAATACCCAGCCGCAGGAGCTGGACCGCCTGTTCGATGCAGTCGGCGAAGCGCTGAACCAGATCGCCTGATTTCCCGGCCTTGTCTGGCTGGCCCCTGACTGCTTCACGGGCCAGCCTTACCCTTCTTTATATATGGAGTCCCGCATGAGCATTGTTCAGCACCTGATCCACGGTGAGCTGGTCAGCAAGGGCGAACGTACCGCCGATGTCTTCAACCCTTCCACCGGCCAGGCTGTGCGCAAGGTCGAGCTGGCAAGCCGGGCCACGGTCCAGGAAGCCATCGATTCGGCCAAGGCGGCATTTCCGGCCTGGCGCAATACTCCACCGGCCAAGCGTGCCCAGGTGATGTTCCGCTTCAAGCAACTGCTTGAGCAAAACGAAGCGCGCATTTCGCAGATGATCAGCGAAGAGCATGGCAAGACCCTGGAAGACGCCGCTGGCGAGTTGAAGCGCGGTATCGAGAACGTCGAGTTCGCCTGCGCCGCTCCCGAGGTGCTCAAGGGCGAATACAGCCGTAACGTCGGCCCGAATATCGATGCCTGGTCCGACTTCCAGCCGCTGGGCGTGGTGGCGGGTATCACCCCGTTCAACTTTCCGGCGATGGTGCCGCTGTGGATGTACCCGCTGGCCATCGCTTGCGGCAACGCGTTCATTCTGAAGCCTTCCGAGCGTGACCCGAGCTCGACCTTGTTCATCGCCCAACTGTTGCTGGAAGCCGGCCTGCCCAAGGGTATCCTCAATGTGGTGCACGGTGACAAGGAAGCGGTGGATGCGCTGATCGAGGCGCCAGAGGTGAAGGCCTTGAGCTTCGTGGGCTCGACGCCGATCGCCGAGTACATCTATGCCGAAGGCACCAAGCGCGGCAAGCGCGTGCAGGCCCTTGGCGGTGCCAAGAACCACGCGGTGCTGATGCCCGATGCCGACCTGGACAACGCGGTCAGTGCCCTGATGGGCGCGGCGTATGGTTCGTGCGGTGAGCGTTGCATGGCGATTTCGGTCGCGGTGTGCGTGGGCGATCAGGTCGCCGATGCGTTGATCGCCAAGCTGGAGCCGCAGATCAAGGCGCTGAAGATCGGTGCGGGCACTTCGTGTGGCCTGGACATGGGGCCACTGGTAACCGCAGCGGCTCGCGACAAGGTAGTGGGCTACATCGATGATGGCCTGGCCGCTGGTGCCAAGCTGGTGGTGGATGGTCGCGGCTTCCGGGTGGCGGGTAACGAAGATGGCTACTTCGTGGGGGGCACGTTGTTCGATAACGTCACCCCGGAAATGCGCATCTATAAAGAAGAGATTTTCGGGCCGGTACTGTGCGTGGTGCGAGTGAACAGCCTGGAACACGCCATGCAGCTGATCAACGACCACGAATATGGCAACGGTACGTGCATCTTCACCCGTGATGGTGAGGCCGCGCGTCTGTTCTGCGATGAAATCGAAGTGGGCATGGTCGGCGTCAACGTGCCGCTGCCGGTACCGGTTGCCTACCACAGCTTCGGTGGCTGGAAGCGTTCGCTGTTCGGCGACCTGCATGCCTACGGCCCGGACGGCGTGCGCTTCTATACCCGCCGCAAGGCCATCACCCAGCGCTGGCCGCAACGGGCTAGCCATGAGGCGTCGCAGTTCGCGTTCCCTAGCCTGTAAGGTCGGGAAAGAAGCGGGGAGGCCGGTAGGCCTCCCCGCTTTGCTTTTGGGCTTTTTGCTAAATATCTGATTATCTTCAAATTAAGTGTTGACGCCGTTTCTAATCTCCTTATAATGCGCACCACTTCCAGCGACAACGGAACGAAAAACTCCTTGAGATTCAACGAGTTAGATAGTTCGGTAGATGCTGAAAGGGCTTCGATCAACTGATCGGCAGCGGTGAAAAAGGCAGTTGACAGCGGTTTTAAACGCTGTATTATTCGCCTCCCGCTACGAGAGATCGCAGCGAGTCAAGTGTTTGAAGCTAAACGAGTTTCTCGGGAAAAACTTCAAAATAAACGCTTGACACGAAATGAGGAAAGCGTAGAATGCGCGCCTCGGTTGAGACGAAACGCTCTTAGCCAAACGCTCTTTAACAAATTGAATCAAGCAATTCGTGTGGGTGCTTGTGAGTACGGACTGATAGTCAAAAAGATTATCAGCATCACAAGTGACCATGCGAGAAATCACATAGTCATTTGAGATTGCTGAGCCAAGTTTAGGGTTTCTTAAAAACCCAAGCAGTATTGAACTGAAGAGTTTGATCATGGCTCAGATTGAACGCTGGCGGCAGGCCTAACACATGCAAGTCGAGCGGATGACGGGAGCTTGCTCCTTGATTCAGCGGCGGACGGGTGAGTAATGCCTAGGAATCTGCCTGGTAGTGGGGGACAACGTTTCGAAAGGAACGCTAATACCGCATACGTCCTACGGGAGAAAGCAGGGGACCTTCGGGCCTTGCGCTATCAGATGAGCCTAGGTCGGATTAGCTAGTTGGTGAGGTAATGGCTCACCAAGGCGACGATCCGTAACTGGTCTGAGAGGATGATCAGTCACACTGGAACTGAGACACGGTCCAGACTCCTACGGGAGGCAGCAGTGGGGAATATTGGACAATGGGCGAAAGCCTGATCCAGCCATGCCGCGTGTGTGAAGAAGGTCTTCGGATTGTAAAGCACTTTAAGTTGGGAGGAAGGGCAGTAAGCTAATACCTTGCTGTTTTGACGTTACCGACAGAATAAGCACCGGCTAACTCTGTGCCAGCAGCCGCGGTAATACAGAGGGTGCAAGCGTTAATCGGAATTACTGGGCGTAAAGCGCGCGTAGGTGGTTTGTTAAGTTGGATGTGAAAGCCCCGGGCTCAACCTGGGAACTGCATCCAAAACTGGCAAGCTAGAGTACGGTAGAGGGTGGTGGAATTTCCTGTGTAGCGGTGAAATGCGTAGATATAGGAAGGAACACCAGTGGCGAAGGCGACCACCTGGACTGATACTGACACTGAGGTGCGAAAGCGTGGGGAGCAAACAGGATTAGATACCCTGGTAGTCCACGCCGTAAACGATGTCAACTAGCCGTTGGAATCCTTGAGATTTTAGTGGCGCAGCTAACGCATTAAGTTGACCGCCTGGGGAGTACGGCCGCAAGGTTAAAACTCAAATGAATTGACGGGGGCCCGCACAAGCGGTGGAGCATGTGGTTTAATTCGAAGCAACGCGAAGAACCTTACCAGGCCTTGACATGCAGAGAACTTTCCAGAGATGGATTGGTGCCTTCGGGAACTCTGACACAGGTGCTGCATGGCTGTCGTCAGCTCGTGTCGTGAGATGTTGGGTTAAGTCCCGTAACGAGCGCAACCCTTGTCCTTAGTTACCAGCACGTTATGGTGGGCACTCTAAGGAGACTGCCGGTGACAAACCGGAGGAAGGTGGGGATGACGTCAAGTCATCATGGCCCTTACGGCCTGGGCTACACACGTGCTACAATGGTCGGTACAGAGGGTTGCCAAGCCGCGAGGTGGAGCTAATCTCACAAAACCGATCGTAGTCCGGATCGCAGTCTGCAACTCGACTGCGTGAAGTCGGAATCGCTAGTAATCGCGAATCAGAATGTCGCGGTGAATACGTTCCCGGGCCTTGTACACACCGCCCGTCACACCATGGGAGTGGGTTGCACCAGAAGTAGCTAGTCTAACCTTCGGGAGGACGGTTACCACGGTGTGATTCATGACTGGGGTGAAGTCGTAACAAGGTAGCCGTAGGGGAACCTGCGGCTGGATCACCTCCTTAATCGACGACATCAGCCTGCTGATGAGCTCCCACACGAATTGCTTGATTCTTTGTATAAAGACGATGCTGTAACGCGACCCTGTTATAGGTCTGTAGCTCAGTTGGTTAGAGCGCACCCCTGATAAGGGTGAGGTCGGCAGTTCAAATCTGCCCAGACCTACCATTACATGGTGCAGCCTAGAATACGGGGCCATAGCTCAGCTGGGAGAGCGCCTGCCTTGCACGCAGGAGGTCAGCGGTTCGATCCCGCTTGGCTCCACCACGTTTGCTGTAACGCGTAGTACTTGATCAGAACTTAGAAATGAACATTCGTGAATGAATGTTGATTTCTGGCTTTTGTCAGATCGTTCTTTAAAAATTCGGATATGTGATAGATATAGACTGAACATCAGTTTCACTGCTGGTGGATCAGGCTAAGGTAAAATTTGTGAGTTCTGCGCGAAAGCGCAACGTACGAATTTTCGGCGAATGTCGTCTTCACAGTATAACCAGATTGCTTGGGGTTATATGGTCAAGTGAAGAAGCGCATACGGTGGATGCCTTGGCAGTCAGAGGCGATGAAAGACGTGGTAGCCTGCGATAAGCTTTGGGGAGTCGGCAAACAGACTGTGATCCAGAGATCTCTGAATGGGGGAACCCACTCAGCACAAGCTGAGTATCTTGTACTGAATACATAGGTGCAAGAGGCGAACCAGGGGAACTGAAACATCTAAGTACCCTGAGGAAAAGAAATCAACCGAGATTCCCTTAGTAGTGGCGAGCGAACGGGGACCAGCCCTTAAGTTGATTTGAGATTAGTGGAACGCTCTGGAAAGTGCGGCCATAGTGGGTGATAGCCCCGTACACGAAAATCTCTTGTCAATGAAATCGAGTAGGACGGAGCACGAGAAACTTTGTCTGAATATGGGGGGACCATCCTCCAAGGCTAAATACTACTGACTGACCGATAGTGAACCAGTACCGTGAGGGAAAGGCGAAAAGAACCCCGGAGAGGGGAGTGAAATAGAACCTGAAACCGTATGCGTACAAGCAGTGGGAGCCTACTTTGTTAGGTGACTGCGTACCTTTTGTATAATGGGTCAGCGACTTATATTCAGTGGCGAGCTTAACCGAATAGGGGAGGCGTAGCGAAAGCGAGTCTTAATAGGGCGTTTAGTCGCTGGGTATAGACCCGAAACCGGGCGATCTATCCATGGGCAGGTTGAAGGTTAGGTAACACTGACTGGAGGACCGAACCGACTACCGTTGAAAAGTTAGCGGATGACCTGTGGATCGGAGTGAAAGGCTAATCAAGCTCGGAGATAGCTGGTTCTCCTCGAAAGCTATTTAGGTAGCGCCTCATGTATCACTGTAGGGGGTAGAGCACTGTTTCGGCTAGGGGGTCATCCCGACTTACCAAACCGATGCAAACTCCGAATACCTACAAGTGCCGAGCATGGGAGACACACGGCGGGTGCTAACGTCCGTCGTGAAAAGGGAAACAACCCAGACCGTCAGCTAAGGTCCCAAAGTCATGGTTAAGTGGGAAACGATGTGGGAAGGCTTAGACAGCTAGGAGGTTGGCTTAGAAGCAGCCATCCTTTAAAGAAAGCGTAATAGCTCACTAGTCGAGTCGGCCTGCGCGGAAGATGTAACGGGGCTCAAACCATGCACCGAAGCTACGGGTATCATCGTATGATGATGCGGTAGAGGAGCGTTCTGTAAGCCTGTGAAGGTGAGTTGAGAAGCTTGCTGGAGGTATCAGAAGTGCGAATGCTGACATGAGTAACGACAATGGGAGTGAAAAACTCCCACGCCGAAAGACCAAGGTTTCCTGCGCAACGTTAATCGACGCAGGGTTAGTCGGTCCCTAAGGCGAGGCTGAAAAGCGTAGTCGATGGAAAACAGGTTAATATTCCTGTACTTCCAGTTATTGCGATGGAGGGACGGAGAAGGCTAGGCCAGCTTGGCGTTGGTTGTCCAAGTTTAAGGTGGTAGGCTGAGATCTTAGGCAAATCCGGGATCTCAAGGCCGAGAGCTGATGACGAGTTGCCTTTAGGCGACGAAGTGGTTGATGCCATGCTTCCAAGAAAAGCTCCTAAGCTTCAGATAACTGGGAACCGTACCCCAAACCGACACAGGTGGTTAGGTAGAGAATACCAAGGCGCTTGAGAGAACTCGGGTGAAGGAACTAGGCAAAATGGCACCGTAACTTCGGGAGAAGGTGCGCCGGTGAGGGTGAAGCACTTGCTGCGTAAGCCCACGCCGGTCGAAGATACCAGGCCGCTGCGACTGTTTATTAAAAACACAGCACTCTGCAAACACGAAAGTGGACGTATAGGGTGTGACGCCTGCCCGGTGCCGGAAGGTTAATTGATGGGGTTAGCGCAAGCGAAGCTCTTGATCGAAGCCCCGGTAAACGGCGGCCGTAACTATAACGGTCCTAAGGTAGCGAAATTCCTTGTCGGGTAAGTTCCGACCTGCACGAATGGCGTAACGATGGCGGCGCTGTCTCCACCCGAGACTCAGTGAAATTGAAATCGCTGTGAAGATGCAGTGTATCCGCGGCTAGACGGAAAGACCCCGTGAACCTTTACTATAGCTTTGCACTGGACTTTGAATTTGCTTGTGTAGGATAGGTGGGAGGCTTTGAAGTGGGGACGCCAGTTCTCATGGAGCCATCCTTGAAATACCACCCTGGCAACTTTGAGGTTCTAACTCAGGTCCGTTATCCGGATCGAGGACAGTGTATGGTGGGTAGTTTGACTGGGGCGGTCTCCTCCCAAAGAGTAACGGAGGAGTACGAAGGTGCGCTCAGACCGGTCGGAAATCGGTCGTAGAGTATAAAGGCAAAAGCGCGCTTGACTGCGAGACAAACACGTCGAGCAGGTACGAAAGTAGGTCTTAGTGATCCGGTGGTTCTGTATGGAAGGGCCATCGCTCAACGGATAAAAGGTACTCCGGGGATAACAGGCTGATACCGCCCAAGAGTTCATATCGACGGCGGTGTTTGGCACCTCGATGTCGGCTCATCACATCCTGGGGCTGAAGCCGGTCCCAAGGGTATGGCTGTTCGCCATTTAAAGTGGTACGCGAGCTGGGTTTAGAACGTCGTGAGACAGTTCGGTCCCTATCTGCCGTGGACGTTTGAGATTTGAGAGGGGCTGCTCCTAGTACGAGAGGACCGGAGTGGACGAACCTCTGGTGTTCCGGTTGTCACGCCAGTGGCATTGCCGGGTAGCTATGTTCGGAAGAGATAACCGCTGAAAGCATCTAAGCGGGAAACTTGCCTCAAGATGAGATCTCACTGGGATCTTGAATCCCCTAAAGGGCCGTCGAAGACTACGACGTTGATAGGTTGGGTGTGTAAGCGCTGTGAGGCGTTGAGCTAACCAATACTAATTGCCCGTGAGGCTTGACCATATAACACCCAAGCAATTTGCGCGCTGAGCCAAATTGTGGTGGTGAAGACGAAGTAACCGAAAATTCGGCTCACAAATTAAAAGCAGCACAAATTCACATATCCGAATTCGCTGGGCTGTCCATCTGGACGTTCTGGCAACAGAATTTCTTGACGACCATAGAGCATTGGAACCACCTGATCCCATCCCGAACTCAGCAGTGAAACGATGCATCGCCGATGGTAGTGTGGGGTTTCCCCATGTGAGAGTAGGTCATCGTCAAGATTCATTTCGCAAAACCCCTATCTGCGCAAGCAGGTAGGGGTTTTGTCTTTTCTGGCCACGTCGGTCATGGCCCGAAACCCTTTAGCGACACAAGGCCTCTGCTACGAGGTATTGTGTCGTTCCCGGACCGACGCCCACCGCCACCCGAGATCTTTTCATGGCCAACACCACCTCACTTCATCCCGGCTTCATGATCGTGCACGGCAACCGCCTGGACGAACTGCGCAGCCTGGTAGTGAGCTGGATGCGCCGCTATCCCCTGGCGCCGCTGGAAAACGAAATCGCCCTGGTGCAGAGCAACGGCATCGCCCAGTGGCTGAAACTGGCCTTGGCCGAAGACCCGCAAGCCGACGACCAAGGTGGTTGCGGCATCGCGGCGGCGGTGGATGTGCAGCTTCCGGGCAGTTTCATGTGGCAACTGTATCGTCGGGTATTGGGCCGTGACGAGATCCCCGAGGTCTCGTTGCTCGACAAGGCGCCGTTGACCTGGCGCCTGATGCGCTTGCTGCCCGAACTGATCGAGCGCCCGCATTTCGAGCCGCTACGGCGCTTCCTGACCGATGACACCGACCTGCGCAAACGCTATCAGCTGGCCGAGCGCCTCGCCGACCTGTTCGACCAGTACCAGGTCTATCGCGCTGACTGGCTCAAGGACTGGGCGGCCGGCGAGCACGTGCTCAACTCCGCACGGGGTGAGCGTAAGCCGCTGGCCCCCGGCAATCGCTGGCAGGCCGAGCTGTGGCGGGCGTTGCTGCTGGATGTGGGGGAGGAGGGCATGGCCCAGAGCCGCGCTGGTGTGCACCAGCGCTTCATCGAACGCATGAATACCCTGGAGCAGCCCCCGGCCGGGTTGCCTGCCAGGGTGATCGTCTTTGGCATCTCTTCGTTGCCGGCCCAGGCGCTGGAGGCTTTGGCGGGCCTTGCCCGGTTCAGCCAGGTGTTGCTGTGTGTGCACAACCCCTGCCGCCACCATTGGGCCGACATCGTTGCCGACAAGGATCTTCTACGTCACCAGTACAAACGTCAGCAGCGCAAGCAGGGCATGCCCTTGGAGCTGGACGACGAGTCGCTGCACCAGCACGCTCATCCGCTCCTGGCGGCATGGGGTAAGCAGGGGCGTGACTACATCAACCTGCTCGACAGCTACGACGACCCTGGCAGTTACCGCGGGGTGTTCAGCGATGGCCGCATCGACCTGTTCAGTGACAGCGAGCCGACCACGCTGCTCAACCAGCTGCAGGACGATATTCTAGAGCTACGCCCCCTGGCCGAGAGCCGTGCGCTGTGGCCGGACATCGACCCCGGCAAGGACCGCTCGGTGCGTTTCCATGTGGCGCACAGCCCGCAGCGCGAGGTCGAAATCCTTCACGACCAGTTGCTCGCCCGTTTCAGTGCCGACCCAACCCTGCGCCCGCGTGATGTGATCGTCATGCTGCCGGCGATCGACACTTATGCCCCACATATCCGCGCCGTATTCGGCCAGTTGCAACGCAACGATCCCCGCTTCATCCCCTTCACCCTGACCGACCAGGGCCAGCGCGGTCGCGACCCCTTGCTGATCGCCCTGGAGCACCTGCTCAAGCTGCCCGAAAGCCGTTTTGCCGTGAGCGAGGTACTCGACCTGCTCGACGTGCCGGCGGTGCGTGCGCGTTTCGGTATCCGCGAGAGCGACCTGCCAACCCTGCATCGCTGGATCGAGGGCGCGGGTATCCGTTGGGGCCTGAATGCCGAGCAACGGGCCACCCTGGGCTTGCCGGCGGGCCTCGAGCAGAACAGTTGGCGCTTCGGATTGCGCAGAATGCTGCTCGGTTATGCCGTGGGAGTGGGCGAAGGCTGTGACGGCATCGAGCCCTATGACGAAATCGGCGGACTGGATGCCGCTTTGATCGGCCCTCTGGTGGCCTTGCTCGATGCGCTGGACGTCGCTTGCCAGGCATTGGCGCAACCCGCCACTGCCGGCGAATGGGGGGAGCGTCTCAATGCATTGTTGCAAGTGTTCTTCCTGGCCGAGGACGAGCATGACGAGTTCCTCCTGATGCAACTGCAGGACCTGCGCGACAGCTGGCTGGAGGTCTGCGAGACCGTTGGCCTGCAAGACCTGCTGCCACTGACCGTGGTCTGTGAGGCATGGCTGTCGGGCCTCGACCAGGGCAAGTTGTCGCAGCGCTTTCTTGCAGGCTCCGTGAACTTCTGCACGCTCATGCCCATGCGTGCGATCCCCTTCCGCGTGGTCTGCCTGCTGGGCATGAACGATGGCGACTACCCCCGGGCCCAACCGCCGCTGGATTTCGACCTGATGGCCAGCGATTATCGCCCCGGCGATCGTTCGCGCCGCGAAGACGACCGCTACCTTTTGCTCGAGGCATTGCTTTCGGCGCGCGACCAACTCTATATCAGTTGGGTAGGCCGAAGTATCCGCGACAACAGCGAGCGCCCGGCCTCGGTGCTGATCGGCCAGTTGCGCGACCACCTCGCCTCCGGCTGGCAATTGGCAGGTGCGCGCAACGGCGAGCAACAGCAAGCGGGTGAGCAGCTGCTGCATGCCTTGACCCAGGAGCATCCGCTGCAACCCTTCAGCCCACGCTACTTCCAGAAGGGCAGTGCTTTGTTCAGCTATGCCCATGAATGGCAGCATTTGCATCAGGACTCACCTGATACCGTCGATGGCGCGATCGGGCTGCCGCCGTACCAGCAAGATGAAGCATTGACCTTGCCGCAGTTGCAGGACTTTCTCCGCCACCCGGTGCGACATTTCTTCAGCCAGCGCTTGAAGGTCTTCTTCGAAGCACTGGAGGCGCCGACGCCGGACGAGGAACCGTTCGTCCTCGATGCGCTGCAGCGCTATGGCGCCAGCGAGAGCCTGCTGGGCGCCGCCCTGCTCGACCCCGATAACGCCGAGCAGGCGTTGCACTCCCAGGCCCGTCGCTTGCAAGCGTGCGGCCTTCTGCCCTTGGCAGGTTTCGGCGAACTGTTGCAAGCCGAGCTGGTGCAGCCGCTGCCTGATCTGCTGCAACGCCATCGGCAGTTGTTGCTGCGCTGGCCGACGCTGGTGGAGGGGGCGTTACCCATTCGGTTCGAGTACGCCGGACATGAGCTCGAAGGTTGGCTCGGTCGGGTCTATCAGGCCAATGATCAAAGCCTGCTGAGCATCTCGACCGTACCCAATACGATCAGCGCTGGGCGCAACAACCTCAAATGGCATCGTCTGGTCACTACCTGGGTCATGCACCTGGCCGCCTGCGCGGTGGGGTACCCGCTCAATAGCGCCCTGGTCGCCAGCGACCTCACCTTGCTGCTTGCGCCTTTGGCGCGCGAGCAGGCCAGTGAATTGCTCGGTGAACTGCTGGTGGCGCGCCAGGCCGGCATGAATGCGCCGTTGCCGGTGGCCGCCAAGACGGCATTCGCCTGGCTGGCCCAGGAAGACCCGGACAAGGCCCTGGCCGCCGCCGTGCGTGCCTACGAAGGCGACGAGCGCACCCATTTCGGCGAGCGCAGCGAAAGCGTCGCCTTGCTCCGGCAATTCCGTGACTTCACTGCACTCACTGCCGACGAGACCTTCGAAGGCTGGTGCGAAGCCCTTTATCGTCCCCTGTTTGCCGCCCCTTGGCAGACCCTGGGCAACCCGGAGGCCGGCGCATGACCACGGACCGCCCCCTGGCATTGCATTTCCCCCTGCACGGCAGCCAGCTGATCGAGGCCAGCGCCGGCACGGGTAAAACGTTTACCATTTCCGCCCTCTACCTGCGCCTGATCCTCGGTCATGGTGGCGAGCAAGGCTTCGACCGCGAGCTGTTACCACCGCAAATCCTGGTGGTGACCTTCACCGACGCCGCCACCAAGGAGCTGCGCGAACGTATTCGCGCCCGCCTGGCCGAGGCCGCGCGGTTCTTCCGCGGCGAGTTGGAGGCCGCCGATCCCTTGCTGCAGCAACTGCGCGACGACTACAGCCAGGAGCACTGGCCACGTTGCGCCAGCCGCCTGGAGATCGCCGTGCAGTGGATGGACGAGGCAGCGGTCTCGACCATCCATGGCTGGTGCCAGCGCATGCTGCGCGAGCATGCCTTCGACAGCGGCAGCCTGTTCACCCAGAGCCTTGAGACCGACCACAGCGAGTTGCTCGGCCAGGTGATGCGCGACTACTGGCGGCGCTTCTGCTATGGCATGCAAGGCGAGGCGCTGCTCTGGGTACGCAGCCATTGGAGTAGCCCCGATGCGTTGTTGCCGCGTATCCGGCCATTGTTCGGTCGCGTGCGTTCGCAGCAGGAGCAGGGCAGCGAAGAGCCACAAGCGTTGATCGAATCGGCGCTGCGCGAGCGCACCGAGCAGTTGTGCCAGCTCAAGGCGCCCTGGGGCGTGTGGGCCGACCAGTTGCACCAGCTATGCCGCGATGCGGTCGCCGCCAAGCACGTCGACGGGCGCAAACTGCAAGCCCGCTATTTCGACTCCTGGTTCGACAAGCTGCGGGCCTGGGCAGGTGACGCCGAGGTCCTGGAACTCGACCTGGGCACAGGCTTTACCCGCCTGACTCCGGCCGGGATGGCCGAGGCCTGGAAGGTCGGCAGTCCCCCCGATCATCCCGCGCTGGATGCCATGCAGAGCCTGCAGCAGCAGTTGCAAGGCCTGAGCAGCCCGGACGTGCGCCTGCTCGAGCATGCCGCGGCCTGGGTGTCGGCGCGTTTCGAACAGGAAAAACGCCGGCGCGCCGAAATGGGCTTCGATGACATGCTCCTGCGTCTGCAACACGCCTTGGCCAGTGAGGCAGGAGAACGCCTGGCAGGGCTGATCCGCGAGCAGTTCCCGGTGGCCCTGATCGATGAGTTCCAGGACACCGACCCCGTCCAATATGGCATCTTCGAGCGTATCTACCGGATCAGCGAGAACCGTCCGGAAACCGGCCTGTTCATGATCGGCGACCCCAAGCAGGCGATCTACGCATTCCGCGGCGCCGATATCTACACCTATCTTTCCGCTCGCCGTGCGACCGAGGGGCGTCTGCACAGCCTCGATACCAACTACCGCTCAAGCCAGGCCATGGTGGCTGCAGTCAACCAGGTGTTCCTGCAGGCCGAGTCACGCGGGTTGGGACGAGGCGCTTTCCTGTTCCGCGAAGCCGACGATAACCCGCTGCCTTTCATCGAGGTCCGGGCCAAGGGCCGCAGCGAGCAGTTGCTGATCGACGGCCAGGCCTGTGCGGCACTGCAATGCTGGCGGCTGGACAGCGAAGAACCGGTGTCCGGCGCGCTCTATCGTCAGCAGCTGGCAGCCAGTTGTGCCAGCCATATCGTCGCCATGCTCAATGGAGGCCAACAGGGCGTGACCGGCTTTGCCGACAGCAAGGGGCAACTGCGTCCATGCCAGCCGGCGGATATCGCCATCCTGGTGCGTGACGGCCACGAGGCGCAACTGGTGCGTGCCGAGCTGGCGGCGCGTGATGTGCGCAGCGTGTATCTGTCCGACAAGGACTCGGTGTTCGCCGCCCAGGAAGCCCATGATTTGCTGGCGTGGCTAAAGGCCTGCGCCGAGCCCGATTCCGAGCGCCTGCTCAAGGCCGCGCTGGCCAGCCTCACCCTCGACCTGTCGCTGGCCGAGCTGGACCGCCTGAACCAGGACGAGCGGGTTTGGGAAGACTGGGTCATGCGCTTTCGGCGCTACCGCGAAACTTGGCAGCGCCAGGGCGTACTGCCGATGCTGCGGCACCTGCTCCACGACTTCGCCTTGCCACGCACCCTGCTGCGGCGCAGCGAAGGCGAGCGGGTCCTGACCAACCTGCTGCACCTGGCTGAGCTGTTGCAGCAGGCCGCCGCAGAGCTGGACGGCGAGCAGGCCTTGATCCGTCACCTGGCCGAGCACCTGGCCAATGCCGGCCAGGCTGGCGAAGAGCAGATCCTGCGCCTGGAAAGCGACGAACAGCTGGTCAAGGTGGTGACCATCCACAAGTCCAAGGGCTTGGAATACCCGCTGGTCTACCTGCCCTTCATCTGTACCAGCAAGCCGGTCGACGGCACCCGCCTGCCATTGTCCTGGCACGACAGCCAAGGCCTGGCGCACCTGACCCTGGCACCGGACGCCGAGCAGATCGCCCGCGCCGACGACGAGCGCCTGGCCGAGGACCTGCGCCTACTCTATGTCGCCTTGACCCGTGCCCAGCATGCTTGCTGGCTCGGCGTCGCCGACCTCAAGCGGGGTAACCAGAAGAGCTCCCAGTTGCACCGCTCGGCGCTGGGCTACCTGCTGGGCGGTGGGCAGGCATTGCCAGGTTCCGGACAACTCGCCAGCTGGCTGCAGACCTTGGCCAGTGGCTCCCCGCATATCGCCTGCCCGGCGTTGCCCGAGGCGGATGAGCAGGCCTACCGCGCCCCCCGTGGCGAGCGCGACCTGGTGCCGGCACGCAAGCCGCGCCGTGCGGCCTCCGAGCATTGGTGGATCGCCTCCTACAGCGCCCTGCGGGTGGGTGAGCAAACCCTGGGTGCCGACAGTTCCCAGGCCCAGCAACTGCTCGATGACGAAACAGTGGAGGTGCCATTGCCGCGTCAGGTGGTGGCAGACAGCGGCGACATGCATCGCTTCCCGCGTGGCCCTGGCCCCGGTACCTTCCTCCATGGCTTGCTGGAGTGGGCCGGTCGCGAAGGGTTTGCCGATGTCGTCGCCGATCCCGAACGGATCGAACGCACTGTTGGCCAGCGCTGCAACCGCCGCAACTGGACCGGTTGGATTCCCACGCTCAGCCAGTGGCTGCGGGGTTTGCTTGCCGAGCCCCTGCCATTGCCTGGGCAGGAAACCGGCCTGACCCTCGCGCAGTTGCGGCACTACCAGATCGAGATGGAGTTCTGGTTCGCCAGCCATCGCGTGGACGCCGAGCAACTCGATCACCTGGTGGCACGTCATACCCATCCCGGCTTGGCGCGCCCGGCCGCACAGCCGACACTGCTCAACGGCATGTTCAAAGGCTTCATCGACCTGGCGTTCGAGCTCGATGGGCGTTATTACGTGGCCGATTACAAGTCCAACTGGCTGGGAGTGGATATCGACGCCTACGATGCCCCAGCCATGGAGAAGGCGATCCTCGAGCATCGCTACGACCTGCAGTACGTGCTCTACCTGCTGGCCCTGCATCGCCAGTTGCGTGCGCGCCTGCCGGACTACGACTATGACCGCAATGTTGGCGGTGCCTTGTTCATCTTCCTGCGCGGGGCCAGCAGCAGCCATGGGGTGTATTTCGCCAAGCCACCGCGTGCGCTGATCGATGCCCTCGACGCACTGTTCCGTGGCGAAAACCTGCCCGAGCAGCACGACCTGTTTGCCGGAGCCGCGCCATGAGCCGAAGCCTTGCCGATTTGCTGCCCACGCCATTGCACGCCGAGCACCTGCTGGCGTTGGCGCCGCAGCGTGACAGCAATGACCTGTTGTTGCTGCTCGACCGCTGGGTCGAGCGTGGATGGCTGCGTGCCTTGGATCGGGCGTTCGTGTCGTTTCTCGAAGAGCGGGTGCCGGGCAGCGATCCGTTGCTGCTGCTGGCGGCCGCCCTGGCCAGCCATCAACTGGGCCACGGCCATGTCTGTCTCGATCTGAGCCAGACCCTGGATGAGCCCGATTTCGCCCTGTCGCTGCCACCTGAAGGCGACGCCCTGACCGGGCCGTTGCTGCTGCCTTCGCAGTTGCTCGCCAATCTCGACTTGCCCACCTGGCTTGCACGCATTGCCGCCAGCCCGCTGGTGGCCGCAGGTTCTACGCCCGGGCATCAGGCGCGACCGCTGGTGCTCAGTGGCCAGCGTCTGTACTTGCGGCGTTATTGGAGCTACGAGCGGCAGATCGACCAGACGTTGCGTGAGCGCTTGCAACAGGGCGAGGCCACACCGGCCGACCTGCCCGAGCGACTCGCGCAGTTGTTCGACGATGGCGCCCTGGCTGGCCAGATCGATTGGCAGAAACTGGCCTGCGCCCTGGCCACCCGTTCTGGTTTCAGCATCATCACCGGTGGCCCCGGGACCGGCAAGACCACCACGGTGGTGCGCTTGCTGGCCCTGTTGCAGGCACCGGCGGTGGAGCAGGGGCGTCCGTTGCGGATCCGCCTGGCTGCGCCGACCGGCAAGGCGGCGGCGCGTCTGACCGAATCGATCGGCCAGCAGGTCGAGCGCCTGCAGGTTGGTGCCGAAGTGCGCGGGCAGATTCCGACCGATGTCAGCACGGTGCATCGGCTGCTCGGCAGCCGACCGGGCTCGCGGCATTTCCGTCATCACGCTGGCAACCCGTTGCCACTGGATGTGCTGGTGGTCGACGAGGCCTCGATGATCGACCTCGAGATGATGGCCAACCTGCTCGATGCGCTGCCGCCGCGGGCGCGCCTGATCCTGCTGGGCGACAAGGACCAGCTGGCGTCGGTCGAGGCGGGTGCGGTACTGGGCGACCTGTGCCGGGATGCCGAAGAGGGCTGCTACTCACCCGCGACCCAGGCCTGGCTGGAGCGCATCGGCGGCCAGTCGCTGCAAGGTAGCGGGCTCAAACCCGGTGATGGACAACGCCATCCACTGGCGCAGCAGGTGGTGATGCTGCGTTTTTCCCGGCGTTTTGGCGAAGGTAGCGGCATCGGTCAGTTGGCCCGCCTGGTCAACCGCCAGCAAGCGCAGCAGGCGCGGGACTTGTTGACCCTGCCACCGGCCGACGTGTTTGGCCTGGCCCTGCGTGGCGAGCATGACCGTGCATTCGATCGCCTGCTGCTCGACGGCCTGGGCCGAGGTGTCGAGGGGCCGCAAGGCTACCGCAGCTATCTTCGGGCTATCGGCCGTTATCGCCCGGCCCCCGGAACGGCATTCGACGACCCTCGTTGGGACGAATGGGCGAGCAAGGTGCTCCAGCACTTCGAGGATTTCCAACTGCTTTGCGCGGTGCGCAAGGGCGCCTGGGGCGTGGAGGGGCTCAACGAGCGGGTGACACGGGTCCTGCACAACGCTGGCCTGATCGATGCCCAGCAGCCGTGGTATGAAGGGCGACCTGTACTGGTTACGCGCAACGACTACGGCCTGAAGTTGATGAACGGCGACATCGGTATAGCCCTGCGCCTGCCCGACGAGCACGGCCTGCCCCTGCTGCGCGTGGCCTTCCCGCGCAACGATGGCAGTGGCGGAGTGCGCTTCGTGTTGCCCAGCCGTCTGAACGAGGTGGAAACGGTGTTCGCCATGACCGTGCACAAGTCCCAGGGCTCGGAGTTCAGCCACGCCGCCTTGGTGCTGCCCGACGCGCTCAATCCGGTGCTGACCAAGGAGCTGATCTACACCGGCATCACCCGCGCCAAGCATTGTTTCAGCCTGATCGAGCCGCGCCAGGGCATTTTCGAGGAAGCCGTGGCGCGCAAGGTGAGGCGTATCTCGGGCCTGATGTTGGAGCAGGTCTGAGGCGAGCAGCAACGGTTGGTAGTATTTGACCGTGCCTGCAAACTGCAGGAGTGGTGTTGGATAGAATTTATTTCTGGCTAGCGAGAAACTGTTTGATTTCCCCGTAAAGCTTAGTGATTAACGCGCTGCCCCATTCGTCACCGTCTTGGCTGTCCCCTGCGTTCAAGGCAGAACCGAGGATCATGGGCGTTTTGCTTGAGTAGTCAAACTCCTCCAGGATAGCAACAGCTTCCATCTCTACTTGTTCACGTAGTTCGTGATCTTCCACCATATCTAGCTTGTTCAGGAGTACGGCTATGATCGGAACACCGGCATTTTGGCAGAGCTTTAAGTGCTCCCTGGTTTGTTCCTCCGGCCCAGTAGCGATATCGCAAACTAGTATCGCTCCGGCTAGCGTCCCGTTGATCACGCTGTCGGCTGAGTTGCTATCCTTTGGGTATTCCTTTAACTCGAAATTTGGAGAGGCTGAGTGATATCCCATATAACGGTCGAATGCTGATATCAGCGTGCTCTTTCCGTGATTGCTGTGACCCATGACAAGCACCTTGTTCACGGTGGCGGCTTCAGGCTTGGTCATTGGTAAGACTCCTTCAATTAAGAGGTTTTGCCCCCCATATTCCACTTCTGATCTCGGGCTTCCGGCAACTGGCAGAATTACCAGGTGCTTCAAATCTTCTTCAACAGAGTGACTGTTTTTCCTTGAATCTCTGCGTTTGCGTCGCCCCCATCAGCATCGGTGAGTTCAGCTCGGTGACCTCGCGAATGTAATCCCACAGCAAGGTGATCCGCTTCAACTTGCGCAGGTCCTCGCGGCAGTACATCCAGAATTGCCGCGTGACCTCCACCTCATCGGGCAATACCGTGATCAGGCGCGGATCCTGCGCCGCCAGGAAGCACGGCAGTATCGCCAGCCCACGGCCTTGCAACGCCGCCGTGTATTGCGCGATCACGCTGGTGCTGCGCAGGCGGGCGTTGGCGTTGGGGATCAGGTTGGCCAAGTACAGCAACTCCGAGCTGAACGCCAGGTCGTCGACATAACTGATGAACGGATGGCCCGCCAAGTCGCCCAGCGTACGGATCGGCGCATGGTTGTCCAGGTAGTCCCGGGTGGCGTACAGCCGCAGGCGGTAGTCGCACAGCTTGCAGCACACATAGGGCCCATGCTCGGGGCGCTCCAGCGCGATGACGATGTCCGCCTCGCGCTTGGACAAGCTGATGAAGTGCGGTAGCGGCAGGATATCCACCGAAATCGCCGGGTAGGCATCGACGAAATGGCTCAGCTGCGGCGTCACGAAAAAGCTGCCAAAGCCTTCGGTGCAGCCCATGCGCACATGGCCCGACAGCGCCACGCCCGAGCCGGTCACCTGCTCGCACGCCATGTGCAAGGTACTTTCGATGGCTTCGGCATAGCTGAGCAGACGCTGCCCTTCGGCGGTGAGTACGAAGCCGTTGGTCCGCGACTTTTCGAACAACAGGGTGCCGAGCGCCGCCTCGAGCGAGCCGATGCGGCGCGACACCGTGGTGTAGTCGACGTTGAGGCGCTTGGCCGCGCTGCTGGCCTTGCGGGTGCGCGCGACCTCCAGGAAGAACTTGAGGTCGTCCCAGTTCAGGGAGCTTAAGGATGTGAGGTCTTTTTGCATGATGATCCGGTTTTTTTGTGCGTTCTTATGGGATGTATGCACATCTATACTCGAAAAAAGCCCCATGAACCAAGCGCCACCTCGCTGATGTTCAGGCACCGGCGTCGCGTCCGACAATAACTCCAAGGAGAACGCAGATGAACGCACCCCATACCCCCACCCAGACCCAGGTCGAGCAGGTCAAGCTGCTGATCGACGGCCAGTGGGTCGAGTCGAAGTCCAGCGAATGGCGTGACATCGTCAATCCGGCCACCCAGCAGGTGCTGGCGCGGGTCCCATTCGCCACCCCCGAGGAAGTGGACGCGGCCGTGGCCGCTGCCCAGCGGGCGTTCGCCTCGTGGCGCGACACTCCGATCGGCGCCCGCATGCGCATCATGCTCAAGCTCCAGGCGCTCATCCGCGAGCACACCAAGCGCATCGCCCAGACCCTGAGCGCCGAGCAGGGCAAGACCCTCGCCGACGCCGAAGGCGATATCTTCCGCGGCCTGGAAGTGGTCGAGCACGCAGCCTCCATCGGCACCCTGCAGATGGGCGAGTTCGCCGAGAACGTCGCCGGTGGCGTGGACACCTACACCCTGCGCCAACCGATCGGCGTGTGCGCCGGCATCACCCCGTTCAACTTCCCGGCGATGATCCCGCTGTGGATGTTCCCGATGGCCATCGTCTGCGGCAACACCTTCGTGCTCAAGCCTTCCGAGCAGGACCCGCTGTCGACCATGCAACTGGTCGAGCTGGCGCTGGAGGCGGGGGTGCCGGCCGGTGTGCTCAACGTGGTGCACGGCGGTAAGCAGGTGGTGGATGCCATCTGCACTCACCAGGACATCAAGGCGATCTCCTTCGTCGGCTCCACCGAAGTCGGCACCCACGTCTACAACCTGGCCAGCCAGCACGGCAAGCGCGTGCAGTCGATGATGGGGGCGAAGAACCACGCGGTGGTGCTGCCCGATGCCAACCGCGTGCAGACCGTCAACGCCCTGGTCGGTGCCGCGTTCGGCGCGGCGGGTCAGCGCTGCATGGCCACCTCGGTGGCGGTGCTGGTGGGCAAGGCCCGCGAATGGTTGCCGGATATCAAGGAAGCGGCGAGCAAGCTCAAGGTCAATGCCGGTTGCGAGCCAGGCACGGACGTCGGTCCCGTGGTCTCCAAGCGCGCCAAGGAGCGTGTGCTGGGCTTGATCGAGAGCGGTATCAAGGAAGGCGCCAAGCTCGAACTCGATGGCCGTGAGGTGCGTGTACCTGGGTACGAGCAGGGCAACTTCGTCGGCCCGACCCTGTTCTCCGGCGTGAAGACCGACATGCAGGTGTACACCCAGGAAATCTTCGGCCCGGTACTGGTGACCCTGGAAGTCGACACGCTCGACGAAGCCATCGCCCTGGTCAACCGCAACCCGTTCGGCAACGGCACCGGCTTGTTCACCCAAAGCGGCGCAGCGGCGCGCAAGTTCCAGAGCGAGATCGACATCGGCCAGGTCGGCATCAACATCCCGATCCCGGTCCCGGTGCCGTTCTTCAGCTTCACCGGCTCGCGCGGCTCCAAGCTTGGCGACCTGGGCCCGTACGGCAAGCAGGTCGTGCAGTTCTACACGCAGACCAAGACGGTCACTGCCCGCTGGTTCGATGACGAAAGCGTCAATGACGGTGTGAACACCACCATCAGCCTTCGCTAAGCCACACGTCTGCGTCAAGGAGAAAACCATGCGTATCGCATTCATCGGCCTGGGCAACATGGGCGCGCCCATGGCCCGCAACTTGATCAAGGCCGGGCACCAGCTGAACCTGTTCGACCTTAACCAGACCGTGCTGGCCGAGCTCGCCGAACTCGGCGGGCAGGTCAGCGCCTCGCCTAAGGACGCGGCTGCCAGCAGCGAGCTGGTGATTACCATGTTGCCGGCGGCGGCCCATGTCCGCAGCGTCTACCTGGGCGACGACGGCGTGCTGGCCGGCGTGCGCCCCGGCACGCCGACCGTGGATTGCAGCACCATCGACCCGCAGACTGCCCGCGAGGTCTCCAAGGCTGCGGCGGCCAAGGGTGTGGACATGGGCGATGCCCCTGTGTCCGGTGGCACCGGTGGCGCGGCTGCGGGCACCCTGACGTTCATGGTCGGCGCCAGCGCCGAGCTGTTCGCCGCGCTCAAGCCGGTGCTCGAGCAGATGGGTCGCAACATCGTGCATTGCGGTGAAGTCGGCACCGGGCAGATCGCCAAGATCTGCAACAACCTGCTGCTGGGCATCTCGATGATCGGCGTGTCCGAGGCGATGGCCCTGGGCAATGCGCTCGGCATCGACACCCAGGTGCTGGCCGGGATCATCAACAGTTCGACCGGGCGTTGCTGGAGCTCCGATACCTACAACCCGTGGCCGGGCATCATCGAGACCGCGCCGGCGTCGCGTGGGTATACCGGTGGCTTTGGTGCCGAGCTGATGCTCAAGGACCTGGGCTTGGCCACCGAGGCCGCCCGCCAGGCGCATCAGCCAGTGATCATGGGCGCACTGGCGCAGCAGCTGTACCAGGCCATGAGCCTGCGCGGCGATGGCGGCAAGGATTTCTCGGCGATCGTCGAGGGGTATCGCAAGAAGGACTGATTGGCGAGGTAAAACATCGCCGGCAAGCCGGCTCCTGCAGGTACGACACCGTCTGCGCGAACGGAGGGTTATCCGCAGGAGCCGGCTTGCCGGCGATGAGGCCGTTGGATGCGGCGACTTTCTCTGATCAGGCGAAGACGAAGTACTTGCGCACGGTCTCGACCACTTCCCAGGTGCCTTTCATCCCAGGTTCGATGACGAACACGTCGCCGGCCTTGAGATGCTTGGGCTCCTCACCTTCTGGAGTGATGATGCAGTAGCCGTCGAGGAAGTGGCAGAACTCCCACTTCTCGTAGTTGACCTCGAACTTGCCTGGGGTGCAGATCCAGGTGCCCATGATCTTGCTGCCGTCCGCCGACAGGTAGGCATTGAGGTTGACGGTGTGCGGGTCGCCGCCGATGCGCTTCCACTTGGTGGCGTCCACGACCGGCGTCGGGCAGGTCTCGCGCAGGACGGTGATGAAATCGGACATGGAACAACTCCTGGTGACTGGTTGGATGACTCGTCACCTTAGGGCCAACGGCCGAGCCGCAGTTGCCTGGGCTCGACGTCCAGCTGCCTGGCCGCGCTATGCCGACGCATTGATCTCGACAGTGATATGGGCCAGTTCCTCATGCACGGCCAGGGCCTGGCGCACGCTTTCGGCGCTGAGTGCGCCGGTGGTGGCCAGGCTGAGGATGCAGGCGTATCGGTCCTTGCCCACGCGCCACACATGCAAGTCGGTGATGCGCGCCGCCACCGGCAGTTGCGCGACCACCTCGCGAACTTCCTCGACCACTGGCGCATCCATCTCGGCATCCAGCAGCACCCGGCCGGTGTCACGCAGCAGGCCACGCGCCCAGACCGCCACCAGTACTGCGCCGACCAGGCCCATGGCCGGGTCGAGCCAGCCTGCCCCCCAGAGCTTGCCAGCCAAAAGGGCGATGATCGCCAATACCGAGGTGGCAGCGTCGGCGATCACGTGCAGGTAGGCCGAACGCAGGTTGAGGTCCTGGTGGTGATGACCATGGCCGTGGTGATGATCGTGGCCATGATCGTGGTGGTGCGTGTGATCGCCGCGTAGCAACCAGGCGCAGATCAGGTTCAGGGCCAGGCCGATCACGGCGATGAAAATCGCCTCGTCGTAGTGGATCGGGCCAGGGGCGAGCAGGCGTTCTACTGATTGGAAGGCCATCAGCCCGGCTACCCCGAGCAGCAGCAGGGCACTGGAGTAACCGCCGAGGATTTCGATTTTCCAGGTGCCGAAGGCGAAACGCCGGTCGCCGGCATAACGCCGCGCCGCGGCATAGGCCAGCAGCGACAGGCCCAGGGCCAGGGCGTGCGAGCTCATGTGCCAGCCGTCTGCGAGCAGGGCCATGGAGTTGAAGAACCAGCCGCCGGCGATTTCTGCCACCATCATCACGGCCGTCAGCCACACCGCCAGCCGGGTCTTGCGCTCGGCACCGAGGTTGCTGGTGTGGAACTGGTGGCTCAGCCGGCAATGGCCTGAGGTTTGTGTCGCCATGGTTTATCATGATCCGGTAAGGTCGAGAAACATACTATACCCCAGTATACCTATCATGGTGTGAAACGACATGGCACATACCCAGAAGGGCAAGAAGCAGCTGTTGACCCGGGTGCGCAAGATCAAGGGCCAGGCGGCGGCGCTGGAAACCGCGCTGGAGCAGGACAAGGACTGCCTGGCGATCCTGCAGCAGATCGCCGCCGTACGCGGCGCGGTGAACGGACTGATGGCCGAGGTGATGGAGGGCCACATCCGCGAGCATCTGGTGGCGGATGGGCTGAGTGCGCAGGAGCGGCAGGAAGAGGCGGATAAAGTGGCGTCGTTGTTGCGGTCTTACTTGAAGTGATACCCCAGGGGGGTATCTACATATCTGATTTCCTGCCTGTGGGTAGGAATAAGCCCACCTGATTCGTCCAAGCTATCCACTGGTCGCTTTAGGTGTGGATAGTGTGTAGTGCGCATGTTCTATTTCCCGGCAGTTTCACAGCTTGATCGCAGCGGAGATACACCATGAAGTTCCCAGTCGTGTTGCACAAGGACATCGATTCGGTTTACGGCGTCATCGTTCCGGATGTTCCTGGCTGCTTTTCCGCAGCGCAGACCGTTGGCCAGGCACTGCGAAATGTCCAGGAAGCCCTGGCGTTGCATTTTGAGGGATTGGTCGCCGATAACGAGGCACTGCCACAGGCACAGGAAGTCGATGTGCACATCGACAACCCCGACTACGCCGGTGACGTCTGGGCCGTTGTCGACTTCGACGTAACGCCTTATCTGGGAAAGGCCGTGCGCTTCAATGCGACGCTGCCAGAAAACCTGCTGCAGCGGATCGACGAAAAGGTCAAACGTGACCAGCGCTATGCATCTCGCTCAGGGTTTCTCGCCACGGCGGCGCTGCGAGAGCTGGCGCTCGAGCATTGAAGGCAAAAAGGCTACTGGCTGTGGCGCAGCTCGACATCATCATGGGAAGTGACGTTATCGCTCCTGGCGCACGCTCAATCTTTCCACCAACCCTGCGGCATACCCCGGCAGGCTTGGAAAGTCCCGGGCGCACAGCAACAGCTGGCGGTTGGCCCAATCCTCTTCCAGCGGCACCCACTGCATCGGCAGCACGCCTTCCCAGCGTCTTACCGAAGCCTGCGGTACCACGGCCACCCCAGCCCCGCCCGCAACCATGCGTATGACGCCGTCGAAGCCTTCGGCCCTGACGCGCACATGCATCCGCCGGCCTTCGCGCAGGGCCTGTTCCTCCAGGTGAAGAGCCAGTGCGCTGCTGGCGCCGAGGCCGACATGGCCATGGGCAAGGCTATCGATGAAGGTGGGGTTGGCCCGGTCCATCAGTGGATGCCCTGGCGGCATGACCAGTACCAGTGGGTCGTGGCGAAAGGGCAAGGTCTGCAAGTGCGTGCTCGGCGCGGCGGTGGAGATGATGCCGAGGTCGGCCATACCCTGGGTGATCGACTGGACGATGCGCAAGCTTGGCAGCTCCTGCACATCGACACTGACGCCAGGGTTGTCGGCCAGGTAGCTGGCCAGCAGTTCGGGCAGGTATTCGGTCAGTGCCGCGGTGTTGCACAACAGCCGCACCTGGCCCTGCTGACCCTGGGCGTACTGCGCCAAGTCGAATTGCAGGCGTTCGACCTGCTGGCCAATCAACCGCGCGTGCTGCAGCAGTGCCTGGCCGGCCGGCGTTGGCTGCACGCCACGGCGGTTGCGTTCGAGCAGCGCGACACCCAGCGAGGCCTCCATCGCACGGATGCGTGCGCTGGCCGCCGGCAACGAAAGGTGGCTACGGCGTGCCCCGGCGGTGATGTTGCCGCATTCGAGGGTGTGCTGGAACAGCGTCAGGTCGATCAGGTCGAAATGCATCTGCCTATGTCCTGGCAAGAGTCTGGCTCAAGTTATGCCAGATTTTCAGCCGCCGCGCCGCCCGGCATGATGCCGCCCATGAATACCTTGATCGCCTTCTACCAGAATATGGGCTTGCCATTGACCCTGCTGGTGCTCTTCACCTTCCTCCTGGCCGGCGCGGTCAAGGGCGTGATCGGCCTCGGTCTGCCGACTGTCGCCATGGGCTTGCTGGGCGTGGCTATGTCTCCGGCACAGGCAGCGGCACTGCTGATCGTACCTTCGACCCTCACCAACCTCTGGCAGCTTGCGGCGGGCGGTCACGTGCTGACGCTGTTGCGAAGACTCGGGCCGATGCTGCTGACAATCTTCATCGGCACCGGGTTCGGCAGTGCCTGGTTGGGTATCGACAGCGGGCCTTGGGCTGCCCATGCGCTGGGTGCAGCGTTGTTGATCTATGCCTGCTATGGGCTGGTTGGCCCAACCTTGCATGTGGCCCCAGGCAGAGAGCGTTGGCTGGGCCCGCTGTGCGGCCTGGCGACCGGGGTGGTGACGGCGGCCACAGGGGTATTCGTGATGCCAGCGGTGCCCTACCTGCAAAGCCTGGGCCTGAGTCGCGACGAGTTGATCCAGGCCCTTGGGCTGTCGTTCACCGTCTCGACCCTGGCGCTGGCCCTGGGCCTGGCTGGGCAGGACGCCCTCGGTGGCCAGGCCCTCGGGGCGTCGTTGACGATGGTGCTGCCGGCGCTGCTGGGCATGCTGATGGGGCAATGGCTGCGTCTGCGTATCAGCGCGGTGCTGTTCAAACGCTGCTTCTTCATCGGCCTGGCCGCCCTCGGCTGCCACCTGTTGCTCAACGGCTAGCCGAGGAGGGGCTGAGCATGTCGATGCGCTGGATATCGAACTCGCGCTCCAGGTAATCCATGCGTTTTTCGAAGAACTCGGCCATGTGCGGCAGGGCCGAATGTACGTCCAGGGCGGCCTTGCTGGCCCATACCTCGAAGAACACGAACAGGCTCGGGTCCTGCTGATCGCGCAGCATGTGGTACTCGATGCATCCTGGCTCCCGGCGGCTCGGCTCGACGTACGCACGGAACAGGGTCTCGAAGGCGTCGGACATTTCTGGGCGGGTCTTGGCTTGGAGGATGAATGCGTATGGCTCGTTCATCTATGACTACTCGCTGAAGGAAGATGTGGCGAGTTTAGGGCAATAATCGGCATTTGATTTGTGATGTCAGCGCAAATGTATTTTGCCACGTGGCTACTTTTTGCCCAGCTCACGAGCCTTTAATCTGCCGGTCAATCGATTTCCGATTCGACCCAGGCGGCAAGCCTCGGTCGACCCGAACAGACCCGAGGCCAGCATGAAAAAGATCCTTTTGCTCAACGGTGGTAAACAGTTCGCCCATTCCGAAGGCCGTCTGAACCAGACCCTGCATGACGTTGCCATGGCCTACCTGGACCGTGCTGGCTACGACGTCCAGCAGACCTTCATCGACGGTGGCTATGACGTGCAGGCCGAAGTGGAGAAATTCCTCTGGGCCGACGTGGTGATCTACCAGATGCCGGGTTGGTGGATGGGTGCCCCCTGGACCGTGAAGAAGTACGTCGACGATGTCTTCACCGCCGGGCACGGTAGCCTCTATGCCAGCGACGGCCGCAGCCGTTCGGATGCCTCCAAGCGCTACGGCAGTGGTGGCCTGATCCAGGGCAAGCAGTACATGTTGTCGCTGACCTGGAACGCGCCGCTGGAGGCCTTCGACGACCCTGCCGATTTCTTCGAAGGCAAGGGCGTGGATGCGGTGTACTTCCCGTTCCACAAGGCCAACCAGTTCCTCGGCATGACCGGCCTGCCAACGTTCCTGACCAACGATGTGATCAAGAACCCGGATGTGCCGGCGGCGTTGGCGGCCTATGAAGCGCATCTTGCAGAGGTGTTTGGCAAGGCTGAGTGATTGCGTTGCCTGTACCGGCCCCTTCGCCGGTACAGGCACAGCTGGACTTGGCATCGACAAGCGCTATCTAATCCCTGCAAAGTCCCAGCGAAGGCCCAGACGTGAAAACCCGATCCGAAGAGCTCCAGGTATTCGTCGCCGTAATCGACTGCGGCTCGATCTCCGCTGCCGCCGAGCAGATCGGCCAGACCCCTTCAGCGGTCAGCCGTACCCTGTCGCGGCTGGAGGCCAAGCTGGGGACCACCTTGGTCAACCGCACCACGCGGCGCATGGACCTCACCGAAGAGGGGCGGTTCTTCCTCGAACGCGCGCGCCTGGTGCTCGAACAGATGGACGACATGGAAGAGCGCCTGTCGATGCACCGCCAGACGCCGTCGGGGCGCCTGCGCATCAACGCCGCCGCGCCGTTCATGCTGCATGCGATACTGCCCTGGATCGGCGAGTTCCGCCGCCAGTACCCGGCCATCGAGCTCGAACTCAACACCGACGACCTGATCATCGACCTGCTGGAGCAGAGCACCGACGTCGCCATCCGCATCGGCGAGCTGGCCGATTCCAGCCTGCATGCCCGTTCTCTGGGCTGCAGCCCGGTACAGATCCTGGCAAGCCCCGACTACCTGGAACGCCACGGCACACCCACCCAGGTCGAGGATCTGAGCAATCACTGCCTGCTCGGTTTCAGCCAGCCCGAGTCGCTCAACCAATGGCCACTGCGCCATGCCCAGGGCGATCGCTGGAGCATCCGCCCGGCGCTGCTCGCTTCCAGTGGCGAGACCCTGCGCCAGTTGGCCCTGGCCGGCGAGGGCATCGTCAGCCTGTCGCACTTCATGACCCATGAAGACATCCGCGCCGGCCGCCTGCAGGTGCTGCTCGGCGAGGCCAACAACGGCTACCGCCAGCCGATCCATGCGGTGTATTACCGCAATACGCAATTGGCGCTGCGCATCCAGTGCTTCCTCGATTTCATCCAGGACAAACTGGCCCGATACGCCTGTTGAGTTGCCTGTACACGACAAATCCTGCCCCCAGGCGGCGAATTTTCCTTCAAGTGTTTGCACAGTCGGCTCGCTTCGGCCTTACTGACTGATCAACAAAAACAACACCAAGGAAGTGTCATGCGTATTGTCCCGTTCCAGTCCCTGGCGCTCGCGGCCGCGATATTGAGCTGTTCTTCGGCATATGCCTTAACCTTGGAGGGTGGCGCCGTGGCCGCGCCTGATCAATATGGCGCACAGGTGGCCGCCGATATCCTCAAGAAGGGCGGCAACGCAGTGGACGCCGCAGTCGCTACTGCCTTCACCCTGGCCGTGACCTACCCCGAGGCCGGCAACATCGGCGGCGGTGGTTTCATGACCCTGTTCGTCGATGGCAAGCCGTATTTCCTCGACTATCGAGAAGTGGCGCCCAAGGCCGCGACCCGCAACATGTACCTGGATGAAAAGGGCGAGGTGATCGAGAACCTCAGCCTGGTCGGCGCCCGCGCCGCCGGTGTACCCGGCACGGTGATGGGCCTGTGGGAAGCGCACCAGAAGTTCGGCAAGTTGCCCTGGAGCGAGCTGCTGACGCCCGCCATCGGCTATGCCCGCGATGGCTTCAAGATCGCCCGCAAGCAGTATCAGTATCGCGACGATGCCCAGGGCATGTTCAAGACCGCGACCAACTTCAACGACTACTTCGGCAACATGAAAGTCGGCGAGCCGTTCAAGCAGCCGGAAATGGCCCAGACCCTCGAGCGTATCGCCGACAAGGGCGCCAACGAGTTCTACCAGGGCAAGACCGCCGACCTGCTGGTGGCGCAGATGCAGACCGACAAGGGCCTGATCACCAAGGAAGACCTCAAGGACTACAAGGCGCTGTGGCGCGAGCCGATTGCCATCGAGTGGCGCGGCAACGTGGTCTATACCGCACCACCGCCGAGCTCAGGCGGCGTGGCGCTGGCGCAGCTGCTGGGCATCAAGGAAGACCGCGCCGCGGACTTCAAGGGAGTGGCGCACAACTCTGCGCAGTACATCCACCTGCTGGCGGAAATCGAGAAGCGCGTGTTCGCCGACCGCGCCGACTACCTGGGCGACCCAGGCTTCACCAAGGTGCCGGTGGACCAATTGGTGGCCAAGGACTACCTGGCCAAGCGCGCGGCGCAGGTCGACCCCAAGGCGATCTCACCCACCGACCAGGTCAAGCCGGGCCTGGAACCGCACCAGACCACGCACTTCTCGATCGTCGACAAAGAGGGTAACGCGGTGAGCAACACCTACACCCTCAACCTCGACTACGGCAGTGGCGTGGTGGTCAAGGGTGCGGGCTTCCTGCTCAACGACGAAATGGACGACTTCAGCGCCAAACCGGGAACGGCCAACGTATTCGGCGTGGTGGGCGGCGACGCCAACGCCATCGAGCCGGGCAAACGCATGCTCTCGTCCATGAGCCCGAGCCTGATGACCCGCGATGGCAAGGTGGTGCTGGTGCTGGGCACTCCCGGCGGCTCGCGGATCTTCACCTCGATCTTCCAGGTGATGAACAACCTGTACGACTACGACATGCCGCTGGAGAAGGCCGTGGCGGCGCAGCGCGTGCACCATCAGTTGCTGCCCAAGGACACCCTCTACTTCGACAGCTATGCGCCGCTGACCGGTGCGGTGGCCGATGAGTTGAAGAAAATGGGTTATGTGCTGGAGGATCAGGGCTGGGAGATGGGGGATATCCAGGCGATCCGGGTGAGCGGTGAGAAGCTGGAAACAGCCTCGGATCCGCGGGGGCGTGGGGTAGGGATGATCGTCAAGTAAACGGATGTCATTGAGGGCCTCATCGCCGGCAAGCCGGCGCCTACAGGATTCGTAGGCGCCGGCTTGCTTGCGATGAGGCCATATGATCAGACGCGGAACTGACTGACCAGCATCTGCAGATGCCCACCCAGGCGCGCCAGCTCGACGCTGGACGCCGCCGTTTCATCGCTGGCCGCGGCGGTCTGTTCCGACACGTCGCGCACATTGAGGATGCTGCGGCTGATCTCCTCGGCCACCGCGCTCTGCTGCTCGGCCGCTGCAGCGATCTGCTGGTTCATCGACTGGATGTTCGACACCGTACTGGTGATGTTCTCAAGCGACACACCGGCCTTGCGTGCCAGTTCCACGCTGCTGTCGGTCAGGGTGCGGCTACCTTGCATGGCATTGGCCACTTGCTGGGTACCGGCCTGCAGGCCTGCGACCAACTCCTCGATCTCCTCGGTGGACTTCTGCGTGCGCTGGGCCAGCCCGCGCACTTCGTCTGCGACCACGGCGAAGCCGCGCCCGGCTTCACCGGCACGGGCCGCTTCGATGGCGGCGTTGAGCGCCAGTAGGTTGGTCTGCTCGGCCACCGACTTGATCACGTCCATGACGCTGCCGATCTTCTGGCTTTCCTGTTGCAGCAGGTTCATCGCCTCGGTGGAGCGGTGCACTTCCTCGGCCAGGCGTTCGATCTGGCTGATCGCCTCGCCCACCACGCGGTCGCCGGCCCGGGCTTCGCCGTCGGCCCCGGTAGCGGCGTGGGACGCCTGTTCGGCGTTGCGCGCCACTTCCTGCACGGTCGCGGCCATTTCATGCATCGCAGTGGCGACCTGGTCGGTCTCGACCTTCTGGCTGTTGGCGCCTGCGCTGGTCTGCTCGGTGACCGCCGACAGCTCCTCGGCGGCGCTGGCGATCTGCGTGACACCATCGCGGATGCCGCCGATCAGCTCGCGCAAGGTGGTGCCCATGTGGCTGATGCCCTGTTGCAGCACGCCCAGTTCGTCGCGGCGGGTCACACGCAGGTTCTGGGTCAGGTCGCCGCTGGCGATCTTCTCCACCGCTTGCAGGGTTTCACGCAGCGGACGGGTGATCTGGCGAGTGATGATCACCGCGGCCAGCACGCCCACCAGCAACGCCAGCAACGTGGCGATGATCTGCATGCTGCGTGCCTGGGCGCTTTCGGCGTCGCGGCGCTCGATCTGGATCTGGTACAGGGCGTCGCTGTGCTTGACGATATCGGCGCCTTCAACGGTCATTTCGGCGCGTGCGGTGGTGATTTGCACCACTGCGTCGCGCAATTGCCGCACAGCGTCGCGGTAGGCCTGCACGGCTTGGTCGAACGGCTGCAAGCGGGCCGCCTCGTCAGGCAGTTGGCGCTTGAGGTTGTCGACCTGCGCCAGGGTGCTGTCGAGTTGGCCGAGGGCAGCCTGTTCGTTGGCCGCGCTGTTGTCGGCGATGTAGCCGCGCACGGCGATGCGCACCTGCAGCAGTTGCTGGCGCACGTTGCTGATCACCTGGTAGTGCTCCAGGCGCACGTTGTCTGACTCGGGCCGGGCCAGCACCTCGCGGCTGAGGTTGTCCATGGCCTGGTCGGCATTGGCCGCCGAAACGTTCATGGCTTCGCGGGCGGCCAGGCTGTTCTTGTAGCCGACGCGCATCTTGTTCAGCGAGACCTTGTATTGCTCGATGGTGGCGCCCAAGTCTTGCAACAGCTTGACGTTGGCCGGGCTGGTGAAGGTGGTGACCAGGTACTGCTGTTGTTTGGCGAAGGTGTCCAGCTTGGCCTGGGTATTGGCCGCCGCCGCATCGTCGCCGTTGGCGATCATGTACTGCAAGCGCGCGACGCGCAGTTCGGTCAGGTCCTTGTTGAGCTGGCCGATGTCGCCCATCCAGTTGCTACGGTCGATCAGGCTGCCCAGGCTGTTCCAGCCGGTCAGGGCCAGCAGTCCGGTCAGGACCAGGACCAGGCCGAAGCCCAGGCCCAGCTTGAGGTTGACGCTGATATTGGCAAACCAGCTGTTCATGCACGCTCTCCAGAAGTTATTCGCTCACTTGATCGTCGATCGCAGGGCGTTCTTGTTCTGCGAGCCCGCTGATTCGTGCAGGGGTTATCGGCAGGGCAGGGCCAAGCTGAAACGCTTTTTCAGCGGATATGTAACAAGACGAAAACGTTTGCGTCGTTTTTTGCTGACGCATTCGCGGCGAACCGCCGCGAATGGAGGTGAAGGGGAGTCAAAGACTGCGCGCGCTGAAGGTATCGCAGCTATTCACATCGCCCTGGGCGAACCCGGTCTTGAACCAGCGCACCCGCTGCGCCGAGGTGCCATGGGTGAACGAATCAGGCACCACGCGGCCCTGGCCCTGCTGCTGCAGGCGGTCGTCGCCGATGGCATTGGCGGCGTTCAGCGCTTCCTCGATATCGCCCGGTTCCAGCCAGTTCAGGCGCTGCTGCGCCTGGTACGCCCAGACGCCGGCCAGGCAATCGGCCTGCAGCTCCTGACGTACCAGCAGGCCGTTGTCGCCTTCCATGCGTTGGCCGGCGCGGCGCGCAGCGTCGACCTTGGCCGAGACGCCAAGCAAGGTCTGCACGTGATGGCCGATCTCGTGGGCGATGACATAGGCCTGGGCGAAGTCGCCTGCAGCGGCGAAGCGGGTTTCCATTTCGCGGAAGAACGACATGTCCAGATACACCCGCTGGTCGGCCGGGCAGTAGAACGGCCCCACTGCCGCCGAGGCGAAGCCGCAGGCCGAATTCACCTGGCCACTGAACAGCACCAGCTTGGGGTCGCTGTATTGCTTGCCAGCCTGGGAAAACAGCGCCTTCCAGGTATCTTCGGTGTCGCCCAGTACCGAGGCGACGAATTCGGCTTGCTCGTCGTTGGCCGGCGGAGCCTTGCCACCGGCGCCGCTCGGGGCGTGCTGCTGCTGTTCCATCTGGCCTGCGAGCTGACCAAGGATCTGCAAGGGGTCCTGCCCGGTGATCCAGCCGATGCCGACGATCAGCAGGATGGCCCCCAGGCCCAGCCCCTTGCCACCACCGAAGCGCATGCCGCCGCCACCGCCTTCTCCGCGGGCGTCGACGACGTTGTCGCTGCGCCGGCCTTTTCGCCAATCCATGAATAGCTCTCCAAAACCATGAAACATGAAGACATAGACTAGTTCACAGGCGGCGAATCGACTAATACATAACCATTTGGTTATGGATATAAAGGCTGAATTCAATATCCATCAGGTCTGGCCTGCTTGAAACTGCAAGTCCCCGAAGAGGGGCTTCACATAATTCCAAGAGAGGAAAACGGCATGCCCGCCCAGGACAACAGCCGCTTCGTGATCCGTGATCGCAACTGGCACCCCAAGGCCCTCACGCCCGACTACAAGACGTCCATTGCCCGCTCGCCGCGCCAGGCATTGGTCAGCATCCCGCAGTCGATCAGCGAAACCACCGGCCCTGACTTCTCCCACCTGGGCTTCGGTGCCCATGACCATGACTTGCTGCTGAACTTCAACAATGGTGGCTTGCCGATCGGCGAGCGCATCATTCTGGCCGGCCGCGTGCTCGACCAGTACGGCAAGCCGGTGCCCAACACCCTGGTGGAAATCTGGCAGGCCAACGCTGGCGGCCGCTATCGCCACAAGAACGACCGCTACCTGGCCCCGCTGGACCCGAACTTCGGTGGCGTCGGTCGTTGCCTGACCGACCGCGACGGCTTCTACAGCTTCCGCACCATCAAGCCGGGCCCGTACCCATGGCGTAACGGCCCCAACGACTGGCGCCCGGCGCACATCCATGTGTCCGTCAGTGGCCCGGCCCTCGCCACCAAACTGATCACCCAGCTGTATTTCGAAGGCGACCCGCTGATCCCGCTGTGCCCGATCGTCAAGTCGATCGCCAACCCAGAGGCCGTGCAGCAGTTGATCGCCAAGCTCGACATGGGCCACGCCAACCCCATGGACGCCCTGGCCTACCGCTTCGACATCGTGCTGCGCGGCCAGCGCAAGACCCACTTCGAAAACTGCTGAGGACACCGCCATGCCAATCGAACTGCTGCCGGAAACCCCTTCGCAGACCGCCGGCCCCTACGTGCACATCGGCCTGGCCCTGGAAGCGGCAGGCAACCCCACGCGCGACAAGGAAATCTGGAACCGCCTGGCCAAGCCCGACGCGCCCGGCGAACACATCCTGCTGATCGGCCAGGTGTACGACGGCAACGGGCACCTGGTGCGCGACTCGTTCTTGGAAATCTGGCAGGCCGATGGCAACGGCCAGTACCAGGATGCCTACAACCTGGAAAACGCCTTCAACAGCTTCGGCCGTACCGCCACCACTTTCGATGCCGGTGAGTGGACCGTGCACACGGTCAAGCCGGGTGTGGTGAAAAACGCCGCCGGTGTGCCGATGGCACCGCACATTAACCTCAGCCTGTTCGCACGGGGGATCAATATCCACCTGCATACCCGGCTGTATTTCGATGATGAGGCCGAGGCCAACGCCAAGTGCCCGGTGCTCAACCTGATCGAGCAGCCGCAGCGCCGCGAGACCTTGATTGCCAAGCGATGCGAAGTGGATGGGAAGACGGCGTATCGTTTCGATATCCGTATCCAGGGGGAAGGGGAGACGGTGTTCTTCGACTTCTGAGTGAAATTTGGGGGCCGCTCTGCGGCCCTTTCGCGACACAAGGCCGCTCCCACAAACAACACGCATACCTTCAAGATGGCGCGGTATTTGTGGGAGCGGCCTTGTGTCGCGATGGGCTGCAAAGCAGCCCCGGCAATCTTTGGATCAGCGCCGAACCAGCAACACCCCACTCTCCATGTGGTGGGTATAGGGGAACTGGTCGAACAGCGCGCAGCGCTCGATGCGGTGGGTGTCCTGCAGTTGGGCGATGTTCGCCGCCAGCGTCTCGGGGTTGCACGAGATGTACAGGATGCGCTCGAAACGTCGGGTCAGCTCGCAGGTGTCCGGGTCCATCCCGGCACGCGGTGGGTCGACGAACACCGTGCCGAACGCGTAGCTTTTCAGGTCGATGCCTTCCAGCCGGCGGAACGGGCGAACGTCGTTCAGTGCCTGGGTCAACTCTTCGGCCGACAGGCGCACCAGGCGCACGTTGTCCACGGCGTTCTCGTCGAGGTTGCTCAGCGCCGCGTTGACCGAGGTCTTGCTGATCTCGGTGGCCAGCACCTGGCGCACGCGGGTGGCCAGCGGCAGGGTGAAGTTGCCGTTGCCGCAATACAGCTCCAGCAGGTCGTCGTCACGCTCGCCGATGGCATCGAAGGCCCAGCTCAGCATCTTCTGGTTCACCGCGCCGTTGGGCTGGGTGAATGCCCCTTCCGGCTGGCGATAGCTGAACACACGGCCGGCCACGTCCAGTTTCTCCACCGCGTAATCGCGGCCGATCACCAGGCGCTTGCCTTTGGAGCGGCCGATCACGCTCACGTCGAGATCGGCGGCCAGCTGCCGGGCCGCCACTTCCCAGGCCTCGTCCAGCGGGCGGTGGTAGCACATCGTAACCATCGCATCGCCGGCCAGGGTGGTCAGGAATTCGACCTGGAACAAGCGGTTGTTCAGCGCCTCGCTACCCTGCCAGGCGGCTTTGAGGCGCGGCATCAGTTCGTTGATGCGCTGGCTGGCGATCGGGAATTCGTCGATCAGGATCGCCTTGTGCTTGTCGCCCGGGGCGAACATCGCATAGTGGCGCTGGCCGTCCTCGCGCCACAGGCGAAACTCCGCGCGCAGGCGGTAATGCTCGCGCGGCGAGTCGAACACGGCCGGCTCCGGCGCGCCGAAGGGCGCCAGCAGCTCGCGCAGGCGCGCGAGCTTGGCGTCCAGCTGCGTGGCGTAGGAGGAGGGGTCGAAGACGGCACTCATGCGTTGAACCAGCCCAGCTTGATGACGAACAGGATGGAAAGGATCACCAGAGCCGGGTTCAGGTCGCGGTGGCGGCCGGAGATCAGCTTGACGGCGGTCCAGGAAATGAAGCCGAAGGCGATGCCGTTGGCGATCGAATAGGTCAGTGGCATGGCCAGGGCGGTCACCACCACCGGTGCGGCTTCGGTGACGTCGTCCCAGTTGATTTCAGCCAGGCCCGAGGCCATCAGCACCGCGACGAACAGCAATGCCGGTGCGGTCGCGAAGGCCGGTACGCTCCCGGCCAGCGGGGCGAAGAACAGCGCCAGCAGGAACAACACCGCCACCACGATGGCGGTCAGGCCGGTGCGGCCACCGGCACTCACGCCAGCGGCAGATTCGATGTAGCTGGTGGTGGTCGACGTGCCCAGCAGCGAACCTGCCATGGCCGCGGTGCTGTCGGCGATCAGGGCGCGGCCCATCTTCGGCATGTGGCCATCCTTGCCCATCAGGCCGGCGCGCTTGGCCACGCCGATCAGGGTGCCGGAGTTGTCGAACAGGTCGACGAACAGGAAGGCGAAGATCACGCTGACCAGGCCGACGTCCAGGGCGCCCTTGATATCCAGCTGGAGGAAGGTCGGGGCCAGCGAAGGCGGCATCGAGACCACGCCACCGAACGGCGTCACGCCCATCAGGATCGAGGCGATGGTCACCACCAGGATGCCGATCAGCACGGCGCCGCGGACCTTCAGCGACTCCAGGCCGACGATCAGGAAGAAGCCCAGGGTAGCGAGGATCGGCGCCGGCTGCTTGAGGTCGCCCAGGCCAACCAGGGTCGCTGGGTTATCGACGACGATGCCTGCGTTATGCAGCGCGATCAGTGCCAGGAACAGGCCGATGCCGGCGGCGATCGCCGAGCGCAGCGGCAGCGGGATGCTGTTCACGATCCATTCGCGGATGCGGAAGATCGACAGCAGGAAGAACATCACCGCCGAGAGGAACACCGCGCCCAGTGCCACCTGCCAGGTGTGGCCCATGTGCAGGACCACGGTGTAGGTGAAGAAGGCGTTCAGGCCCATGCCCGGCGCGAGCGCGATCGGGTAGTTGGCGATCAGGCCCATGGTCACCGAGCCGATGGCAGCGGCCAGGCAGGTGGCGACGAAGATCGCGCCCTTGTCCATGCCGGTTTCGCCGAGGATGCTCGGGTTGACGAACAGGATGTAGGCCATGGCCAGGAACGTCGTGACACCGGCGAGAATCTCGGTGCGCACGTTGGTGTTGTGTGCTCTTAGTTGAAACAGCCTTTCCAGCATGCCCGCTCCCCAAGGCGCCTTCGGGGCGCCGTGAATGTATCGACCCCATCAGCAAAGCACAGTGCGTACCGGGTACGCAGGTTTTGTGTGGGGCGGAAAAAAGCCGCGCATCATACCAGCATGCAGGGCGGGGGCCTATGGCCGTTGGGGGGATGGGGCTGATGGTATCAGTACCGGCCTCTTCGCGGGGCAAGCCCGCTCCCACAAGATCACCAAAGATGGTGAAGTCTAGGAGTACCTGTGGGAGCGGGCTTGCCCCGCGAAGAGGCCGGTACTGGCATACATCAACCGTTGTGCAGCCTGTCCCGCTTGGCCAGGGTCGGAAACAGTTTTATCCACACCCCCGTCACCACCAGTGTCCCCACGCCCCCCAGGACTACAGCCGGCACCGTGCCGAACCAGTGCGCCGTGACCCCGGACTCGAATTCGCCAAGCTGGTTCGAGGCGCCGATGAACAACCCGTTCACCGCACTGACCCGCCCGCGCATTTCGTCCGGTGTCTCCAGCTGCACGAATGCGCCGCGGATCACCATGCTGATCATGTCCGCCGCGCCCAGCACCACCAGCACCGCCAGCGAGAACCAGAACGACGTCGACAGGCCGAAGGCGATGGTCGCCACGCCGAATATGCCGACTGCGGTGAACATGGTGCGCCCGACCTTGCGCTCGAACGGGAAGCGCGCCAGCCACACCGACATCAGCAGCGCTCCCACTGCCGGCGCCGAGCGCAGCAGGCCAAGGCCCAGTGGCCCGGTGAGCAGGATGTCCTTGGCGAACACCGGCAGCAGCGCCGTGGCCCCGCCCAGCAGCACGGCGAACAGGTCCAGCGAGATGGCCCCGAGTATATCCGGGCGGCTGCGGATGAAGCGGATACCGGCCAGCAGCGACTCCAGGCTGGCACGGCCGCGCTGGGCCACCTGGCCACGCGCGTCCAGGCTCAGGGTGAGCACGCAGGCGATGGCATACAGCGCCACAGTCGGCCCGTACACCCAGATGCTGCCGAAGGCGTACAGGAAGCCGCCCACGGCCGGCGCGACGATGGTCGCCGATTGGGTGGCCGATGCCGAGGCGGCCACGGCGCGCGGAAACAGCCCGGGCGGCACCACGTTGGGCAGCAAGGCCTGGGTCGCCGGCATTTCGAACGAGCGGGTCGCGCCCAGCAGGAAGGCCAGCACGAAAATGAGCTCGCGGCTGACGTTGTCGGTGGCACTGCCCAGCGCCAGGGCCAGCGCGATCAGGCCTTGCAGGCTCTGGCACAGCGCCGCGACCTTGCGCCGATCATAGCGGTCGGCGACATGCCCGGTGTGCAGCATGAACAGCACCCGCGGGGCGAACTCGACCAAGCCGACCAGGCCCAGGTCGAGCACGTTGCCGGTGAGCTGGTAGAGGTGCCAGCCAATCGCCACGGTGAGCATCTGGAAGCCGCTGGCGGTGAACACCCGGGCCAGCCAGAAGGCCAGGAACGGACGGTGATGACGCAACAACTGCGGTGCGGAATCGGACATCGAAAAACCAGTGGCCTCGGCGCAGTAGAGGGGTGCGCAGCGTATCATCTGTTTGTAACAAACAGTTACTGTTTGCCGCTATCGGCACTTTTTCACAGTTTCCGAAAGTGGGTGGGGCATCCGGTCACGCGGCAAACAACCACACGGCCTGCCTGGCCATTCCCGACTATGCTTCCTGTCAAACGTTGATCTGGATCAATGCTTCCAGACGCAACGATTCGTGCCTTCGGGCCAGATTCCCTGCGATCGAACAGAACAATTCCAACGCGCCGTACTCCACTGAAACGTAGGGGCCGTAGGCGACAAGGCCCACCGCCTGGACGCCGGATTTATCTGAAGAGGAAGCACCATGTTCGGAATAGAAGCCCTCGAGCTCGCCCGAATCCAGTTCGCCTTCACCGTTTCGTTTCACATCCTGTTCCCTGCCATCACCATTGGCCTTGCGAGTTACCTGGCGGTACTCGAGGGGCTGTGGCTCAAGACCCACGACAACGTCTACCGCGACCTGTACCACTTCTGGTCGAAGATCTTCGCCGTCAACTTCGGCATGGGCGTGGTCTCCGGGCTGGTCATGGCCTACCAGTTCGGCACCAACTGGAGCCGCTTCTCCGATTTTGCCGGCAACATCACCGGCCCTTTGCTGACCTACGAAGTGCTGACCGCCTTCTTCCTCGAAGCGGGCTTCCTCGGCGTCATGCTGTTCGGCTGGAACCGCGTCGGCCGTGGCCTGCACTTCTTCGCCACGTGCATGGTGGCGCTTGGCACGCTGGTCTCGACCTTCTGGATCCTGGCTTCCAACAGCTGGATGCAGACTCCCCAGGGCCACGAGATCATCGATGGCCGGGTGGTGCCGGTGGATTGGTTGGCGGTGATCTTCAACCCATCGTTCCCGTTCCGCCTGATGCACATGGCCACGGCGGCATTCGTCGCCACCGCCTTCTTCGTCGGGGCATCGGCGGCCTGGCACCTGCTGCGTGGGCGTGACAACCCGGCGGTACGCAAGATGTTGTCGATGGCCATGTGGATGGCCCTGATCGTGGCCCCGGTGCAAGCGGTGATCGGAGATTTCCATGGTTTGAACACCCTCAAGCACCAGCCGGTGAAGATCGCCGCCATCGAGGGGCACTGGGAAAACACGCCCGGTGAGCCAACGCCGCTGATTCTGTTCGGCATCCCCGACATGCAGGCCGAAACCACCCGCTACAAGATCGAGATTCCCGCGCTCGGTAGCTTGATCCTGACCCACAGCCTGGACAAACAGGTGCCGGCGATGAAGGAGTTCCCGCCCGAAGACCGGCCCAACTCGACCATCGTCTTCTGGTCGTTCCGCGTGATGGTCGCCCTGGGGCTGCTGATGATCGCGGCAGGGCTGTGGAGCTTGCTGCTGCGCAGAAGTGGTGGGTTGTACAGCAACCGCCTGTTCCTGCATTTCGTGATGTGGATGGGGCCGTCCGGCCTGATCGCCATCCTGGCCGGCTGGTTCACCACCGAGATCGGGCGTCAGCCCTGGGTGGTCTACGGCCTGATGCGCACCGCAGATGCGGTATCCCAGCATAGCTATAGCCAGCTCGGGTTCACCTTGGTGGCCTTCGTGGTCGTCTACTTCGCGCTGTTCGGTACCGGTTTCGGCTACATGATGCGCCTGGTGCGCAAGGGCCCGCATACCGGGGAGGGCGACGAGCAACGGCCGGGAGGGCCGGGCCAGAAGCGTACCCCGGCGCGGCCGCTGTCCGCCGCCGACGATGGCCATGAGGCCAACTCCGCCAGCTTGAGCAAGGAGAACTGAGCCATGGGTATCGACCTTCCGCTGATCTGGGCCGTGATCATCATCTTCGGCGTGATGATGTACGTGGTGATGGATGGCTTCGACCTCGGCATCGGCATTCTCTTCCCCTTCGTCAAGGCCGAGCGTGATCGCGACGTGATGATGAACACCGTCGCGCCGGTCTGGGACGGCAACGAAACCTGGCTGGTGCTGGGCGGTGCCGGGTTGTTCGGGGCGTTTCCGATGGCCTATGCCGTGGTGCTCGAGGCGCTGTACCTGCCACTGATCCTGATGCTGATCGGCCTGATCTTCCGCGGCGTGGCCTTCGAGTTCCGCTTCAAGGCCACCGCCGAGCGCCGGCATCTGTGGGACAAGGCGTTCATCTGGGGTTCGCTGGTCGCCACGTTCTTCCAGGGCGTGGCCCTGGGCGCCTTCATCGAGGGCTTCAAGGTGGTCGACCGGCATTACGCTGGCGGCTCGCTGGATTGGCTGACGCCGTTCAGCCTGTTCAGCGGCCTGGGCTTGATCGTCGCCTATGCATTGCTGGGCTGTACCTGGCTGATCATGAAGACCGAGGGGGCGTTGCAGGAGCAGATGCACAACCTGGGTCGGCCGCTGGCGCTGGTGTTGCTGGCGGTCATCGGCATCGTCAGCCTGTGGACGCCGATCGCCTATCCGCAAATCGCCGACCGCTGGTTCAGCATGCCCAACCTGATCTGGTTCATGCCGGTGCCGGTGTTGGTGCTGGTGACGTTCTACGGGCTGCTCAAGGCGGTGGCCCGCAACGCCCACTACACGCCGTTCCTGCTGACCCTGGTACTCATCTTCCTGGGCTACAGCGGCCTGGGCATCAGCCTGTGGCCGAACATCATCCCGCCGTCGATCTCGATCTGGGATGCCGCGGCGCCGCCGCAAAGCCAGGGCTTCATGCTGGTGGGCACGTTGTTCATCCTGCCGTTCATCCTTGGCTACACCTTCTGGAGCTACTACGTGTTCCGCGGCAAGGTGACCCATGAAGACGGCTATCACTAGGAGGGTCGCACGATGACCGGTAAGCATGGCCTGGATGAGAAAAGGCCGCTGTGGCAGCGCCTGGGTTGGCTGGTGCTGATCTGGGCGATGAGCGTGGCCGCCCTGGGCGTGGCGGCTTGGGTGATGCGCTTGTTCATGGGGGCGGCGGGGCTTACCACCCATTGAAATTGCAGGGGGCGCTATGCGCCCCTTTCGCGACACAAGGCCGCTCCCACAGTTGAAAGTATCGCGGTCTACTGTGGGAGCGGCCTTGTGTCGCGAAAGGGCTGCAAAGCAGCCCCCTGCGTTCTACTTGCGGGCCTTGAGGATCACGAACTTGGGCGTTGCCGCCACCTGCTCGACGCCCCGGAACAGCCGCGCCAGCTTGCTGTGATAGCCCAGGTGACGGTTGCCCACGATGTACAGCGCGCCACCCACAACCAGCGCCTCGCGGGCCTGCTGGAACATGCGCCAGGCGAGGAAGTCGCCCACGACCTGCTGCTGGTGGAACGGTGGATTGCACAGCACCACGTCCAGTGACTGCTTTTCGACCCCGGCCAGGCCATCGCCGGGCAGCACTTCGACGGGCCGCTCGCCCAGGGCCGCCTGCCAGTTCTCCCGGGCCGACTGCACGGCCATGTACGACTCGTCCACCAAGGTGTAGTGCGCATCCGGATTGGCCAGGGCGCTGGCGATCGCCAGCACGCCATTGCCACAACCAAGGTCGGCGACGCGGGCGTTGCCCAGGTCACGCGGCAAGTGCGCAAGGAAGGCGCGGGTGCCGATGTCCAGCCCATCGCGGCAGAACACGTTGGCATGGTTGATCAGTTCCAGTGCCGGTTCGTCGAGGCGATAGCGGCTCGGGTAGGGCGACTGGGCGGCGGGGCGACCTGCCCAGGTGGCGCTGAGCAGGCGCGCCTTCTTCTGTGCCAGGGAGGCCTGCATCGGGCCAATGTACGTTTCCAGCAGGTCGCCCGCCGCGCGTGGCAGGTGCTTGATCATGGCGCCAGCGATCACCTGCGCACCGGGGGCCAGGTGGCCTTGCAGGCGGATCAACTGTTCCTCGAGCAAGGCCAGGGTCTTGGGAACACGCACCAATACGCGGTCGAACGGGCCTTGCCAAGGCTCGCTGGCCGGGACGAAGGGTACGCTGTCGTACGCTCTGTCATTGCGTGCAAGGTTCTTTTCCAGGGCCATGCGCGCCAGGTGCGAGTCGCCGCTGCTGACCACCCTCAAGTGGCCGGCGAGGCTCGCGGCCAGTGCACCGAAACTGTCGTTGAGCACCAGCACCCGGCAATCGGCTCCCGGCGCCTGGGCATGCAACTGTTCGAGCAGGTACTCGTCGGCGGCGTCGAAGGCTTGCAGGGGGGCGTTGGCCTGGTCCGGCTGGCGGATCAGGTCGAGTTGGGCATACGGGGTGGTGAACAGGGGCATGGCGTCTGGCTCGGGTACGAATCTGCCCGCCGCAGGTCGCGCGGGCTTTTGCCGCAGATTCTACAGGGCTTTGCCGGGGATCGCAGGCAGGACGTCAGATCCATCCGCGCATGGCAGCTATGGCGATGGCGCCGGCTTTGTTGGCCGCGTTGGTCTTGGTGATCACGCTGCGGATGTGGAAGTTCACCGTGCTTTGCGACAACGACAGGATGCAGGCGACATCGGCAGCGGTCTTGCCCGCGGCAGACCATTTCAGCACCTCTAGCTCGCGGTCGCTCATCTTCGGTGTGGGCGGGCAGATCTCTTCCAGGTGATGCTCGCTGAGCACGGCGTGCAGGGTGTGGCACAGCCACTGCACGCTGCCAGCCTTGTCGTAGAGTTCGGTCATGCTGACCTTGGGCGTGGGCCTGGCCACGGTCAACTGGCTTTCATTGTGCTGCAGGTCGTGCACTGACTGCGTCCAGCCGTGGCGCAAGCCGTGTGCGCAGGCCGCTTCGCGAAAGAGCGGGGCTTCTGAGTACAACTCGTCTGTCCACAGCACGGGCATGGTCGAGCCATGGCTGTGTGCCGCTGCCGGGTCCTGGCGGTAGAAGTCATCGTGCTGGTAACGCTCGATCCACTCGCTTGGGTAATTGCTGTAGAGAAACAAGCGAGGGGTTTGCGTGGCCACCTGGATACGCAACTTCAAGCCCAGGTATTCCATACCTAGCTCTTGAGTCAGGTGTACCGCCAGGTTGAACAAGCGTCGCGGCGAGCGCTCGCTGACGAGCTGATGCAGCCGCTCGGAATTCCAGTGACGCGTGGGCATCTGGTCAAACTCCTGATTGTAGTAATTCCCAATCCATGTGAGTTACAGAGAGATTGTAGGAAAGTCCTAGCGGATTGTTGGGTTTTTTTTGCTATATGAGCCTTATTTTACTGGGCAATGGGCCACCCATTGACGCTAGCCCTACAAACCAGTGGTGTTTATTCACATCACTTTGCGCGAAACTTGGCCCATGCAATCCATGGAGTCCCTCATGACCGCCAGCGCCGAGAAATTCACCCGCCAAACCCTGCTCGAAGTCCATCCGTTGACGCCGAACCTGTTCAGCCTGCGGACCACTCGTGACACTGGGTTTCGTTTCCGTGCCGGCCAATTCGCCCGGCTAGGGGTGAGCAAGGCCGACGGCAGCGTGGTGTGGCGGGCTTATTCGATGGTAAGCGCGCCACATGACGAATTTCTGGATTTCTTCTCGATCGTGGTACCTGGCGGCGAATTCACCAGTGAGCTGAGCCGGCTGGGCGAGGGCGATACCCTGCTGGTCGATCGCCAGGCATTCGGTTACCTGACCCTGGATCGTTTCGTCGGCGGCCGCGATCTGTGGTTGCTCGCCACTGGCACGGGTATCGCGCCGTTCATGTCGATCCTGCAGGACTTCGAGGCCTGGGAGCGCTTCGACAACATCAAGCTGGTGTACTCGGTGCGTGAAGCCAAGGAGCTTGCGTACCTGGAGGAAATTGCCGGGTTGGAGCAGCGGGACTACCTGGCCGAGTTCGCCGGCAAGCTGCAGTTCATTCCGGTGGTGACCCGTGAGCAGCACCCGGGTGCCCTGAATGCCCGCATCACCACGCTGATCGAAAACGGTGAGCTGGAGAAAGCCGCAGGCCTCGAGTTCTCGCCCGAGCACTCGCGCATCATGCTGTGCGGCAACCCGCAGATGATCGACGAGACGCGCAAGGTGCTGAAGGCCCGCGACCTGCAACTGAGCCTGAGCAAGCGGCCAGGGCAGGTGGCGGTCGAGAACTACTGGTAAGACGAGGGCCGCCGCGCGGCCCATCCAGCCTTCAGGGCTGTCGGTTCTGGTTCTGCGCCTTGAGCAGGTCGCGGATCTCGGTCAGCAAGGTTTCCTGAGGAGTCGGTACGGGCGGTGCGCTCGGCGCTGCGGCCTCCTCGCGCTTCAAGCGGTTGATAGCCTTGACGCCCATGAAAATGGCGAAGGCGATGATGATGAAGTCGATCACCGTCTGGATGAACTTGCCGTAGGCCAGCACCACTGCCGGGATATCGCCTTCGGCTGCCTTGAGGGTGATGGCCAGGTCACTGAAATCGACGCCGCCGATCAGCAGCCCCAGTGGTGGCATCACCACGTCCCCGACGAACGAGGAGACGATCTTGCCGAAGGCCGCGCCGATGATGATACCGACCGCCATGTCGACGACATTACCTTTGACCGCGAAGGCCTTGAACTCACTGAGCATGCCCATGTTTGGTTCCTTGTAACAAATGGTGAGGTAAACGCAGTGTAAGCCACCGAAACGCTTCATGCGTGGCGCTCAGGGCTAATGACTGCCGTTAGAACGAATAGTTTTGTCGCGTCTCGACGCGTTCGGGACACGTCCGCCTCGGCTATCATGGCGGTTTTTTCCCAGGAGACCTGCCCCATGGCCAAGGCCAAGCGCTTGTATGGCTGCACCGAGTGCGGTGCGACCTTTCCCAAATGGGCCGGCCAGTGCGGCGAATGCGGGGCCTGGAACACCTTGGTCGAGACCATGATCGAGAGCGGCGGGGCCGCAGCGCCAAGCGGCCGTGCCGGTTGGACCGGGCAGCAGGCGCAGATCAAGACCCTGGCCGAGGTCAGCGTCGAGGAAATCCCGCGTTTCACCACCAGCAGTACCGAGCTGGATCGCGTGCTGGGCGGCGGGCTGGTGGATGGTTCGGTGGTGCTGATCGGCGGTGATCCTGGCATCGGCAAGTCGACCATCCTGTTGCAAACCTTGTGCAACATTGCCGTGGGCATGCCCGCGTTGTACGTCACCGGCGAAGAATCGCAACAGCAGGTGGCCATGCGTTCGCGGCGCCTGGGGCTGCCCCAGGACCAACTCAAGGTCATGACCGAGACCTGCATCGAGACCATCATCGCCACTGCCCGCCAGGAAAAACCGCGGGTCATGGTGATCGACTCGATCCAGACCATTTTCACCGAGCAGTTGCAGTCGGCGCCCGGCGGCGTCGCCCAGGTGCGTGAGAGCACGGCGCTGCTGGTGCGCTATGCCAAGCAGAGCGGTACCGCGATCTTCCTAGTCGGCCACGTCACCAAGGAGGGATCGCTGGCAGGTCCCCGGGTGCTCGAGCACATGGTCGACACCGTGCTGTATTTCGAAGGCGAGTCCGATGGCCGCCTGCGTCTGCTGCGTGCGGTGAAGAACCGTTTTGGCGCGGTCAACGAACTGGGCGTGTTCGGCATGACCGATCGCGGCCTCAAGGAGGTGTCGAACCCGTCGGCGATCTTCCTCAACCGCACCCAGGAAGAGGTGCCCGGCAGCGTGGTCATGGCCACCTGGGAGGGAACCCGGCCGATGCTGGTGGAGGTGCAGGCGCTGGTCGACGACAGCCACCTGGCCAACCCGCGGCGGGTCACCCTTGGCCTGGATCAGAACCGCCTGGCCATGCTGCTGGCGGTGCTGCACCGGCATGGCGGCATTCCCACGCACGACCAGGATGTATTCCTCAACGTGGTTGGCGGGGTCAAGGTGCTGGAGACCGCTTCGGACCTGGCCCTGTTGGCTGCGGTGATGTCCAGCCTGCGCAACCGGCCATTGGCCCATGGGCTGCTGGTGTTCGGCGAAATCGGCTTGTCGGGCGAGGTGCGGCCGGTGCCCAGTGGCCAGGAGCGGCTGAAGGAAGCGGCCAAGCATGGCTTCAAGCGCGCCATCGTGCCCAAGGGCAATGCGCCGAAGGAGTCGCCGGCGGGGCTGCAGGTGATTGCCGTCACGCGGCTGGAACAGGCCCTGGACGCCCTGTTCGAGTAATTCCTTATCTGCATCGGCCTCTTCGCGGGCAAGCCCGCGAAGAGGCCACTGCAGACAAAAGAAAAAAGGGAAGCCGACGATGCGCATCGGCTTCCCCCATCACCACTCAATCAGCGTTCAATGCTCGGCCACCGCACTGCGCCTGGGTGCCTCGCTGCTCTTTTCGCCCGGCTCCAGCATCGGCACTTCGTTGCCCTCGGCATCGAACAGCTTGCCATCCTTGAAGTAGTCGCCATCGCGTAGCGCCGAGATGTCGGAATACTGAATGGTGCGTTCGTAGCCTGCGGCGAAGACCGACTGCTGATCCGAATTGCCTTTGGTGAAGTGATTGAAGATCAGGTTAAGCAGGATGGCCATGATCGCCGCAGAGCTGATGCCCGAGTGGAAGATGGTTTCGAACCAGTTCGGGAACTGATGGTAGAAGGTTGGCGCGGCGATCGGGATCATCCCGAAGCCCAACGAAGCGGCGACGATGATCAGGTTGACGTTGTTCTTGTAGCTGACCTTGGAAAGCGTGCGGATACCGCTGGCCGCCACCGTGCCGAACAGCACGATACCCGCCCCGCCGAGCACTGGCGTCGGCACGGCGGCAATGATCCGGCCCATGATCGGCAGCAGGCCGAGCACCACCAGGATTACACCGCCAGTGGCCACCACGTAGCGGCTCTTGACCCCGGTCACGGCCACCAAGCCGACGTTCTGGGCGAATGCGCTCTGGGTGAAGGAGCCGAATACCGGCGCCAGGATGCTCGATGCCATGTCGGCGCGCAGGCCGTTGCCCAGGCGTTTGGAGTCGACCTTGGTGTCGATGATCTCGCCCACTGCCAGGATGTCGGCCGAGGTTTCCACCAGGGTCACCATGATTACGATGCACATCGACAGGATCGCCGCGATGTGGAAGGTCGGCATGCCGAAGTGGAACGGCGTGGGGAAGGCGAACATCGGGCCTTCGGTGACCTTGCTGAAGTCGGCCATGCCCAGGCTCCAGGCGATCAGCGTACCGACCACCATCGCCAGCAGGATCGACAGGCGCGAAATCGCGGCGTTGCCGAGTTTGCTCAGCAGCAGCACGATGGCGAAGGTCAGCGCGGCCAGGCCGATGTTGGCCACGCTGCCGAACTCCGGCGAGGTGCTGTTGCCACCCATCACCCAACGGGCCGCCACGGGCATCAGGGTCAGGCCGATGGTGGTGATGACGATGCCGGTCACCAGGGGTGGGAAGAACTTGGTGATGCGTGAAAACACCGGGGTGATCAGAAAGCCGATCAGCGATGCGGCCATGACCGCGCCCAACACCCCAGGCAGGCCACCGCCACCCTCGCTGCTGAGGATCGCCCCCATGGTCGCCACCCCCGCGAAGGACACGCCCTGCACCAATGGCAGCTGGCAGCCGAAGAAGGGCAGGCCGAGTGTTTGCAGCAACGTGGCCAGGCCACCGGCGAACAGCGAGGCGGCGATCAGCAGGCCGATCTCGGCCGGATTCAGGCCAGCCGCCTGCCCCAGGATGAGGGGTACGGCAACGATCCCCCCATACATGGTCAGCACATGCTGCAGGCCGTAGGCCAGGTTCGCCCCGAGGCCAAGGTTTTCGTCCTCGGGGCGCTGGGCGGGAGACGTGCTAGGAGACGTGGTCATGGAGCAGGCTCTCTGTTTATTTTTGTGTGGCTACTGTAGACAGTTCCTACAAATCATTGCCACAACAATTGTATACAATATTTTGATCGGAGCGCGCACAACGGTGCTCGCAGGGTGCGTAACACCTGAATGCAGATTGCGTTCCAAGTCTGTAGAGGCTGCGTTAGAGGGGTGTACACAAAATGCTGCGCACCAGGCAGAAAGCTGTCTGGGTAGACAGGAAACGCCTGCTGGAGGAGCTATTAGCTAGCTAAAAGATTTCAATATTCGATGAGTTCACGCAGCTCGCGCATCATTTCGGTGCTGTCGGCCACGTTCAATTCCACCAAACGGTGCAAGTGGCTCATCGAGTCGAGGTCCAGGTACAAGCAGATGAAACCCAGCCGGGTGGCTTCCTCGTGGCGCAATTCGACCTGCATCTGTACGTGGGTGCGGTTGTCCAGGTGGATGATGGCATCGAAGTCCTGGGTCAGGTCGGCATCCCAAGGCTCCGGTCGCTCGACCAGCAGGCCCTTGAGTGACAGGTCGAGCAGCCTTACCGGCCAGCGCCGCGCGCCCTGGCGCAGTTCGGTGGGGGCGTCGAAGTCGATGCGTTGGAACCGCCGGCGTTCGTCGTGTGGGTTCATGGTCGGGCTCTCCGAGAGGACATCCTGACTATAGTTAGCTTTATGTGCACATCCGGTGTCGCGAATCAGCCCGCAGAGGCTCTAGACCAAAGCAAGTATGGCAATGCGCGATGACTCGCCCTAGACTCGGTGGGCGGTCTTTCCAATCCACCAGCTGGAAGTAAACCATGAACAACAATAATAGCCTGCTACGCCACATTCCGTGGCTCGCGCTGGCCGTCATAGGAGCCTGTGCGCTGGGTGTGGTTGCCCTGCGTCGCGGCGAGGCGATCAATGCCTTGTGGATCGTGGTCGCAGCAGTGGCCATCTACCTGGTCGCCTATCGCTACTACAGCCTGTTCATCGCCACCAAGGTGATGCAACTCGACCCCCGTCGGGCTACCCCGGCGGTGCTCAACAACGATGGTCTGGACTACGTCCCGACCAACAAGCACATTCTGTTCGGTCACCACTTTGCCGCCATCGCTGGCGCCGGTCCCCTGGTGGGCCCGGTTCTCGCCGCGCAGATGGGCTACCTGCCCGGTACCTTGTGGCTGATCGCCGGCGTGGTGCTGGCCGGCGCGGTCCAGGACTTCATGGTCCTGTTCCTGTCCACCCGCCGCAACGGTCGCTCGCTGGGCGACATGGTGCGCGAGGAGATGGGCCGCATCCCCGGAACCATCGCCCTGTTCGGCTGCTTCCTGATCATGATCATCATCCTCGCGGTGCTGGCACTGATCGTGGTCAAGGCCCTGGCCGAGAGCCCATGGGGCATGTTCACGGTGATGGCGACCATCCCGATCGCCATGTTCATGGGCATCTACATGCGCTACATCCGCCCGGGCCGCATCGGCGAGATTTCGGTGATCGGTGTGGTGCTGCTGCTGCTGTCGATCTGGCTGGGGGGCCAGATTGCCGCAGATCCGGTCTGGGGCCCGGCGTTCACCTTCACCGGCGTACAGATCACCTGGATGCTCGTGGGCTACGGCTTCGTCGCTGCGGTACTGCCGGTCTGGCTGGTACTCGCGCCGCGTGACTACCTGTCGACCTTCCTCAAGATCGGCACCATCGTCGGCCTCGCCATCGGCATCCTGATCATCGCGCCCGAGCTGAAAATGCCCGCGCTGACCCAGTTCACCGACGGCACCGGCCCGGTGTGGAAGGGCACGCTGTTCCCGTTCCTGTTCATCACCATCGCCTGTGGCGCGGTATCGGGCTTCCATGCGCTGATCTCCTCGGGCACCACGCCCAAGCTGCTGGACAACGAAACCAACGCCCGCTACATCGGCTACGGCGGCATGCTGATGGAGTCGTTCGTCGCCATCATGGCCATGGTCGCCGCTTCGGTGATCGAGCCTGGCGTGTACTTCGCCATGAACAGCCCGGCCGCCGTGGTTGGCGCGGATGTCGCCTCGGTGGCGCAGACCGTCAGCAGCTGGGGCTTCCTGATCACCCCCGAGCAACTGGAAGCGGTCGCCCGCGACATCGGCGAGCACACCGTGCTGGCCCGTGCCGGTGGTGCGCCAACCCTGGCGGTGGGTATCGCGCAGATCCTTCACCAGGTCCTGCCAGGTGAGAACACCATGGCCTTCTGGTACCACTTCGCGATCCTGTTCGAGGCGCTGTTCATCCTTACCGCGGTCGACGCCGGTACCCGTGCCGGTCGCTTCATGCTCCAGGACCTGCTGGGTAGCTTCGTGCCAGCCCTCAAGCGCACCGAGTCGTGGACTGCCAACCTGATCGGTACCGCAGGTTGCGTCGCCTTGTGGGGCTACCTGCTGTACCAGGGCGTGATCGATCCGCTCGGTGGCATCAACACCCTGTGGCCGCTGTTCGGTATCTCCAACCAGATGCTGGCCGGTATCGCGCTGATGCTGGGCACCGTGGTCCTGATCAAGATGAAGCGCGAGCGCTATGTCTGGGTCACCCTGTTGCCAGCGGTATGGCTGCTGATCTGCACCACCACTGCGGGCCTGATCAAGCTGTTCGACCCGAATCCGGCGGTCGGTTTCCTGGCCCTGGCCAAGAAGTACAGCGCCGCGCTGGATGCCGGCCAGGTACTGGCGCCGGCCAAGGACATCGGCCAGATGCAGCACGTGATCTTCAATGCCTACACCAACGCCGGCCTGACCGTGCTGTTCCTGCTGGTGGTGTTCAGCGTGCTGTTCTTCGCCGTCAAGGTCGGTTATGCCGCACTTGGACGCAAGGAGCGCAGCGACAAGGAATCCCCGTTCCAGGCCCTGCCTGACGCTTGAGAGGACTGCAACGATGTTCAACGACCTGGGTCGACTGGGTAAATACCTGGGGCAGGCAGCCCGCCTGATGGTCGGCATGCCCGACTACGACAACTATGTCGAGCACATGCAGACCAAGCACCCGGACAAACCGGTGATGAGCTACGAGGCGTTCTTCCGAGAACGCCAGGAAGCGCGCTACGGTGGCAAGTCCGGGCCTAAATGCTGTTGATCCTCAACTGTTGTTAGCTTGCCCTGGCCCCATCGCCGGCAAATCGGCTCCTGCAAAACCGTAGGAGCCGGCTTGCCGACGATGGGGTCTGTGTTTTTTTGCCCAGGAGGCTTTCCGCGTGCATACGCCTATTCCCGTAACAGTGCTCACCGGTTTCCTCGGCGCCGGCAAGACCACGCTGCTCAAGTACATGCTCAAGGCCGAGCACGGCCTGAAGATCGCCGTGATCGAGAACGAATTCAGTGAGGCCGGCATCGACAGCCAGCTGCTGGGCGACGAGCCGGTGCAGGTCATGACCCTGGCCAATGGCTGCGTCTGCTGCAGCATCCACGGCGACCTGACGCGCGCCCTGTACCTGCTGCTCGAACGCCTGGATGCCGGGGAGATCGCCTTCGACCGCCTGGTCATCGAATGCACCGGCCTGGCTGACCCGGCGCCGGTGGCGCAAACCTTCTTCGTCGATGAAGAGTTGCGCGAGCGCTACATCCTCGATGGCATCATCACCCTGGTGGATGCGGCGCATGCCGACACACACCTGGCGCAAACCATCGCCCAGGCCCAGGTGGGCTTTGCCGATCGCCTGCTGTTGAGCAAGACCGACCTGGTCACAGCAGAGGCGGTGGAGGCCCTGCGCGTGCGCCTCGGTCGCATCAACGGCCGCGCGGCCCTGCGCGTGGTCGAGCATGGCCGCATCGACCTGGCCGAACTGCTCGACGTGCGCGGTTTCAACCTCAATCCGGACCTCGGTATCGCGCCCCGGCCAACCCTGCGGCCCATCCTCAAGCCCGCCACGCCGGATCGTATTTCCACCCTGGTGCTGCGCAGCGAGACGCCACTGGACATCGACCGCCTCAGCGACTTCATGAACGAGCTGCTGGAAAACCATGGCAAGCAACTGCTGCGCTACAAGGGGGTGTTGAACATCGCCGGGGATGACCGGCGCCTGGTGTTCCAGGGCGTGCTCAAGCTCTATGGCTTCGATTGGGATGCCGAGTGGGCAGAAGGTGAAGCCCGCGAAAGCGTGATGGTGTTCATTGCCGATGACTTGCCGGAGGAAGCGATTCGGGCTGGTTTTGAGGCTTTGTCTCACGCTTGAAGGCGCCCCGCTGACTCGATAATGCCGCCCAATGGCGGCATTTTTATTGGCCCAATGGAATTTAATCGGGCCAAGTTTCACGGCCCCTTGAAAGGAGTATCTTTTTTGGTACACTTGGCCGTATCGGATCACCAGATCAATGTTCTTTTCTTTCGCAGCGAGCTAGGTAACGAGCCTGTACGCGATTGGTTGAAGGGGTTGTCCCGGGAGCAACGTCAGCTGATCGGCTACGAGATCAAGTCTGTGCAGTTCGGCTGGCCGATTGGCATGCCCTTGGTCCGCAAGATGGAAAGTGGGCTTTGGGAGATTCGCGTCGATCTGGGAGATACAGCCGCGCGAGTCCTGTTCACGATGAGCGAGGGGGCGATGGTCCTGCTCCACGGATTCATCAAGAAATGCCAGAAAACGCCCTTGGTCGATCTCTCACTGGCCAGGCAACGCAAGACAAGCCTCAGGAGGCATATGCCATGAACCCTCATATCGGTTCCGGTTTCGATGATTTTCTCGCCGAGGAAGGCCTTCTGGAGCCCGTCACGGCAGCAGCCCTGAAACGGGTGATCGCCTGGCAACTGACAGAGGCCATGAAGCAGCAGAAGGTCAGCAAGAAGGCGCTCGCAGAGCGCATGCATACCAGCCGTGCAGCGGTAGACAGGGCCTTGGATCAGACCGACCCAGGCATGACACTGGCAACGCTAGCCAGTGCTGCCAGGGCATTGGGGCAGCGTGTGGACATACGCCTGGTGCCTGAACACGGCGTGTGCGCTGCAAGCCCGACGGCAGTCCTGTAGCTCGCATCCATTCGCCCACAAAAAAGCCCGGCACATGGCCGGGCTTTTTCACATCGGGCGATCGCCGATCAGTTGCCGTATACCGGCAGCTTCTTGCAGATGGCCTTGACCTTCTCACGCACGGCGTCGATTACCGCTTCGTTGTTCAGGTCGGCGAGGATGTCGCAGATCCAGCCCGCCAGTTCGCGGCACTCGGTTTCCTTGAAGCCACGGGTGGTCACGGCTGGGGTGCCGAAGCGCAGGCCCGAGGTGACGAACGGCGAACGTGGGTCGTTCGGTACCGAGTTCTTGTTGACGGTGATGAAGGCCTTGCCCAGAGCGGCGTCGGCGTCCTTACCGGAAATTTCCTGCTTGATCAGCGACAGCAGGAACAGGTGGTTCTGGGTGCCGCCGGAAACGACGTCGAAACCACGCTCGATGAACACGCTGGCCATGGCCTGGGCGTTCTTCACCACTTGCTGCTGGTAGGTCTTGAACTCAGGCTGCAGCGCTTCCTTGAAGCAGATCGCCTTGGCTGCGATGACATGCTCCAGCGGGCCACCCTGGGCGCCTGGGAAGACGGCGGAGTTGAGCTTCTTCTCGATTTCTTCGTTCTTGCGCGCCAGGATCAGGCCGCCACGTGGACCGCGCAGGGTCTTGTGGGTGGTGGTGGTGACGACGTCGGCAAACGGCACCGGGTTCGGGTACACGCCTGCGGCGACCAGGCCAGCCACGTGGGCCATGTCGACGAACAGGTAGGCACCGACCTTGTCGGCGATAGCGCGGAAGCGGGCGAAGTCCAGTACCTGCGAGTAGGCCGAGAAGCCGGCGACGATCATCTTCGGCTTGTGCTCGACAGCCAGGCGCTCGACTTCGTCGTAGTCGATCAGGCCGTTGCCGTCGATGCCGTACTGGATGGCGTTGTACAGCTTGCCCGACGAGCTCACGGAAGCACCGTGGGTCAGGTGGCCGCCGTGGGCCAGGCTCATGCCGAGAATGGTGTCACCGGCCGACAGCAGGGCCAGGTAGACCGCGGCGTTGGCCTGGGAGCCGGCGTGCGGCTGGACGTTGGCGTAGTCGGCGCCGAACAGTTGCTTGGCACGGTCGATGGCCAGTTGCTCGACCACGTCGACGTACTCGCAGCCACCATAGTAGCGCTTGCCTGGATAGCCTTCGGCGTACTTGTTGGTCAGTACCGAACCCTGGGCTTCCATGACGGCGGGGCTAGTGTAGTTTTCCGAAGCGATCAGCTCGATATGCTCTTCCTGGCGCAGGGCTTCTTGCTGCATGGCTTCGAAGAGCTCGGCGTCGTACTTGGCAATGGTCAAATCACGGCTGAACATGGCGGTCCTCAAGGATCGGGCTGAATTGGGGGGGCATTCTAACCGATTGCCTCGGGCCTGGCATATGAAGTGACGTCAAGTCGCGGACCAATGGGCCTCATGTTGCATCCCGCACCCTGCCTGGGCTGGCGGCGTGCAGGAGTTGACTCGAAAGTCCGTTTTCAGGTGCGGTTCAGTGCCGCCATGCGTCTTGGTGTGGGAGCGGCCTTACCGGATCAGCGGCAGCCCCTCGTCGGCGAACTGCGCCTCGAACTGGTGGGCCGGCATGGGCCGCCCGAACAGATAGCCCTGCACTTCGTCGCAGCCGTGCTCGCGCAGGAAACCGAGCTGCTCGTGGGTCTCCACGCCTTCGGCGATCACCGCCAGGTTGAGGCTGTGGGCCATGGCGATGATCGCCCGGGCGATTTGCGCATCCTGCTCGCCTTCGGGCAGGCCGTCGACGAAGGTGCGGTCGATCTTCAGCACGTCGATGGGGAACTGCTTGAGGTAGTTGAGCGAGGAATAGCCGGTGCCGAAGTCGTCGACCGCGATGCTCAGGCCCAGCTTCTTCAGGCTGTCGAGGATCTGCATGGCTTCGTTGACCTCGCGCATCAGGATGCTTTCGGTCAGCTCCAGCTCCAGGCACGCCGGTGGCAGGCCGGTCTCGTCGAGAATGGTCGCGATCCGCGTGCCCAACTGGCCATCGGAGAACTGCCGCGCGGAGATGTTCACCGACACCTTCGGTACCCGCACCTTGGCCTTGTGCCAGGCCTTGAGCTGGCGGCTGGCTTCACGCAGCACCCAGTCGCCGACATCCACCACCAGGCCAAGCTCCTCGATCACCGGGATGAAGTCGCCCGGCGGGACCAGCCCGCGCGTCGGGTGGCGCCAGCGCAGCAACGCCTCGGCGCCGGTCAGGCGCAGGCCGTCGCCGCTGAACTGCGGTTGGTAGTAGAGGATGAACTCGTTCTGCTCCAGGGCGTGGCGCAGGTCGCTTTCCAATTCCAGGCGTTCCAGTGCGCTGGCGTTCATCTCGGCTTGGTAGAACTGGAAGTTGTTCTTGCCGCGCTCCTTGGCGTGGTACATGGCGGTGTCGGCGTTTTTCATCAGCTGGCTCAGCTCGCTACCGTCCTGCGGGCTGAGGGCGATACCGATGCTGGCCGTGACGAAGAACTCGCGGCTTTCCAGCACGAACGGGGTCACCAGGCTGCCAAGTATGCTCTCGGCCACATGGATGGCACGGTTCAGCGCCATTTCGCGGGTGGCGCGCGGCTGCAGCAGCAGGGTGAACTCATCACCGCCCATACGTGCCACGGTGTCGTCTTCGTCGACGCAGGCCAGCAGGCGCAGGGCCATGTCCTTGAGCATGCTGTCGCCGGCGGCGTGGCCAAGGGAGTCGTTGATCGGCTTGAAACGGTCCAGGTCGAGGAACATCAGCACCACCCACGACTTCAGCCGCTCGGCCTGCTGCAGCGCGGTGTGCAGGCGGTCCTGGAACAGCGTGCGGTTGGGCAGGTGGGTCAGGGCGTCGTAGTAGGCCAGGCGGTGGATACGCTGCTCGCTGGCCTTGCGCTCGCTGATGTCGGTGAAGAAACACACGTAGCTGGCCAGGTCGCCTTCGTCGTCGAACACTGCGTTAATGCCGACCCAGGCCGGGTAGCGCTCGCCATTGCGGCGCTTGAGCCAGACCTCGCCTTCCCAGCTGTTGTGCTCGTGCAACTGCTTGATCACGTAGCGCAGGTGGCCTTCCTGCTGCTCATCCACGGTGAGCATGCCGGGCAACTCGTCGAGGACCTCATCGGCTGCGTACCCGCTGACCCGGCTGAACGCCTCGTTGGCCTGCACGATGTAGCCGGCGGGGTCGGTGATGAGGATGGCCGAGGTCGAGTGCTCGAATACCGTGGCAGCCATGCGCAGGTCTTTTTCCGCACGACGCTGCTGACTGATGTCGCGGCCGACGCCGAGCACGCCCTCGAAGCGCTGGTGATCGTCCCAGACCAGCACCAGGCGCAGTTCGATAGGGATCTTGCGGCCATCGGCGCGCAGGCAGTCGAACTGGAACAGCTGCATGGGCATCTGGCCACGCAGTTGCTCGAGTTGCTCAGGGTCGCCCATGGCCTTGCTGACCCGCTCCATGAGGCTGTAGATACCCGTGAGCTGGGCCGGGTTGGCGATGATCGAGTGCCAGCCATTGTCGAAGATCCATTCCACCGGGTAGCCCAGCACCGCCTTCACCGATGGGCTGACGTAGTTGAGCTGCAAGCCGCTGTCGGTGGAGAAGATCACGTCGCTGATGCTCTCGGCCAGCAGGCGGTAGCGCTGCTCGCTGTCACGCAGCGACTGGCTGGCCTCGATCTGCACGGTGACGTCCTTGCCCACGCCAATGATGCGGGTGACCAGGCCGTCGGCATCGCGGGTCAGCACCTGCTCGCGGATCTCGTAGCAACGCCAGTTGCCGTCACGGTGGCGGAAACGCAGCTGGCAGTGCAGCGACTCATCGTGGGCATTATCGCGTTGTTGCTGGCGCAGTCCCTGGTAGAGGGCGGCATCGCCTGGATGGAGCAGCAACTCCCAGAAGCGGTCACCCATCTGCGACAGCTCGGTGCGGTCGTAGCCCAAGGTCTGGCCCAGATGGCGGTTGGAGAAGATCATCCGCTGGGCAGACGTCCTGCACGTAGAGTTGGTCAGGCACTGTGCGGACCACGTCCGACCAGAAACTCTCGCGCTCGAGCAGCGAAAGCTCCACCTGCTTGCGGCTGGTGATGTCGCTGATGCTCAGGATCACCGCCTGGTAGTCGCGCCGCTGCTGGGGCAGGCGCGCCATCAGCCACAGGTGCAGCTCGCCGCCCAGCGGCGCCGGCAGGCGCACCTCCAGCTCAAGCAGCGGACGCTGTTCGATCAACGCATCGATCAACTGCATGCCGACGCTGTCGCGGCCATCGCCGCTGCCATCGATCAGGCGCTGCCAGGCGCCCTCGTGGCATTGGACATTGAGTAGCTGCCGGGCTACCTGGTTGATCTCGGTGATCTTCAGTTCCAGCAGCAGCGAACGGCGCAGGTTCGGGTCCAGGGCCAGGCTTTGCTTGAGCGCCGCGTGATTGCGCAGGTGGTAGCGGTCGAGTTGGCCGGGCAGGCTCGACAGGTCGAGCACGCACAGGGCCACTCCGGTGCCTTCGAAGATTTCCTGGTAGCGCCGGCGGTCATCCTGCAGGGCGCGCTGGCGGCGGCGCATGCTCATCAGCGCCAGCACCGGCAAGAGGGCACAGAGCAGCACCAGCAGGCACTTGCCGATCAGCGCCGGCAGCAGCTTCTGGCGTGCCAGGTCGGCGTCGTACAGACCGCGCAACTGCCAGGTGCTGTTGTTGATGAAGGCGAGCATCACGCTCTGCAATGGCGCCGCGCTCGAAGCGCTGGGGCCCTGGCGCTCGAGCACTTCGCCGCTGCGGCTGTTTTCCAGCACCCAGAGGGTGTCCCCTGGGCGCTCGAGGTGGTCGATGAGCGACCGGTAATACACCCGCGACAGGCGCAGCAACCAATAGCCGCGATCCTGCTCGGGCGACTGACGCAGGAGCAGGTAGATGGTCCGGTTGTCCGGGGCATTGGCGAACAGATAGCTGCGGCCCTGGTTGAGCGTCAGTAGTTCGCCAATCATCTGGCGGTCAGGGCTGCCGCTCAGGGTATCGCTGAGGATGCGCCCGTCATGGTCAAGCCAGGCCAGTTGCTGCAGGGTCGGCAGGCGATCGCGCAGGGTTGCCAGCAGGCTGGGCAGGGCGTCGGGCGCCGGCGCCTTGACGTAAGGCTGGACGACATTGGACGCCTGTTCGGCCTTCAGCGCCAGGTTGAGGCTCAGGTGATCGGCCAGTTCGGCGCTGGCCACCAGGTGTTGCTGGCGCTGTTCGGCCTGGGTGTGACGGAACTGGGCGAACAGCTGCCACAGCAGCAACCCCAGCAGAACCAGGGCCAGCAGGGCCAGCCCAGCCTTTACCGTGGCATGCAGCGAGGCTGCGGACGCCTGGCGCGCGAGGGGCGGCAATGACGGTTGATTGAGGTCGGTCAAGCGTTGGTCCTGCGAATGGGCTGGCGATGGCAGGTTCGGAATATGCACGGTATGTGCCGCTGTCAGGGTCGATCAAGGGCGCGCACTATAAGGCCGAGCGCCCGAAATCAGCTAGCATGCCTAGGATTATGTCAAACTGCCAGTATTCGTGCGCTGGTCGACCGACGCCGGTCCTGCGTTCGGCAAGGCCCCGCAAGTTGTGCGAGAATGCCGCCCGCTTCAATGACAACGCATCGGAGATGTTCGGTTTTGGTTACACACTATTCCACCAATGGCCTCGATTCCGCCTGTGGGCGCAGCAGTCAGACCCTTGTCAGCACTGCCGTGACCGACGACGTATCGTGCAAATCCTGCCAGCGTTCGCTGGTCAAGCCTGATCCGGCCGCTGCCGCCAAGGCCAAGTCGCCTTCTTTGGCCGAACTGCGCAATAGCGCCAAGGCCGCCGCACCAGCCGTGGCCCCGGTCGCCTCGGTTGCAGCAGCGCCTGCCGTTGCCGTGAGCAAGCCCAAGGCTGTCGCGGCACACACCAAGGTTGCCGAACAGCCCGCCCGCAGTGGTGGTTTCAGCGCGAAAGCCGCCTGGGCCGCGCGCCTGGCCGAGAAGGGCGACCGTTGCCGGTTGCCGCGGGGCAAGGTAAAGCAGCGTCACGTCTGAGCTGGCGGAACATTGTGCGGGTCGCCAAGAGGCCCGCACAGCCCAATACAAGTCTCCCGGCATCCCCACCATCCGACCACCCTGTGCAACGCTGCGCGTTGGCGTAGAATGGTCGTCTTTGTTCAACGACACCCGTCAACACGTCACCCGGCCGGCCAGGCTGGGCGATCGTCGATGTCTTTACCTATCTAAATTAGAGGGCTTGGTTTTGGCTCAATACGTCTACACCATGCATCGGCTGAGCAAGGTCGTGCCGCCGAAGCGGGAGATTCTCAAGAACATTTCCCTGTCGTTCTTCCCCGGCGCCAAGATCGGCGTGCTCGGCCTGAACGGTGCGGGTAAATCGACCCTGCTGCGGATCATGGCAGGCGTCGACAAGGAATTCGACGGCGAAGCCCGCCCGATGCCCGATATCAATGTCGGCTACCTGCCCCAGGAGCCGCAGCTGGATCCGACCAAGACCGTACGTGAAGTGGTCGAGGAAGCGGTCAGTGTGATCAAGGACGCCCAGGCCCGCCTGGACGAGGTCTATGCCGCCTACGCCGAGCCCGACGCCGACTTCGACAAGCTGGCCGCCGAGCAGGCCAAGCTCGAAGCCATTTTGCAGGCAGCCGACGGCCACAACCTCGAGCGCCAGCTCGACGTCGCCGCCGACGCCCTGCGCCTGCCGGCCTGGGAAGCGAAGATCGAACACCTCTCTGGTGGTGAAAAGCGCCGTGTAGCCCTGTGCCGCCTGCTGCTGTCGGCCCCCGACATGCTGCTGCTCGACGAACCGACCAACCACCTGGACGCGGACTCGGTTGCCTGGCTGGAGCGTTTCCTGCACGACTTCCCCGGCACCGTGGTGGCCATCACCCACGACCGTTACTTCCTCGACAACGTGGCTGGCTGGATCCTCGAACTGGACCGCGGCGCGGGCATCCCGTACGAAGGCAACTACTCGGGCTGGCTGGAGGCCAAGTCGGAGCGTCTGGCGCAGGAATCCAAGCAGCAGAGCGCCCATGAAAAGGCCATGAAGGAAGAGCTGGAATGGGTGCGCAAAGGCGCCAAGGCCCGTCAGTCCAAGTCCAAGGCACGTCTGCAGCGCTTCGAGGAAATGCAGTCGCAGGAATTCCAGAAGCGCAGCGAAACCAACGAGATCTACATCCCGGCGGGTCCGCGGCTGGGCGACAAGGTCATCGAGTTCAAGAACGTCACCAAGGGCTATGGCGATCGCGTGCTGATCGACAACCTGTCGTTCGCCATGCCCAAGGGCGCCATCGTCGGCGTGATCGGCGGTAACGGTGCCGGTAAGTCGACCCTGTTCCGCATGCTGATGGGCAAGGAACAACCGGACTCGGGCAGCATCGAGATCGGCGAAACCGTGCAGTTGGCCTGCGTCGACCAGAGCCGCGAAGACCTCGACGGCGCCAAGACCGTGTTCCAGCAGATCTCCGACGGTTCCGACCAGATCCGCATCGGCAGCTACGAGATCCCGTCGCGTACCTACGTCGGCCGCTTCAACTTCAAGGGCGGCGATCAGCAGAAGTTCGTCAAGGACCTCTCCGGTGGTGAGCGTGGCCGTCTGCACCTGGCCCTGACCCTGAAGGAGGGCGGCAACGTCCTGCTGCTCGACGAACCGTCCAACGACCTCGACGTCGAAACCCTGCGTTCGCTGGAAGAAGCCTTGCTGGACTTCCCTGGTGCCGCGATCGTGATTTCCCACGACCGTTGGTTCCTGGACCGTGTGGCCACCCACATCCTGGCGTACGAAGACGACTCCAACGTGGTGTTCTTCGAGGGTAACTACACCGAGTACGAGGCCGATCGCAAGAAGCGTCTCGGCGACGCGGCCACCCAGCCGCACCGCGTACGGCACAAGAAGCTGGCGCAGTAAGTCGGTTTTGGATGCACAGGAATGGGGCCTTTTTAGGCCCCATTTTTGTGCTTACCCGTAAGTCGCGGCGGCTGCTTCGCGGGCAAGCCCGCTCCTACAGATGATCCACAAACCTTGAGTATCACGAGAGTCCTTGTGGGACCGGGCTTGCCCGCGAAACAGACACCGCCGACAGGAAACTGTATACATTTATATAAAACGCACCAAAAAATTTCATAAAAACGACATTTTGCCCTGTTCCGGTGCGATTGCTTCTTGGTACATTCCTGAAAAAACCAATAAGTCCAATCCCTCTTGGTGAGATGTCTACCATGATCGAATCTGTCGACCATTTCCTCGCACGCCTCCAGCAACGCGACCCAGGCCAGCCTGAATTCCACCAGGCGGTGGAAGAGGTGCTGCGCAGCCTCTGGCCATTCCTCGAAGCCAACCCTCGTTACCTGCAGGCCGGTATCCTCGAACGCATGGTCGAGCCAGAGCGTGCCGTACTGTTCCGGGTGTCCTGGGTCGATGACCAGGGCAAGGTCCAGGTCAACCGCGGTTATCGCATCCAGATGAGCAGCGCCATCGGTCCCTACAAGGGCGGCCTGCGCTTCCACCCCTCGGTGAACCTGAGCGTGCTCAAGTTCCTGGCCTTCGAACAGGTCTTCAAGAACTCCCTGACCTCGCTGCCCATGGGCGGTGGCAAGGGCGGTTCGGACTTCGATCCGAAGGGCAAGAGCGACGCCGAGGTCATGCGCTTCTGCCAGGCCTTCATGAGCGAGCTGTACCGCCACATCGGTGCCGACTGCGATGTACCGGCCGGTGACATCGGCGTGGGCGCGCGCGAAATCGGCTTCATGTTCGGCCAGTACAAGCGCCTGGCCAACCAGTTCACCTCGGTGCTGACCGGCAAGGGCATGACCTACGGTGGCAGCCTGATCCGTCCAGAAGCCACCGGCTACGGCTGCGTGTACTTCGCCGAAGAGATGCTCAAGCGCCAGGACAAGCGCATCGACGGGCGCCGCGTGGCCATCTCCGGCTCCGGCAACGTGGCCCAATATGCTGCACGCAAGGTCATGGACCTGGGCGGCAAGGTCATCTCGCTGTCGGACTCCGAAGGCACGCTTTACGCCGAGGCCGGCCTGACCGATGCCCAGTGGGATGCGCTGATGGAACTCAAGAACGTCAAGCGTGGCCGCATCAGCGAGTTGGCCGGGCAGTTCGGCCTGGAGTTCCGCAAGGGCCAGACCCCGTGGAGCCTGCCATGCGACATCGCCCTGCCATGCGCCACCCAGAACGAACTGTGCAGCGAGGACGCCCGCACCTTGCTCAGCAATGGCTGCATCTGCGTGGCCGAAGGCGCCAACATGCCGACCACTCTGGACGCTGTGGATATCTTCATCGAGGCCGGCATCCTCTATGCGCCGGGCAAGGCATCCAACGCCGGTGGCGTGGCCGTCTCGGGCCTGGAGATGTCGCAAAACGCCATGCGCCTGCTGTGGACTGCCGGGGAAGTGGACAGCAAGCTGCACAACATCATGCAGTCGATCCACCATGCTTGCGTGCACTATGGCGAGGAAGCCGATGGCAGCGTCAACTACGTCAAGGGCGCAAACATCGCCGGCTTCGTGAAAGTCGCCGATGCCATGCTGGCCCAGGGCGTGGTCTGAGTCCGAAACCGCAGGGGCCGCTGCGCGGCCCTATCGCGACGCAAGGCCGCTCCCACACGTACTCTGCGCTTCGTTTGTGGGAGCGGCCTTGCGTCGCGATAGGGCTGCGCAGCAGCCCCAGAGCCCTAGCTCCTCCTAGTACTCTGCGTTTCGTTTGTGGGAGCGGCCTTGCGTCGCGATAGTGCTGCGCAGCAGCCCCAGAGCCCTAGCTCCTCCAAGTACTCTGCGTTTCGTTTGTGGGAGCGGCCTTGCGTCGCGATAGGGCTGCGCAGCAGCCCCAGAGCCCTAGCTCCTCCAAGTACTCTGCGTTTCGTTTGTGGGAGCGGCCTTGCGTCGCGATAGGGCTGCGCAGCAGCCCCCAGGGCCCTAGCCAGCACCGCCGATCTCGATCACCTCGATCGCCAAATCCCCCGCTGGCCGCCGCCACACCACCTCATCCCCCGGCCCTGCGCCCAGCAGCGCCCGCCCCAGTGGCGACCCCCAGTTGATCAACCCGCGCCCAGCATCGGCCTCGTCCTCGCCCACCAATTGCACCTGGTGCTCCTGGTCCTGTTCATCGACGAACCTGACCCGGCTGCCGATTTGCACCTTGCTGCGCGACGTCGCGGCAGGGACTACTTGGGCGCTCTGTACCCGGGCACTGAAATACCGCAGGTCACGCTCGACATCGGCCAGTTGCTGGCGGTCGGCGCGCTCTCCCTGCGCCTGCAGGTCGCTGCGTTGGGCATTGAGTTCGGCCACGCGCTGTTGCAGCTGGCGCAGGCCGGCGGCGGTGACGTAGTTGGGCTGGTCGCTGACGCGTCGCTCCACCGGCTGGCTGGCCTGGGCGGCAGCGTGGTCCTCGTTGACGAATGCTCGGCTCATGTAATGGCCTCCTTGTGCAGAAGACCATGGTGACAGGGGCGGGGTTTCGCCGAATGTCCCGGCGCGACCTACTTGCGTCGATAGGCGCGGGCGGCGTCGCGGTCTTTTTCCTGCTGCCAGTCGCGATCGCGTTCGTCCCAGTAGCGTTCGCGGTACTGGCGCAGGTCTTCGCTGTTCTGCATCGCCTGACACTGGCGGAAACCGTCGTCCCAGCCGTTTTCGTACTGGCGCTCATCCAGGTAGCGCGGCACGTCCTTGCGAAAGCCACCGACCATCAAGCCGGCGGCCTGGCGGCCACTGCTGCAGCCATCCTGAAAACCATCGGCGTAGGCCGGCGGGTATCCCCGTTCGAGCATCTGCTCGTGGGTGGTTTCACAGCCCCACAACGACAACACGACGCACAAGCCGAACACATACCGCCACATAGCCCCTGGACCTCCCGGTGATGCGGGAAGTCTAGGTGGCTATTTGTCGGAGAGGGGTCAAAAACGTGTCAAAGAGTCGGTGGGTTCACGGCCTGGCTCAGTAGTGGTACCACTTCAACTCCAGCGTCACCTCGTTCTGCGCGCTGGCCAGGTGGCTGAACTGCCTTGCTGCACTCAGGCGCACACCCAGGTTCTGGCTGATTTCCCACTGCTGATTGAGACTCAGGCTGCGCCGTACTTCGCCATTGGTGAAGTAGTCGCCCTTGGCCTCCAGGGTCATGTTGCCCAACCCATTGCGCCACAGCAGGCCGCCGTTGAAGCCCGTCGCCGGTGCCACGAACTGGGCGAAGTCGTTGTGATGCTCGACACGCAGCGTGCCCAAGGCAAAGCCCAGCAGGCCGTCGGCCAGTTGCCAGGTGCCGCCAGCGCCGCCGTTGACGTGGCTGACCAGCACTTCGTCGTCATGCTTGCCAGGCACCCGCTCCAGGCCGCCAGCCACTTGCCAGGACCAGGGCTTGAGCAGCTCGTTGCGCGGCGTCAGCGAACGGATGGTGGCCAGGTCCAGGCGTTGCACCTGCCAGTCGTTGCCCTCGTATTGGCGCACCTTGAGCTGGAGGATCTCGATCTGCGCCCCCAGCGGGAAGCCGTAGGCGTTGTCGTTGAGATCGTGGTAGGCCATGCGCAGGCCGTATTCGGCGTATGCCCGGTCTTCGCGAGTGCCCACGCCCAGTTGCCAGGTGCGCGAGTCATGGCCGTCCTCGGGCAACCCGGGGCGCTCGATCTCCAGCGGCGGCGGTGGGTTGCGGTTGATCGCCCGGAGCAACTCGAAGCTGCGCCGGGCCTGTTCGGGGTCGCGTTCCTGGCCGTTGGCGCGGTAGCGCTCCAGGCGGTATGCGGCATCCTGCACCAGGGCCTGGCGTTCGCGGGGCAGGGCGGTGAATTCGGGGGCTTGCAGTTGCCTGGTGTCGGCGCTGACGGCCAGTACCTGGCGCTTCTCGGCATGGTCGAGCGGTTCGGCGCGGGCCAGCAGTTCACGTTCACGCGAGGGCCGGTAGTTGATGCTCGACACCAGGCCCGACTGTTTCACCGCCTTGACCGTGTCGGTGGGGATGGCGGTAAGCGGAAACTGCGAGGTCAGGTCCAGACCTGGCCGCGCCACCTGCAGCAGTTCGAGCAGGCGGTAGGAGCAGTTTTCATCGAAGAAGAAGTAATCGAACTGGATCTGCTTGAGTTCCCACACATGCTCGACCATACGCCCGGTCTCTTCCGGCGTGAGGTCCAGCTGGTATTCCCACAGGTCGCGGTTTTCCAGGCTGCGGTATTCGGACAGTTTCTCCTGGTAGGGCATCAGCGCGAACAGGCCGGGGTAACCACCCATCAGGCCTTTCCAGGCGTAGAGAATGCTGTTGTCGCTGCCTTCGATATAGGCACCGAAGTTGATGGCGTAGCTCAGCAACGTCGTGTCGTCGCTGCGGGTATTGGATTGGTCGATGCGCAGCAGGGTATGGCCGAACATGGACGATGGGCTGTTCAGGTAGGCCGCCGGGAAGATCAGCGCAGCGCTGTGCGGGTCGATCGACTGGTACCAGGTCTTGAATTCCTGGCAGTCCGGTTGCGGCAGGTTCTGCAGGTCGAGCTGTTCACGCAGCCAACGGGTGCGTGCCGGGAAAACGCACTGGGCATGCTTGTCGCCGAGGTTGGCCGGTGCGTACAGCGCGTGCACCGTGGCCCGCAGCTCATGATCGGGATGGTGGGCGCCATCGGCGGCGAGGAAGAAAGCGTCATCGTCCACATAGCTGCGCCAGCCGCCGAGCTTGGCGGTCTCGTAGTGACCGAGGGCGATCCAGTAAGGCGTACCGGCCAGTTGCCGAACACGGGCGTCATCCAGCACGGGCGCTGCGTGAAGCGGGGCGCAGAACAGCAGCGCCAGGGAAGCGAGGCGTTTGAGCATGGGGGCAACTACTTCTCAACGATGCCGAAAGAAAAGCGAAACCCGCCCCGGTAGCGGGGCGGGAGATGCCGGACTCAGGCCTCGGTGGCGTATTTGGCCAGGCGTGGGTCGCTCTTCAGGACAGCCAGGGTGTTGGCATGAACGGTTTCGGCGTTCACGTCGGCGCTGCTGAAGATCTGGTTGAAGTGCTGGTGGGTGACCGATGCGAAGTAGCCGCGGTCTTCAGGTGCGACGCCCAGTACCACCGCATAGGTGGTCAGCGCTTCGCCTTGGCCCATGGCCATGTCTTCGGACAGCTCGTTCATCATGCCATTCATGGCGAACCAGGATTTGCCGCCGTAGGTCAGTGCAGCTTTGGTGGAGCAACCGTTGGTACCGGAGGTCATGCCGAAGGTGGCGTTACCGGAGGTGCCGTTGGTGGTGGAGGCCAGGAAGTGGGCCGGGGTGCCACGTTGGCCTTCGAACAGCAGGTTACCCCAGCCGCAGTTCGGGCCACCTGGCGCTTCGGCCATGGCGTTGAGGGAGACCACGGTGAACAGAGTACCCAGAAGAATCCGTTTCATAGCATTGTTCTCTATTTGTCTTAACCAAGGGTCAGGGTTGTCTGGCAACTCGGTTGCCAGGCGGGAAAGCGTTTTACCCACCCGCGCAGCTTGGAGTTTAGGCACGATCTAAAGGTTGCGTCGTTGATTGCGAAAAATTTGCTGTGCGCCAGGCGAGTACGGCTGCGACATAAAGTCCCAAGGAGCCTTGCAACCCGCGCGTTGGCAGCGCCAGAATGCTCCGTATCGCCCCGCCGAAGTAAGGAAACCCAATGCCCGATCCCGTCGCTGCGCGCCTGCGTCTTGCGCCTGAAGCCCTGACCCGGCGTTTTTCTCCCGAGCAGTTTGCGTTTACCCATACCGACGATCTGGAGCCTTTTCGTGGTGTCCTGGGCCAGGAACGTGCTGTCGAGGCCCTGCAATTCGGCGTGGCCATGCCGCGCCCCGGTTACAACGTCTACGTGATGGGCGAGCCCGGTACCGGGCGCTTCTCGTTCGTCAAGCGCTACCTCAAGGCCGAGGGCAAGCGCCAGCAGACCCCGTCCGACTGGGTCTACGTCAACCATTACGACGACACCCGCGAGCCTCGCGCGCTGGAGCTGCCCTCGGGGACCGCGCACGCCTTCATCGCTGATATGGGTGGGCTGATCGACAACCTGCTGGCCACCTTCCCTGCGGTGTTCGAGCACCCGTCCTACCAGCAGAAGAAAGGCGCCATCGATCGCGCCTTCAACCAGCGCTACGATCGCGCCCTGGATGTGATCGAGCGGGCTTCGCTGGAAAAGGACGTGGCCCTTTACCGTGACGCCAGCAACGTCGCCTTCACCCCCATGGCCGACGGCAAGGCCCTCGACGAAGCCGAGTTCGCCCAACTGCCCGAGGCAGTGCGCGAGCAGTTCCATGAGGACATCGCCGCCCTCGAAGAGCGCCTCAACGAGGAACTCGCCAGCCTGCCGCAGTGGAAACGTGAGTCGAACAACCAACTGCGCCAGTTGAACGAAGAAACCATCACCCTGGCCCTGCAGCCACTGCTGGCGCCACTTTCGGAGAAGTACGCCGAAAACGCAGCGGTGTGCGCCTACCTGCAGTCGGTGCAGTTGAACCTGCTGCGCACCGTGGTCGAACAACTGGTCGACGACAGCAAGGCCGACGCCGTGGCACGCAAGCTGCTCGAGGAGCAATACGCGCCGAGCCTGGTGGTCGGTCACCACGTCGATGGCGGCGCGCCGGTGGTGTTCGAACCGCACCCGACCTACGACAACCTGTTCGGGCGTATCGAATACAGCACCGATCAGGGCGCGCTGTACACCTCGTACCGCCAGCTGCGTCCCGGCGCCCTGCACCGGGCCAATGGCGGTTTCCTGATCCTCGAAGCGGAAAAGATGCTCGGCGAGCCGTTCGTCTGGGACGCGCTCAAGCGGGCGCTGCAGTCGCGCAAGCTGAAAATGGAATCGCCGCTGGGCGAGCTCGGCAGGGTCGCCACGGTGAGCCTGACGCCGCAGATGATCCCGCTCAAGGTCAAGCTGGTGATCATCGGCTCGCGCCAGTTGTACTACGCGTTGCAGGACCATGATCCGGACTTCCAGGAGATGTTCCGCGTGCTGGTCGACTTCGACGAAGACATGCCGATGGTCGACGAGAACCTCGAGCAGTTCGCCCAACTGTTGCGTACCCGCACCAACGAAGAGGGCATGGCGCCGCTGACCAGTGACGCCGTGGCGCGGCTGGCCACGTTCAGTGCACGTCTGGCGGAAAACCAGTCGCGCCTGTCGGCACGGATCGGCGATCTGTTCCAGCTGGTCAGCGAGGCAGACTTCATCCGCCAACTGGCCAGCGACGAGATGACCGACGCCGGGCACATCGAGCGCGCGCTCAAGGCCAAGGCCACGCGTACCGGCCGGGTCTCGCAGCGGGTGCTCGACGACATGCTCGCCGGCATCATCCTGATCGACACCGAAGGCGCGGCGATCGGCAAGTGCAACGGCCTCACCGTGCTCGAGGTCGGCGACTCGGCGTTCGGCATGCCGGCACGCATCTCGGCCACCGTCTACCCCGGCGGTAGCGGCATCGTCGATATCGAGCGCGAGGTCAACCTGGGCCAGCCGATCCACTCCAAGGGCGTGATGATCCTCACGGGCTACCTGGGCAGCCGCTATGCCCAGGAATTCCCCCTGGCGATCTCGGCGAGCATTGCCCTGGAGCAGTCCTATGGCTACGTCGACGGCGACAGCGCATCGCTGGGCGAGGTCTGCACGCTGATCTCGGCCCTCTCGCGTACGCCGCTCAAGCAGTGCTTCGCCATCACCGGCTCGATCAACCAGTTCGGCGAGGTGCAGGCGGTCGGTGGGGTCAACGAGAAGATCGAAGGCTTCTTCCGCCTCTGCGAGGCCCGTGGGCTGACCGGCGACCAGGGGGTGATCATTCCGCGCGCCAACGTCGCCACGCTGATGCTCGACGAGCGTGTGCTGCAGGCGGTCGAGGCCGGGCAGTTCCATGTCTACGCGGTCAAGCAGGCCGATGAAGCGCTCAGCCTGCTGGTGGGCGAGGAAGCCGGGGAACTCGACGACAACGGGCAGTTCACCGAGGGCAGCGTGAACGCCCGGGTGGTCGAGCGCCTGCGTGAAATCGCCGAAATGATCAGCGAGGAAGAGATCAAGGACGCGGAGAAGGAGCGCCTGGAAGAGATGGTGGCCCAGGCCAAGCCGGCCTGAGTCAAGAATCCGGCGCTGGCGGTCATGGCGACCGTTCAGCGCCGGTTTTCCAACTGTGCCGTCGGTCTTCTATGCTGGAGCATAAGGACGGCAGTACGGTCAGGATGTAAACAGCCTGCTCGTTCAGGCTGCACAGCGCTCTTGTGGAGAGGACGCGGCCATGCGCAACCTCAGCCTCACTCGCCAGTGCCTGGGCCTGGTGACCCGCATCGAATGCAGCATTCGCCCGCTGGCCGGTGACAACGGCATGTGGACGCTGCTGTTCGCCGCCGGCATGGCCGGTGAACAACCTTCGGCGATCAAGGCACAAGGGCCGTTCCATGGCCCGCTGGTGGCCGAGTCGGTACTCAACGCCATCGTCGACAGCCTCACCCTGCATGGCTACCAGGTGGCCGAGGATCCGCAGATCTGGTGCCTGCATTTGCAGGCGCAACTGCGGCGCATCAATGGCGAGCGTTGCCGCAATCTGGGGGACTACCAGTTCCATCCCGAGAGCTGAGGGCCTTCGAGGCTGTTGCTGACACAGGTGGCTGGCTATACTCGCCGTCGTTTTTACCACCTGACGAGTCCCAACCCTCAATGGAACGTTTTCTCGAAAATGCGATGTATGCCTCGCGCTGGCTGCTCGCGCCCATTTACTTCGGCCTGTCCCTCGGCTTGCTCGCCCTGGCGCTGAAATTCTTCCAGGAAGTGGTGCACGTCCTGCCCAACGTCTTCGCCTTGAGTGAGGCCGACCTGATCCTGGTGATCCTCTCGCTGATCGACATGTCGCTGGTTGGCGGCCTGCTGGTGATGGTGATGATCTCCGGCTACGAGAACTTCGTCTCGCAACTGGACATCGACGACAGCAAGGAAAAGCTCAACTGGCTGGGCAAGATGGATTCTTCGTCGCTGAAGATGAAGGTCGCGGCGTCGATCGTGGCGATTTCCTCGATCCACCTGCTGCGGGTGTTCATGGACGCGCAGAACATCTCCACGGATTACCTGATGTGGTACGTGATCATCCACATGACTTTCGTCGTGTCGGCCTTCTGCATGGGTTACCTGGACAAGCTGACCAAGCACTGATGCCTTGTGGGCCTCTTCGCGGGCTTGCCCGCGAAGGGGTTAGCGCCGCTCAACTGACGAGCGGCACCGGCAATGCCTTGTGTATTCCCTCGCCCTGTACAAAAAATGAACACTCATGCGTGATCCCCAGCGCGAGGTGTTTCCATGAACCTGCACCAGCTCAACACCGAGGCCCGGGCGGGCCATGTCGACGAACTGAACCTGATCGCCATCGAAGGCGGTGACTACCTTCTCGAGGCCCGTGTCAGTGGGCGAGCCCATCCGCTGGCCGACAATCGTGGCAAGCGCCTGCGGGTTCACTCGGTCGAGGACGCAAGGCTACTGCTGCAGGCCATTCCGCTGATGTCGATGAACCTGGTGCATTGGTCGGTCCAGGACGAAATGTGCGGCATGGGCACCCACCCCGAAGAAGACCTCAAGGTGCCGATTTCCCAGCGTTCGGCCTGGTAGCTGCTCGCAGGCGCCCAGTGTGCTAGGCTGCTCGCCCTTTTCATCAAGGGCGCGGCTGCACTGCGCCCTGCAGTGGAGCACGACAATGTCCGATATCAACCTGTCCACCGACGAAACACGCGTCAGCTACGGCATCGGCCGTCAGCTGGGCGGCCAGCTGCGCGACAACCCGCCACCAGGCGTCAGCCTGGAAGCCATCCTGGTCGGCCTGACCGACGCCTTCAATGGCGCCGAAAGCCGCGTCAGCGAAGCCGACCTGTCGGCCAGCTTCAAGGTCATTCGTGAAGTCATGCAGGCCGAAGCGGCTGCCAAGGCCGAAGCTGCCGCTGCTGCCGGCAAGGAGTTCCTGGTCGAGAACGCCAAGCGTGATGGCATCACCACCCTGGCTTCGGGCCTGCAGTACGAAGTGATCACCGCAGGTGAAGGCGCCCAGCCAACCCGCGAAAGCAACGTGCGCACCCACTACCACGGCACCCTGATCGACGGCACCGTCTTCGACAGCTCCTACGAGCGTGGCCAGCCGGCCGAGTTCCCGGTGGGTGGCGTGATCCCAGGCTGGACCGAAGCGCTGCAACTGATGAACGCTGGCAGCAAATGGCGCCTGTACGTGCCGAGCGAGCTGGCCTATGGCGCCCAAGGCGTTGGCAGCATCCCGCCGCACAGCGTGCTGGTGTTCGACGTCGAGCTGCTCGACGTTCTGTAATGCCCTCGGGGCCGCTTTGCGGCCCATTCGCGGGGCAAGCCCGCTCCTACAGCGATCGTATGCCCTGTGGGAGCGGGCTTGTCCCGCGAAGAGGCCGGCCTTGCCAACCTCAATTCCAGTCTGCTCCCCCAGGGCGCAATGCCCGCGCATAGCAGAACAGAAACAAATTCCTCACCAGCTCCTTGAGCACGATCGGTTCACTCGAACTCAACCCGTTCAAGTCCAGGTCGCCCTGGTCGCGTAGTTCGTCGAGTGCTTCTTCCTCGAGCACCGCGCACACTTCACCGGTTTCCCGATGCAGGATGCGCAGGTAGGGATGGGGGCGGTCCAGCCAGGCGTCGATCAGATAAGTCATGGCTATTCTCCTTGGATAGCGGTTCCAATGAGAATAATTCTTATTATCAGAATAGCAAGCGCCAATCGGCGGATTTTGTCATCAGACCTTACGCACGAACTCGGACTTGAGTTTCATGGCGCCGATGCCGTCGATCTTGCAGTCGATGTCGTGGTCACCGTCGCACAGGCGGATGTTCTTGACCTTGGTACCGACCTTGACCACCAGCGAGGAGCCCTTGACCTTGAGGTCCTTGATCACGGTGACGGTATCGCCGTCCTGCAGGACATTACCGACCGAATCCTTCTTCACCACCTCGTCGCTGGCCGCGTCGGGCTCGCCACTGGCCGACCACTCGTGGGCGCACTCGGGGCAGATCAGCTGAGTGCCATCCTCGTAGGTGTATTCGGAGTTGCATTTGGGGCAGGGTGGCAGCGTGCTCACTTCGGTTCCTTAGACTGACGGGTGGTTAAAAACCCACATTGTATAAGGTTTTGCTGTCGATGTGTTTTGTCCGGACAAAAGCGTCGCGGGCAAGCCCGCCCCTACAGGGATCCCAATCCTGTGGGAGCGGGCTTGCCCGCGAAGAATCCGGCTCGGTCTGTCAGTGCGTACGCGCGACCGCAAACTCGCTCAACTCGACCAGCGCATCACGATATTCACTGGCCGGCAGCACTTCCAGGCAGTCGATCGCACGCTTGACGTAGTCGCGCGCCAACTGCGCGGTGTAGGCCAGTGCACCGGAGGTCTTGACCGCCTCGCGGATCTGCTCGAGGTCTTCCAGGCCACCCTTCTGGATCGCCTGGCGCACCAGCGCAGCCTGCTCCGGCGTGCCTTCGCGCATGGTGTAGATCAGCGGCAGGGTCGGCTTGCCTTCGGCCAGGTCATCGCCGACGTTCTTGCCCAGGGCCTCGGCATCACCTTCATAGTCGAGCAGGTCGTCGACCAGCTGGAAGGCGACGCCCAGGTGGTCGCCGAAGGTGCGCAGGGCTTCGCGCTGGGCCTCGGTGCCACCGGCCAGGGCGGCGGCGCTGTGGGTCGAGGCCTCGAACAGCATCGCGGTCTTGCCGCGGATGACGTCCATGTAGATCTCCTCGGTGGTGCTGGCGTCGCGCACGCGCGACAACTGCAGCACCTCGCCTTCGGCGATCACCCGGGTGGCCTTGGAGAGGATCTGCATGACCGGCATCGAACCCAGTTCGACCATCATCTCGAACGAGCGCGAGTACAGGAAGTCGCCGACCAGCACGCTTGGCGCGTTGCCCCACAGGGCATTGGCGGTGGAGCGGCCGCGGCGCATGCCGGACATGTCGACCACGTCGTCGTGCAGTAGGGTGGCGGTGTGCAGGAACTCGATGGTCGCGGCCAGCAGGCGCAGGTCGTCGCCCTCGCGGCCTAGGGCCTTGCCGCAGAGCAGCACCAGCAGTGGGCGCAGGCGTTTGCCGCCGGCGGACGTGATATAGTCGCCGATCTTCGATACCAGCGGCACGCGCGAGGTCAGCTGTTTCTTGATGATCTCGTCGACGGCGCTGAAATCGTCAGCTACCGCGCGGTAGAAGGTTTGGGGTTGCATCGGCTGCTCCATTCAGGTTGCGCGGCATGCTAGGTCGCGGGTACCGGTGTGTCAAGGCGCGCTGCCCGTAGGGCTGGGGCGCCACTTGCAAGCAAAACCCGGGTTGCGTACAATCGCGCACCCTAACTTCCTGGGCAGCACCTGCCTTACGCAATTGCACCGGGCCGTTCCAGCCCAGTGCAGCCATGCCAGCCAATACTCATCATATAAAGCGCTGGGTGAGCAGGATTATCGGAGAAATACCATGTCTTACGCAGTAATCGTTACCGGCGGCAAGCAGTACAAAGTCGCTGAAGGTGAATTCCTCAAGGTCGAGAAACTGGAAGTCGCCACTGGCGAATCCGTGACTTTCGACCGCGTTCTGCTGGTTGCCAACGGTGAAGAAGTCACCATCGGCGCACCAGTCGTCGCCGGCGCTAAAGTGGTTGCCGAAGTCGTTTCGCAAGGCCGTCACGATAAAGTACGCATCATCAAGTTCCGTCGTCGTAAGCACCACATGAAGCGTATGGGCCACCGCCAGTGGTTCACCGAGATCAAAATCACCGGTATCCAGGCTTAATCCCCTAGGTCCCCTGAATTTATTTGGAGAATTGAACCATGGCTCACAAGAAGGCTGGTGGTAGTACTCGTAACGGTCGCGACTCAGAATCGAAACGCCTTGGCGTGAAGATGTATGGCGGCCAGGTTATCAAGCCAGGCAACATCATCGTCCGTCAGCGCGGCACCGAATTCCACGCTGGCTACGGCGTTGGCATGGGCAAGGACCACACCTTGTTCGCCAAGATCGAAGGCGTGATCAAGTTCGAGAAGAAAGGCGAGTTCATGCGCCGTTACGTGAGCATCGTCGCCGCTTAATCGCGACGTCGCTCCAGAAGCCCCGTCATGCGACGGGGCTTTTTCGTTTGTGGTGAGCCTCTTGCAAAGCTGTTCGTATGGGCTGCCGGCGTTGGTTTCTACGGTCGTACGGGGCCGCCGCGCTCATTTTTGCAAGAGCCTCAGGGTTTGTGTCATTCAGCTCGTCGGTCGACGAGAGGCGGTTTTAAATGAAGTTTGTTGACGAAGTATCGATTCGGGTAAAGGCCGGTGACGGCGGTAACGGTTGCATGAGCTTCCGCCGCGAGAAGTTCATCGAGAACGGTGGCCCCAACGGTGGCGACGGTGGTGACGGCGGCTCGGTGTACATGGTCGCCGACGAGAACCTCAACACCCTGGTGGACTACCGCTATACCCGTCACCACGAGGCCCAGCGCGGCGCCAACGGCGGCAGCACCGACTGCACCGGCAAGAAAGGCGAGGACCTGTTCCTGCGCGTGCCCGTGGGCACCACGGTGATCGATGCCACCACCCAGGAAGTGATCGGTGACCTGATCGCCCCTGGCCAGAAGCTGATGGTCGCCCAGGGCGGCTGGCACGGGCTGGGCAACACCCGCTTCAAGTCCAGCACCAACCGCGCACCGCGCCAGACCACGCCGGGCAAGCCTGGCGACCAGCGCGACCTGAAGATGGAGCTGAAAGTGCTGGCCGACGTCGGCCTGCTGGGCCTGCCGAACGCCGGCAAGAGCACCTTCATCCGTTCGGTCTCGGCCGCCAAGCCGAAAGTCGCCGACTACCCGTTCACCACCCTGGTGCCGAACCTGGGCGTGGTCAGCGTCGACCGCTGGAAGAGCTTCGTCATCGCCGACATCCCCGGCCTGATCGAAGGCGCATCCGACGGTGCCGGCCTGGGTATTCGCTTCCTCAAGCACCTTGCCCGTACCCGCGTGCTGCTGCACCTGGTCGACCTGGCGCCGCTGGACGAGAGCGACCCGGCCGATGCCGCCGAAGTCATCATCAACGAGCTGGCCCAGTTCAGCCCGTCGCTGATCGAGCGTGAGCGCTGGCTGGTGCTGAACAAGTGCGACATGTTGATGGACGACGAGCGCGACGAGCGGGCCAAGGCCGTGATCGAGCGCCTGCAGTGGGAAGGTCCGGTCTACATGATCTCGGCCATCGCCAAGCAGGGCACCGAGAAGCTCAGCCACGACCTGATGCGCTACCTCGAGGAGCGTGCCGATCGCCTGGCCAACGACCCGGCCTACGCCGAAGAGCTCGCCGACCTCGACCAGCGGATCGAAGACGAAGCCCGTGCCCAGCTGCAGGCCCTGGACGACGCGCGTACCCTGCGCCGTACCGGCGTCAAGAGCGTGCACGACATCGGCGACGACGATGGTTGGGACGATGATTTCGAGGACGACGAAGACGGCCCGGAAATCATTTACGTGCGCGACTGATCGGTTGCAGTACACTAAACGCCGCTCCTCGGAGCGGCGTTTTTGTATCTACGGTATCTACAGATTCGACATAGGTTGGAAGAAGATGCGAAGCAAGGTGACAGGCGCCAAGCGCTGGGTCGTGAAGATCGGCAGCGCCCTGCTGACGGCCGATGGCAAGGGCCTCGACCGCGGCGCCATGGCCGTTTGGGTCGAGCAGATGGTGGCATTGCGGGAAGCGGGCGTTGAACTGGTACTGGTCTCCTCCGGGGCCGTGGCCGCCGGCATGAGCCAGTTGGGCTGGACCTCGCGACCGAGCGCGATGAACGAGCTGCAGGCCGCCGCCTCGATCGGCCAGATGCGCCTGGTGCAGGCCTGGGAGTCGAGTTTCGGCGAGCATGGCAAGCACACCGCGCAGATCCTCCTGACCCATGACGACCTGTCCGACCGCAAGCGTTACCTCAATGCCCGCAGCACCCTGCGTACCCTGGTCGACCTGGGTGTGGTGCCGGTGATCAACGAGAACGACACGGTGGTCACCGACGAGATCCGCTTCGGCGACAACGACACCCTCGCCGCGCTGGTGGCCAACCTGGTCGAAGCCGACCTGCTGGTGATCCTCACCGACCGCGATGGCATGTTCGATGCCGACCCGCGCAACAACCCCGAGGCCCAGTTGATCTACGAGGCCCGCGCCGATGACCCGGCGCTGGACGCCGTGGCTGGCGGCACCGGCGGCGCCCTGGGCCGCGGCGGCATGCAGACCAAGCTGCGCGCAGCGCGTCTGGCGGCCCGCTCCGGTGCCCACACCATCATCATCGGCGGGCGCATCGAGCGCGTGCTCGACCGTCTCAAGGCGGGCGAGCGCCTGGGTACCCTGCTGTCGCCCGAGCGCGGCATGCTGGCGGCGCGCAAGCAGTGGCTGGCTGGCCACCTGCAGACCCGCGGCACGCTGGTGCTCGACGCCGGTGCCGTGCAGGCCCTGCGCCAGGCCAACAAGAGCTTGCTGCCGGTCGGCGTGAAAACCGTGCAGGGCAGCTTCCGCCGCGGCGAGATGGTTGTGTGCGTCGGCCCGGACGGTCTTGAGGTTGCGCGTGGCCTGGCCAACTACAGCGCGCTGGAGGCGCAGAAGATCATTGGCCAGCCGTCGGACGCCATCGAGTCCGTGCTGGGCTACATCGCCGAGCCGGAGCTGGTGCACCGCGACAATCTGGTGCTGGTATGAGCGTGCTGAAGCGGGCGCTGGGCGTCCTGGCATTGGCTTTGCCGATGGTGGCCGGGGCCGAGGAGATCGGTCAGGTTTCCACCGTGTTCAAGTTTCTCGGGCCAAACGACCGCATCGTCGTCGAAGCGTTCGACGACCCCAAGGTCGAGGGTGTGACCTGTTACCTGTCGCGGGCCAAGACCGGTGGAGTGAAAGGTGGGCTGGGCTTGGCCGAGGACCGTGCGGAGGCATCGATTGCCTGTCGTCAGGTCGGGCCGATCAGCTTCAGGGGTGAGCTCAAGGATGGCGAGGAGGTGTTTAAGGAGCGCACCTCGCTGGTGTTCAAGACCATGCAGGTGGTGCGCTTCCTGGACAAGAAGCGCAATACGCTGGTGTACCTGGTGTACAGCGACCGCATGATCGAAGGCAGCCCGCAGAATGCGGTGACGGCGATTCCGATCTTGCCGTGGGCTCAATGATCGCCTGGTAGATTGCAGGGAGGCCTTTGGCCTCCATTCGCGGGGCAAGCCCGCTCCCACAAGTACCGCGCTGCCCCGTATCTGTAGGAGCGGGCTTGTCCCGCGAAAGGGCCGCAAAGCGGCCCCCATACACCGAATCAGGCCAGTTCCTCGGCCTCATCCTCACGCACGATCGCCTTCACCTCATCGCGGCGGCTGATGAACTTCCAGTCCGCTTCGTCGATGTAGATGCCATTGGGCCCGCTGCCACCTTCCAGATCGATCGCCACGCGCGCCGAGACCTGCGGCTTCACGCTCGCCAGGATCGGCACGAAGCCCAGTTGCAGGCTGGTTTCCAGCAGCGCCGCCTGGTTGCGTTCGTCGATGTCCGCCGCCTCGTCGAGGTAGTAGGGCAGGCGAATGCGCCCGGCCAGGTCGCGGTCCATCAGGTGCAGCAACAAGTACATGTTGGTCAGCGCCTTGATGGTCATGGTGGTGCCGTTGGACGCGGCGCCGTCGATGTCGGCGTGGATCACCGGCTGGCTGTTGATCTTGGTGATCTCGAAGGCCAGCTCGAACAGGTCCTTGAGGCCCAGCTGGTTGTGGTTGGCCGCCACCAGCCGCGCCAGGTACTCCTTGGCCTCTTCGTTCTTGTGGTCCTGCTCGGCGCTCTGGGTCAGGTCGAACACCGACAGGGTCTCGCCTTCCTCGTACTGGCCGGCGCTGTGGATGATCTGATCGATGTGCTTGAGCGCTTCCTTGTTCGGCGCCAGGACCACGCGGAAGCTTTCCAGGTTGGACACCTGGCGCTTGTTGATCTCGCGGTTGAACAGGGCCAGCTGGTGCTCGAGGCTGTCGTAGTCGCTGCGGATGTTGCGCAGGGTCCGGGCAATGTCGGTCACCGCGGCGCGGCGTGCCTTGGCCAGGGTCAGGGCCTCGTCGGTGCGATGCGCATAGGCGTTCACCAGCAGCTGCAGGCGGCGCTCCATGTCGTCTTCGCTGTCGAACTTGGCCACGCCCTTGAGGCGCACCTGGGCGTACAGCGCCTCGATCTGGTTGTCGACCCGCTGCAGGCTCTGCCAGGCATCCTGGTAGTCGTTGAGCAGTGGCAGCAGGTTGTCCATCGAGTCGTCGACCGCTTCCATGAACGGCGTGCCGAACGGCAGGTCGGCCGGCAGCAACTGGCGGCGGCGCAGGGCGTCTTCGAGGGTGCGTTGCTTGGCTTCGAGGTCGGCGATCTGGCGGCCGACCAGTTGCAGCTTGGCCGACAGTTGCTGGACGCGCTCGGTGAACGCGTCGCTGGAGCGCTTTAGCTCATCCTGTGCGCCTTCGAGCTGCGCCAGTTGCTCGAGCTTCTCCGGCTCCTCGGCCGACAGGGTCTCGCTGCGGCGGTAGTCTTCCAGGGCCTTCTGCGCGTCCAGCACCTGCTGGTACAGCGCTTCGGTCTGCGCCTTGGAGGCACTGCGGTCGGCGGCGACCGACTGCTGGGTCTTGAGCTGCTTGAGCTCCTTCTCCAGGCGCTCCTTCTGGTCGCGCAGGGCGGCGCGGTCGGCCAGGGCCTGCAAGGCAGGCGGGTCGATGTGCGACAGGTCGATGGAGATGCCCGGCGCCTCGAAGCGCTCGCCCTTGAAGCTGTCCAGCACCGCTTCGAGAGATTTCACCCACAGGTCGCTGTCGTCCAGTTCGATGCCACGCTCGCCCAGCGGCAAGCTGAACAGCGCGCCGTTGAACAGGCGCATCAAACGATCGACGTCCTGTTGCGAGAACTCCTCGCGCAGACGGGCGTAGCTGTTGTTGTCGGCATGGTCGAGCTGCTGCTTGACCTGCTTGACGCGTTTTTCCAGGTCGCGCACGCGCTCGTCGAGGTCTTCGGCAGAGAACTGTCGCGACTGGGCAAGGGCGCCGGCGAGCTCGTCGTGGGCGTCCTTGGCCGCCAGCAACTGCTGCTCCAGGACCTTGGCGTCCTCGACCAGGGCGAAGCGGTGCTTGAGCACCGACAGCTCGCCGAGCCAGCGCTGGATACCGGTGATTTCACGCTCCAGGCGCATCAGCTCCTGGGTGCCGCCGCGCTGGTCGTTCTGCAGGCGGTCCTGCTCGCTTCGGAAGTGCTCGGCCTGGATCACCAGCTCTTCCTTGCGCGCCATGGCGTATTCCTGCCAGGTGCCCAGCAGGTTGTCGAGCAGGGGCGAAAGGCGGTGCAGCTTGCCGCGCAGGATGTCGCGCTGGGCGACGCCACCGGCCAGGGCCTCGACCAATGGGCCGGCGGCCACCAGGGCGTTGTAGTCCTGTTCCATGCGGCGTACGTCACGGAACGCTTCTTCGCAGGCGGCGATGTAGTCGACGCTGCCCGAGCGCAGGCTGTGCTCGAAGGCATCGAGGAACAGCTGCTTGAGCTTGGCGGCAGTGATCTCGCGCATGTGCAGCAGGTTGATGAACAGTGCGCGGAAGGTCTTCAGGCTCTGCTCGCTGGTCGAGCGTAGCGGAATCAGGGTCAGGTCCAGCGGCACCGAGGTATGGCCACCGACCAGCAGCCGGCGCAGTTCGTCCGGCTTGAGCTCGTAGGCCTTCAGGCCCAGGCGCTCGAGGTTGGTGAACAGCTCCTTCTGGCGCAGGCAGGTGTCGTTCTTCTGGTAGTGGGCCAGGTCCAGCTCGCCCTTGTAGGCGAAGAACTGGTGGCCGAAGCCGCCGCCCGGGCCGCGACCGACCACGCCGATCACGTGGGGGCCGTGGGGCAGGTTGAGTTCGCAGAGAATGTACGAGGTATCGCTGGCGAAGTAGAAGCGCCGCGACTGCTCCAGGCTGTACTTGCCGAAGCTCATGTCGGACATGCGTGCCAGGATCGGGAACTGCAGGGCGTTGATCGACGCCGATTTACCCAGGTTGTTGGCGCCGTAGACCGACAGCGGGTGCTCCAGAGGGAACAGACCGAGGCTGTAGCCGGCGGTGTTGAGCAATGCGAAGCGGCGGATGCCGTAGCGTTCCTGGCTCATGCGTCAATCTCCTGTTGCTCTTCGCGGATGGCCCGGGCCAGGGCGTCCTCTTCGCTTTCCTCGCCCTCGAATGGCGTGAGGTCGAGCGGGTCGTCGGTGCGGTTGAGTTCTTCGGGGCTTTCTTCCTCGACCAGCACGGGGGTCGGCAGCGGCAGGTCGCTGTGCAGGCTGGCGGCCAGGTCGCGGTCCTGCTGCACCGACAGGCACACGTCGAGGAAACGATGCATCGGGGGCAGGAAGCGGTAGATGCCGCCTTCTTCATGGGCAAAGCCGAGCTGGGTCATGCGGCGCATGATCTTTTCTTCCAGCTCGTCGACGGTCTGCACTTCGGCCTGCAGGAACAGGTCGCGGTACTTGTCCAGCAGCGAGGGCAGTTCGTCGCGGCCGATGCTGCCACCATCGAGCACGGCCATCGGGTCGCGGCCCTGGTCTGCCAGGTGCTCGACCAGGATGAAGGTGAACAGCGACAGGCGCTGGGCGGTCTTGTTGACCTGCGCGGCGGCCTGTTCGGGGACGAAGTAATAGAACCCGCGGGTGTCGCACACCAGCTCGAAGCCCAGGGCTTTGAACAGGGTGCGGTACTGATCCTGGAAGTTCGACAGCTGCGCGTACATCTCGGGGTCGCGGCGGCTGACGTGGAAGCCCTTGAACAGCTCGCGGAAGATCGGCGCGAGCTGGGACAGTTCGGAAAGATCAAGATGCATTGGCTGGGCTCGCGTTGGTTTCAGGTTGCGCTTCGCGGCTGGACGTCAGGGCAAAGGAGCGCAGGCTGACCAGGTGTTCTTGGGTGCTGTATTCACGGCGCTCGAGGCGTTCGCGCTTGAAGCGCTTCTCGCGCGACAGGCGCGAGAACCAGTACAGCAATTCGTCGGTGGCGCCTTCGGGCTCCTGATCCAGCAGCCAGACCATCAGGTCGGGCAGTGGCAGGGCGTCTTCGCAGCGCTCGAGCATTTCCTTGACCGTGCGTGGCGCACTCGGCAGTGGGCCCTTCTGGGTCTTGTGCGCCTTGGGGAAGCGCGCAGGCTTGGGCTCGAAGCGGGCGAGGGCGTAGACGTAGGCCTCGACCTGGCTGGCGCTGCCGAGGAAGGTGCTCTGCGGGCGGGTGAACAGCGGCATGGCCGCCTGCGGCACGGCGTCGATGCCCTTGCGCCGGATCACCGACAGGGCCAGCGCGGCGCCTCGGGTCACGGCGTTGTGCCGGCGCGCTTCCTCGCGCAGCGGCAGCAGCAGTTCGCGGGCGTGGCGCAGGGTCAGCTGGGCGCTGGTCTGCATCTCGAGGATGCGCGCGTGGGTGCGCAGCAGCATGTCGTCGTCGACCAGGTGGCCCAGGCGTGCCTGCTCGCCGAGCAGCTTCAGCAGCACGGTCTCGACCTTGCGCACGCCCTGCTCGAAGGCGCCGTCGGCGTTGACCAGCTGGATCATCGGCTCGACGTATTCGTCCCAGGTCGCCAGGACTTCGGCATAACGCTGGCGCAGCGGGATCTGGCGGTTGCTGGTCTTGGCCCGTTCGGCCACGGCCACCAGTGCCTGCTCGTCGTTGTCGAGCTTCTTGAGCACGTCGCGCACGCGCATGTCGAGCAGGCGCAACTGGCGCGCCAGGTCGTCGCTGTCGCGGTTGTCGAAGGCGTCCTGGATATGCCCGGCCAGGCGCTCCAGGTGGCGCAGGTAGGCCTCGATCTCCAGGCACAGGCCCAGGCGGTGTTCGCGGCGCAGGTAGGCGAGGAAGTCGTGGATCTGGGCATTGAGCTCGAAGCGGTTCGGGCTCTTGGCCACCGGCACGAGGATGTCCAGGCGGATCCACACATCGAGCAGCTGGGTGATGTCCTGCGGGGTGCTTTCCACCTGCTGGCGGCCCAGTTGCTGGCGCAGTTCCACCAGGCTCAGGGTGCCCTGGTCGAAACGCTCGCACAGCGGCTCGATGAGGGCCCAGTGTTCGGCTAGGGCGCGCAGGACGCGCTTGGGTTCGATCATTGGCGTCGACTCGTTGCCAAGTAAAAGGGGGCGATTGTACTGCATCCTAGGGGGAGGATTTCACCCCTTGGTCTGTAATGAGGGGTAACCCTTGTTTCTGTGAGGGAATCCGCTGGCCTGTTCGCGGGTAAACCCGCTCCAGGATCTCCACCCATTTCGAATCCCGAGGGGGATCTGTGGAGCGGGTTTACCCGCGAACGGGCCAGGCGAGGCAACAATTTTCTGCCGACCTGTTGAGGCGCCGGCCGCCCAACGGCGTTAGAATGCCCGACTGACTTCATCCCCCCGGATACCCGAGCCTTGCTGACCGAGCCCCGCCGCCGCGCCTACCTTTCCGCCATGCAAGTGGTGCATTGGCTGCCGCGCGCCGAACTGCCGTTCGCTGCGCCGTCGCGCCCTGAGCTGCTCCTGCCACAGGCGCCGATGGACGAGGTCGAGTTCGAGCCACGGCCCGCGGCAGCTGTCGCCAGCGAGGCACCGGCCGCGCCGCAAGCACGTGCCGTGGAACGCCCGAAGATCGAAGTGCCGCGCCCAGGCAGCACGGCCAAGCCCGTCGCCAAGGTGGTCGAAGCCGAGCAGGACGCCCCCGCCCCGCGCCCGGCGCCGGTCCCGCCGCCACGTTTTGCCCTGCAGCTGCTGCGCGCCGGCAGTTGCCTGCTGCTGGTGGAACTCGCCACTGGCCAGCCTTTCCAGAGCCGCGACCCGTCCTACCTGCTGCTCAAGGACATGCTGCGCGCCGCCGGCCTGCCCGATGCGCCGCAGATCATCGGCGAGCCGGTGCGCTGGCCGCTGTTGGTGCGCGGCAACATGGACCAGGGCCCGGACGCGGCGCGCGATTTCGTCCAGGGCTTCATCCAGGCGCGCCTGGAAGAAGCACCCAGTGCCTGCCTGTGGCTGATCGGCCTGCCGGCCCTGCGCTTCGCTGCCCATGTCGAGGCCGAGGCCTACTACCAAGAACTCAAGGTCGACGGCCTGGGCGATGCCTGGGCCTTGCCGGGCCTTGAACTGTTGATGGACGAGCCGCAGCGCAAGGCGGACGTCTGGAAAGCCATGCGCCAGCTGATGGCGCGCTGGAAGAGCGTTGAATGAGTGACTCGATCAGCTTCCGCCCGATGACCGAGGCGGATCTGGATGCCGTACTTAAGATCGAATATGCCGCGTTCAGTCACCCCTGGACCCGGGGGATTTTCCAGGACGCGCTCAAGTCGTATGAAGTCTGGTTGATGTTCGACGGCCAGCAACAGGTGGGCCACGGTGTGATCAACGTGATCATCGACGAGGCCCACCTGCTCAACATCACCGTCAAGCCCGAGAACCAGGGCTGCGGCCTGGGTCTGCGCCTGCTCGAGCACTTGATGGCGCGCGCCTACCAGCTCAATGGCCGCGAGTGCTTCCTCGAAGTGCGCGCCAGCAACCAGTCGGCCTACCGCCTGTACGAGCGCTATGGTTTCAACGAGATCGGTCGTCGCCGCGACTACTACCCGATCGCCGGTGGCCGTGAAGATGCCCTGGTCATGGCTTGCACCCTGCTCGAAGAGTGACTTGACTGCTTGTCAGTGCCCGCGTGTCTGACGCGAGCGTGCCCGATTGGTCAGGGGAGGGGCGATGCGCAGGATGGTGCTGGCGGCGATGATCTTGGCGGGGTTGGCTCAGGCCGATGAACGCGACCTGTGGATGTTCGCCCAATGGGCAGGAGACCACCAGACCCGGCCCTTTCGCGAGATGCTGGTGGATGCCCGGCTTTACGGGGTGGTGCCGATCCACCAGCTGCTGCGTTCGGCTTCCGACTGGAAGCAATGCCACGCTTCGCCGTTCGCGGTGCCGCCAGCCGGCAACTGGGCGGCGGTGCGCTCCACCCTGGCGCTGATCCATACCCTCGACCAGCAAGGCATCCTGCGCCAGTTCGAGGTGGTGTCTGCCTACCGCGATCGGCAATTGAACCGCTGCGCCGGTGGCGCCGTGGCCAGCGCCCATACCCGAGCGTTCGCCGTCGATCTCCTGCTGCCTGCCTGGTCCGACCCCAATCCGCTGTGCCGCTTTTGGCAGCAGCACGGCCAGGCCTGGAACATGGGCCTGGGGCGCTATCCCAGTGGGCGCATTCATATCGATACCGCCGGCTACCGGACCTGGGGCGGGGACGGCAGTGCCGGGTCGTCGTTCTGCGTGAAACCGATGCCTGCCAGCTAATGTTTTCTGCAGACAAAGAAAAAGGGCTTACCTTGCGGTAAGCCCTTTGACTTGTTTGGTGGCTACACAGGGACTTGAACCCCGGACCCCAGCATTATGAATGCTATGCTCTAACCAACTGAGCTATGTAGCCGATGGCGCGCATTATTCTCTTGCGGCGTACCGCTGTCAACACTCATTTGAAAAAAAATTTGCACGCTTTCAAAAACTTAGCCGTCAGCGGGCGCTTCAGCGCACGATCAGCCACTGGCCGAGCACGCTGTACAACTGCAACTGCTGCTCGGCGGCCAGCTTGGCCAAGGTTTCATCGCTGCGGTCGAGGTTGAAGGTTGCCGTCACACGCCGATAAGCGGCCTGCTCATTCCACAGCGTCAGGCGCTGGCCTCGATGAGCAGCCAGGCGCTCCAGGGCCTCGGCCAGGGGCATGTCCTTGGCGTGCAGATAACCGGTGCGCCAGGCCGTTGCGACCGTGCCATCGGCTTTTTGCACGGCGTCGATCCGTGCGTCGTCGAAGGTGACCCGTTCACCACTGGACACCATGCGCTGGTCGCCGCCCTGGATGACCATGGCCTTGCCGCTCAATACCGTCAGCTCGTTGTGGTCCGCCCGGCGGGCGAGCGTCAGCCGGGTGCCGAGCACCTGGATCCGCGCATCGGCGATTTCGATTTCCATGGCCCGGCCATCGAGCATCACCTCAAGGTCGACCTGGCCCTGCACCAGGTGCAGCAGGCGGGTACGCCCGCGCAGGTCGACGTTGACGGCGCTGGCGCTGTCCAGGTGCAGGGTGGAACCATCGCTCAGGCGCACGCTGCGCCGTTCACCGACATCGGTGTGCAGCTCGCTGCCCAGGCGCTGCATCAATGGCCAGTACAAGTAGGCCAATGCGCCGAGCACCAGCAGGAACAGCAGCGCCAGGCATTTGCCCAGGCGGCTGCGACGCGCCTTGATCGGTTGCGGGCGAGGGCGGGCCGGCGTTGCTGGCTGCAGTTGCTGCCAGCAGGCCTCGAGTTCGGCGTAGGCGTGAGCGTTGAGCGGGTCCTGGCACCAGACGGCGAACGCCTGGCGCGTCTGCGCGTCGCAACCCGGCTGGCGCAAAAGCGAAAACCAGCGCAGCGCCTCCTGCTGAGGGTCGGGTTGTGGCTGCGCGGCGGACATAGGGCTCATGGCGGCTGCTCGCTGAAGGTGGGCGTTTCGCCCAGCGATAACGGGGTGACAGGTTGAGGATGCTAAATATATTGAGAACCATTTACAAGTATGTAGGTGCCGGGTGGCAAATAAGGGTAGCTATGTATCTATTTGTTTCCCGATAATCGGATCCCAACCTGCGGACGGAGATCCAGGCCAATGGCCATCAGTAGCGCCTCCTCGGCTTCCACCAACGGTACGGCGAGCCAAGCCAACCCGCTGGTGATGCGCATCATCACCTTCTGCGCCCTGGCGCATCTGACCAACGACCTGATCCAGTCGGTGCTGCCGGCGATCTATCCGATGCTCAAGGCCAGCTATGACCTGAGCTTCGCGCAGATCGGCCTGATTACCCTGACCTTCCAGATCACCGCCTCGCTGCTGCAGCCGTGGGTGGGCTTCTTCACCGATCGCCGGCCAACGCCGAACCTGCTGCCGGTCGGCACGTTGTGCACCCTGGTGGGGATCGTGATGCTGGCGTTCGTCGGCAGTTTCCCGATGATCCTGCTGGCCTCGGCGCTGGTGGGCATCGGCTCGTCGACCTTCCACCCGGAAACCTCGCGGATCGCCCGCCTGGCCTCCGGTGGGCGCTTTGGCCTGGCCCAATCGACCTTCCAGGTGGGCGGCAACACCGGCTCGGCCATGGGCCCGCTGTTGGCGGCGGCCATCGTCATCCCGTTCGGCCAGACCCACGTGGCCTGGTTCGGCGTGGTCGGCCTGGCGTTCTTCGGCGTGACCCTGATGCTGCGCCGCTGGTACAAGGAGCACCTCAACCAGGCCAAGGCGCGCAAGGCCGTGCAGGCCACCCATGGCATCTCTCGCGGGCGGGTGATTGCGGCGTTGATCGTGCTCGGCCTGCTGGTGTTCTCCAAGTACTTCTACATGGCCAGCTTCACCAGCTACTTCACTTTCTACCTGATCGAGAAGTTCGGCGTTTCCGTGGCCAGTTCACAGCTGCACCTGTTCCTGTTCCTCGGCGCGGTGGCGGCCGGTACCTTCTTCGGTGGGCCGATCGGCGACCGCATCGGGCGCAAGGCGGTGATCTGGTTCTCGATCCTGGGGGTGGCGCCGTTCACCCTGGCACTGCCCTATGCCGACCTGTTCTGGACCACCGTGCTCAGCGTGGTGATCGGCTTCATCCTGGCCTCGGCGTTCTCGGCCATCGTGGTGTATGCCCAGGAACTGGTGCCGGGTAGCGTGGGTATGATCGCCGGGATTTTCTTTGGCCTGATGTTCGGCTTTGGCGGCATTGGCGCAGCACTGCTGGGGTACCTGGCCGACCTGCGCGGGATCGAGTACGTGTATGGGTTGTGCTCGTTCCTGCCGTTGTTCGGATTGCTCGCGGTGTTCCTGCCTAACACGGGTAAACGGTGATATCGCCGGGGCTGCTTTGCAGCCCATTCGCGGGCAGGCCCGCTCCTGCAGGGCCGGTGCGGCGATTGACGATCTGCCCTGCGTTCGCCTAGAGTGCCGGCCTCTTTCCCATACTCCGCGTAGTCAAACACCGCAATGCGCCGTAGCCAGCCCCTCGCCCACACCCGCCAACCTGCCCTGCAGGCCATGCGCCGTGCGTGGCCGAGCGACACGGTGCTCAAGCGGCGGCGCAGCGTGCTGTTCGCCTTCACCTTCTCGCCACACCTCGCCCTGAACTGAACCGCGCCCATGCATCGCCTGGCAACCCGGCGTGCACGTGGGCGCCTGCATTAGCGCGTCTTTTCAGTTTGCGAGGAGTGGTACATGAACATGCGTTTGCTGACCGGCCTTCTGTTCGCCGTGTCGGTCGTGGGCTTCAGCCTGGGGGCCAGCCTGCCGCTGGTGTCGTTGCGTCTGCACGAGGCGGGGGCCGGCACCCTGGAAATCGGCATCATCTCGGCCATTCCGGCAGCGGGGATGATGCTCTCGGCGTTCATGGTCGATGCCTGTTGCCGGCACCTGACCCGGCGCACCATCTACCTGTTGTGCTTCAGCCTGTGCACGGTGAGCATCGCCCTGCTCGAATCGGCCTTCGAGTCGCTGTGGCTGTTGGCTGCGCTGCGCCTGGGGTTGGGCATCGGCATGGGCATTGCGATCATCCTCGGCGAATCCTGGGTCAACGAACTCTGCCCGGACCACAACCGCGGCAAGATCATGGCCCTGTACGCCACCAGCTTCACCGGCTTTCAGGTACTGGGCCCGGCACTGCTGGCGCTGCTCGGCGCCGACAGCCCGTGGATCATCGGTGTGGTCACCCTCGGCTACGGCCTGGCGCTGCTGTGCATCCTGCTGACGGTGCCCAACGACACTGTCGAGCATGGCGAGGAAGGCGAGAAGAGCTTCGGCCTGGCGGGTTTCTTCCGTGTCGCCCCGGCGTTGTGCGTGGCGGTGCTGTTCTTCTCGTTCTTCGATGCCGTGGTGTTGTCGCTGTTGCCGGTGTATGCCAGCAGCCATGGCTTCGCCGTGGGCGTGGCGGCGCTGATGGTGACGGTGGTATTCGCCGGCGACATGGTGTTCCAGCTGCCGCTGGGCTGGCTGGCCGACCGCGTCGAGCGTACCGGGCTGCATTTGGTGTGCGGTCTGGTGGCGATGGCCATCGGCATCGCCTTGCCCTGGTTGCTGGACATGACCTGGCTGCTGTGGCCGATGCTGGTGTTGCTGGGGGCGGTGGCGGGGGCCATCTATACCTTGGCGCTGGTGCTGATCGGTCAGCGTTTCAAGGGCAAGGACCTGGTCACGGCGAATGCCAGCGTGGGCCTGCTGTGGGGCGTGGGTAGCCTGATCGGGCCATTGCTCAGTGGCGCGGCGATGGACGTCGCGCCGCATGGGCTGCCGATGGCGCTTGCGTTGATGGCGGGGTTGTTCGTGTGTGTTGCGCGCCAGTCGTATCGGCGGGTGGGGCGGATGCGAGCGGTGGTGGACTGAGGCGTTTGCAGGGCCTTTACCGGCCTCTTCGCGGGCAAGCCCGCTCCTACAGGGATCTTCACAGTACTTGTAGCGGGTTTATCCGCGAAGAGGCCACCTGGATCAGAAACTCGCGCGCAAGGTCATCGACAGGTTACGTGGAATCACCAGCAAGCTGTTGTCGCCTTGCCCGTTGTACCTGCAGGTTGTGTCAAGCCGCGCCGAGGCTGACCCAATAACGCGTGCGGTAATCGACACGTACTGGCAGGCCGCGTGCCAGCAGTTGCAGAATCTGTTCGGTATCGCCCAGCTGATAGGTGCCGGACACCTTCAACCCGGCGACCTCCGGTGCGCAGCGCAGCACGCCGGGGCGGTAGCGGGAAAGCTCGCTGACGAACTCGGCCAGCGGCATCTGCTGCACGCTGAGCACGCCATCGGTCCAGCCCCAGGGGTCGCCATGCAGGCCCGTCAGCGGGTAGGCGTCGCCTGTCGACACCTGCAGTACCTCACCCGCGCGCACCTGGCGTGGGGAGGGGGAGTGGGGGAACAGCGTGACTTCGCCGCGGCGCACGGCCAACAGCAGGCCTCGGTCGTTTTCGCGCAGCAGCAACAGGCCGTTGCGGGTACCCAGGTCGCCGAAGCGGGTGTTGATCTGGAACGGGCGGTTGTCGCCGGCGTTGCTGTCCAGGCTGACCTCGCCGCGCAGCAGGGTCAGTTCGCGCGCCTCGACGCTGTAACGCAGGTCGATGGCGCTGGCGGTGTTGAGCTGGATGCGGCTGCCGTCGATGCCTTGCAGTTGGCGGCGTTCGCCTGTGCCGGTGCTGGTGTCGGCCAGCAGCGCCGGCAGGCCCAATGGTTCGCGGGCGGCCCAACCGAGGCTGCCGCCTACCGCCAGCACTGCCAGCAGCTTGAGGTGGTCACGCCGGCTGACGCGCTGGCGCTGGCTGCCATCGAGGGTTCGCCGGGTCAGTTCGCTGGGTAGCCCGGCCAGCTCGTCGCTGAGGTTGCTGACCCGTTGCCAGGCCTGGGCGTTGTGCGGGTGAGCGGCCAGCCATTGCTGGAATCGCTGCACGGTTCGCGGGCTCGGATCGTCGAAGCGCAGCTTCACCAGCCATTCGATGGCCTGGTCGACCTGGGCTTGAGCGGGGTTGTGCTCAGTGTTCGGCATAGCGCATTCGGTAGCAGACGGCCAGGGCGCGGGCCAGGTCGCGCTCGATGGTGGCCCGGGAGACGTCCAGGCGCAGTGCGATCTGCGCGATGCTCAGGCCATCGAGTTGCGCCAGCAGGAATGCCTGGCGCGCGCGCGGCTTGAGCTGGTGCAGGGCACGGTCGAGACGCCCGAGGGTGTCGAGAATGACCAGCCGGTGTTCCTCGCTGGGCACTTCGCCTTCCGGTACATGGGCCAGGCTTTCCTGGTAGGCGCGCTCCAGCGCGCGGCGGCGGAACTGGTCGATCATCAAGCCACGGGCAATGCTGCTGAGGTAGGCGCGCGGCTCCTTCAAGGGCGACACCTGGCGGGCGCGCAGCAGGCGCACGAAAGTATCCTGGGCCAGGTCCGCGGCATGTTCGTGGCAACCGACGCGGCTGCGCAGCCAGCCACGCAGCCAGGCGTGGTGGGAACGATAGAGCAGGGCGACCTCGGTTGGCTTGAGCGTGTCGTTGATCTGCATCGTATCGAAAGCCTGGCCCGGTGAGCATATGTGACTGTGAATAGTTCTCAATTCTATGCGCGGATGCCGGCCCGGGGCAATGGCATACCAGGAATTAGCCGCGCAAGAACCGGCGTTTCGCCGCCTCGGTGCTGGGCTAAGATGAGTCGGGTCCGAACCTACAGGAGGCTTTCATGACTCCCGCTGACCCAGCGCCTGACGCTCACCGCGCGGCCATCGACTACCTGGCGACGCTGGACGCCGACTGGGCGCGGCATATCGCTGCGGTCGGGCCGTGCCTGCACCAGGCCAAGCCCGCGCAGGAGCCGTACGAGGCGCTGGTGCGGGCGATCGCCTACCAGCAATTGCATGGGCGTGCCGCCGAGGCGATCCTGGGGCGTATGCTGGCGTTGTTTCCCGACGTGGCGTTTCCGCAGCCAGAGCGGTTGCTGGCGGTGAGTCCCGAGACACTGCGCGCCTGTGGTTTTTCGGCGACCAAGCTGGCGACCATCCGGGGCATCGCCCAAGCGCGCCTGGACGGCCTGGTGCCCAGCCGGGCAGAGGCATTGATGTTGGACGACGAAGCGTTGATCGAGCGATTGGTCACCTTGCGTGGGGTAGGGCGGTGGACCGTGGAGATGCTGCTGATCTACTGCCTGGAGCGGCTGGACGTGCTGCCTGTCGACGATTTCGGCGTGCGCGCCGGGTATCGCCGGCTCAAAGGGCTGGAAAAACCGCCGACGCCGGCGCAATTGCGGGCCCTGGGGATGGCCTGGAGCCCGTTTCGGACGGTGGCGGCCTGGTACCTGTGGCGGGCCTGATGAAGGTTCAGTGGCAGGGCCGGCCTCTTCGCGGGTGAACCCGCTCCTACAGATGCAGCGCAGTTCTCAGGATCACACTATCCCTGTAGGAGCGGGTTTACCCGCGAAGAGGCCGGCACAGACGAAGCAAACATGAGAACCTCCCAGATGATGCCCTACACCACCGACACCCAACGCTGGCAAGCCGTGCAAGCCCGTGACACCGCCGCCGTCGGTCAATTCGTCTACGCCGTGCGCACCACCGGCGTGTACTGCCACCCAGGCTGCAAATCACGCATGGCCAAACGCGAAAACGTCGAGTTCTTCGACACCCCGGCCAACGCCGAAGCCGCAGGCTACCGCGCCTGCCGCCGCTGCCAGGCCAGGCCGGCCGACACTCGCCGCAGCGTGCTGATCACCCAAGCCTGCCGCCTGCTCGAAAGCCACGACAACCCGCCCAGCCTCGACCAGCTCGGCGCCCAGCTGGGGATCAGCCCCTTCCATCTGCATCGCTTGTTCAAGGCCGAGACCGGCCTCACCCCCAAGGCCTACGCCTCGGCCTTCCGCGCCCGGCGGCTGCGCGAGCGGCTGGGCGAAGGGCAGGGCTCGGTCACCGAGGCCATCTACGACGCAGGCTACAACTCAAACAGCCGATTCTATGCCAGCGCCGACCAACGTCTGGGCATGCAGCCGCGGGATTACCGGGCTGGCGGTGCTGGCGCGACCATCCATTTCGCCCTCGGTCAGTGCTCGCTGGGGGCGATCCTGGTGGCGCAAAGTGCCAAGGGCATCTGTGCGATCCTGCTCGGCGATGACCCACAAGCACTGCTCGAGCAGTTGCAGGATCAGTTCCCCAAGGCCGACCTGATCGGTGGCGATGCCGCCTACGAGCGCCTGGTCGCGCAAGTCGTGGGTTTCGTCGAAGCCCCGGCGCTGGGCCTGGACCTGCCCCTGGACGTGCAGGGCACGGCGTTCCAGGAGCGGGTTTGGCAGGCCCTGCGTGAGGTGCCCGTGGGCAGCCGGGTCAGCTACAGCGACATCGCCGAGCGCATTGGCGCGCCGCGTGCCGTGCGTGCGGTGGCCCTGGCCTGCGGGGCCAACCGCATCGCCGTGGCCATCCCCTGCCACCGGGTGGTGCGCCGCGATGGCGAGATCAGCGGCTATCGCTGGGGTGTGGAACGCAAGCGGCAACTGTTGGCGCGAGAAACGGCACTCTCCTGATTGCCTGAAGCCGCGTAGAATCTGCCGCCAAATCGAGATGTAAAGAGGAACATTCGATGAGGCGTGTCAGCCTTGCCCGTTTTTACCTAGGCGTATTGGCCATGATGCTGGCGCTGGCCAGCCCGGCCTGGTCGGCACCGGCCACGCCGCTGTCCAACCTGAGCGTGGCTGAATTGCCAGTGCTGGATGAGAATGCCAGCCTCGAGCAGCTCAGCGATCGTCTCGACCAGATCCGCCAGGGCGTCACCAGCGATGCCAACGACGACTTGCTGGCCCAGTTGCGCCTGGCCGCCATCCAGGTCCAGCGCCAGGCCGATGTACTCAGTGCGCAACGAACCGCCGACGTCGACAAGCTCGACGACAAGCTCAAGGTGCTGGGCCCGGTGCAACCGGACGAAGCCGAGGCCCTGACCCAGCAGCGTAAACAGCTCGATGCCGAGAAGAAGGCGCTGGTGGCCCAGCAGGACCAGGCGACCAAGCTGACCCAGTCGGCACGCGACCTGTCGACCCAGATCGTCAACCTGCGCCGTAGCCAGTTCAACTCCCAGGTCACCAGCCGCGCCGCCTCGCCACTGAGCCCGGCGTTCTGGCAGAGCATCATCCGCCCGACCCAGGATGACGTGGCGCGCCTGCGCGACTTGCGGGGCGAGGCCGCCGATGCCATCGCCAGTGCGTTCGATGCCGACCACCGCTGGCTGTTCATCACCAGCCTGGTCGCCGCGATCCTGGTATGGACCGTGGTGCGCGGCCTGATCGAGCGCTTGCTGGCGCATGCCATGGTGCGCTGGTTCCCGGAGGGGCGGCTGCGCCGCAGCGCCCTGGCCGTGGGCGTGAGCCTGGCGACCCTGGGCACCATTGCAGGCTCGGTATCGCTGCTGCGCTGGGGGCTGGAGAGCAGCGCCGAGCTGGGGACGGACATCGCCAGCGTCACCAACCATGTGCTGACCCTGGTGGTGTTCAGTGCGTTCATCACCGGCCTTGGCCGTGCCATGCTGATGTTGCAGCGGCCCTCCTGGCGGCTGCCGCCGATCCACGACGAAGTGGCCAGTGCGCTGGGCTGGTTCCCCAAGCTGCTGGCCCTGGCATTGATGGTCATGGTGACCATGGAACGCATCAACAGCGTGATCGGGGCCAGCCTGGCGCTGACCCTCGCGGTCAATGGCCTGACCGCCCTGGTGGTGGCGGTGATCTTCGCCACGGCCCTGGCCCGCTATCGCCGCACCTTGCGCAAGCATGACCTGGAGCGCCCCACGGGCCTTGCCGGGTTGATTCCCTTCGTGATGGTGCTTTGGCTGGCTGCGATCCTGTTGGCGCTGCTGGCCGGCTACCTGACCCTGGCCTATTACCTGACTGCCAAGCTGCTGTGGGTGAGCCTGGTCATCACCTGCGCCTACCTTTTGACCACCTTCCTCGGCGACCTGTGCGAGACGTTGCTGTCGCCGCGCCAACCCGGCGGCTTGGCCCTGGCCGCATCGCTCGGCCTGGCGCCACGGCACCAGGCCCAGGCCAGTACCATCCTGGCCGGGATCGGTCGTACGGTCTTGCTGTTCCTCGCCCTGTTGCTGGCGCTGATGCCCTCGGGCACCAGCCCCGCCGAGCTGCTGGCGAGCCTGGGCGATTGGGACGGCACCGGTGGCAAGGTGCTGGGCAACCTGAACATCGTGCCCCAGGACATCCTGGTCGCGTTGCTGATGTTTTTCGCCGGGCTGTTCGGCATTCGCGTGGTCAAGCGCTGGTTGAGCGAGCGCCTGCTGCCGGAAACCGACATGGATGCCGGCATGCGTGCCTCGCTGGTGACCCTGGTGGGCTACCTGGGCTTCATCTTCCTGGCCATGCTGGTGATGTCGACCCTGCACATCAACCTGACCAGCCTGACCTGGGTGGTCAGTGCGTTGTCGGTCGGTATCGGTTTCGGTTTGCAGCAGATCGTGCAGAACTTCATTTCTGGCCTGATCCTGCTCACCGAGCGGCCGGTCAAGGTGGGCGACTGGGTGAGCCTGGCCGGGGTGGAAGGCGACATTCGCCGGATCAACGTGCGCGCCACCGAGATCCAGATGTCTGATCGTTCGACGGTGATCGTGCCCAACTCGCAGTTCATCTCGCAGAACGTGCGCAACGTGACCATGGGTAATGCGCTGGGTGTGGTCGGTATTACCTTGACCTTGCCGTTGGAGACCGATGCCAACCGCGTGCGCGAGTTGCTGCTGGCGGCCTATCGTGAGCATGAAGGGATTCTCGATGCGCCGGCGTGTTCGGTGACGTTCAAGGACCTGACCGCCAGTGGCATGGTGATCAGTGTCAGTGGCTATGTGGCGGGGCCTCGGCAGGTGTCGGGGGCGCGTAGCGATCTGTTGTTCACCATCCTGGGGCGGTTGCGGGACGAGGGTATTGCCTTGTCTTCGCCGCAGAGCATGGTGTTGCTGCAGGATGGTGGGCGGTCGGGGGAAGAGCCGGTTTAGCGGGGGGGCGCGGGGTGTGCGCTTGAGATGTGCAGCGCGGCGGAAATCGAGCGCCGCCCGCGCGGCGCTTCGCGGGGCAAGCCCGCTCCCACATCTGTTTCGGGCCAATTATGTCCGATAGGCCATGGTTGTCAGCCTGGTGGGCCCGGCGCGATATCTGTGTTGGCGCAGGGCGCACCCCGATCTTCCGTGGTGCCCCCAAAGGCGAACAACCATGGCCTGACAGACAGTGGCACGTTGCAACAAACTGTGGGAGCGGGCTTGCCCCGCGAAGCGCCGCGCGGGCGGCGCTCGATTTCCGCGCCACTACAAAACCCCAGACGAGCCCCCCGCAAGCAACACAGTCCATATCCCACGCTGCTTTCAGATGCGTCCTACCCATCCGTACTGGCGGTCCCGCGCCCAGCGAAATACCCTACGAGTCGCGTCGACACGCGTCTGATTGTCCCGGAAATCCTGGCCCCCTAGGCTGTCCGCGTCGCTGATGTTCAGCGATCGGGTGTGGAAACCCGGACAATCATCAAGTACTTGCCGTAATGGCATCTGTGCGCGGGAGGCCGTGAGGCCTGCCGGGGTTCCTTGATGACCGGTTTTCCACCCCGCGTACAGTTGCCGCCCTTCGTGTGGAAACGGCGGTGGCAACTCCTGAAATCTTCAAGGAATTGCTATGAAAACAATCGTCCCCGACCCACCGCATTTCTACCAGATCCCCGACGGTAGCACTCTCAGCAATGCCATCATCGAGCGCCATGTGCCGTTGAACCATGTGGTGATGAACGTCACCCATTACCTGATGATCGCCTATAACCGATGCCGCTATGCCGTCGACAGCATCGAAGATGAAGCCATGCGCGAATCGGTCGAGAACGGCCTGCGCGCCATGCAGATTGCCTGGGCTCAGGCGGATGCCTTGTTGTTGGCATTGGAGCGCAAACCAAGCCTGCATTGATAGCGGCCTAACCGGCCTCTTCGCGGGTAAACCCGCTCCTACAGATACAGCGCCAACTTCAAACTCGGCGCTGTACCTGTAGGAGCGGGTTTACCCGCGAACACCGGCCCCGCCGGTGCCATCCCCCACCGAATTCAGGAAACCGCCCCCATGGACACAACCGACCCCACCCGCACCACCACCGCCGGCATCGAAACCTTCGACCTGTTCCGCCTGCAACCCGGCATCCCCTTCGACCACGCCTTCAGCCAACTCTCGATCCTGCTCGGCTGCATCCGCCACCTCACCACCGAAGCCGAAATGGAAAACGACCGCAAGGCCGGCAGCGCAGCGCGCATCCTCAGTGAGATGGCCAAGGCGCTGATCGACGACATCGAGTTGGGGCTGAACAAGACCCACTAACCTCTGTGGGAGCGGCTTTGCGTCAAGAAGGACCCTTTGAGACGCTCATATTCCCTTTGTATAGGACATTTTTTCGAGCAACTGCTTCTGATCCCCCAATCCTGACCGCCTGTAACGCAAATGGATTTACGTCTATACATTTGCGTTACGATTTTATAGGCTTGGATCAGTCGAGCGAATCGGTCGACCTGGCGGCCCGCGTGGAACGGGCAAGGAGTCATCAATGAGTGAAATGCACATCCGGGATCGCAGCAAGGCGGTTCCATTGAACATGCGAGTCGCCGAATATCGCCGGGATCTGATCGACGCGGCGGTAGAGGTCGTCGGCGGAGATCGCACCAGCTTCGTCTTGGAGGCAGCCTGCAAACGGGCCGAAGAGGTACTGATGGAGCGGCGCTTGTTCCTGCTCGACGAGGAGGCGTTCGATACGTTCACGCAGGCGCTGGAAGACCATCCCATCAGGAGTAACGAATGCGTGAAGAAACTGCTGGCCAGGCCGAAGCGCTGGAGTTGACTGCTCCGCAGGTCCTGAATATTTCCCATGATCTGAAACGGTTCGATTGCGGTGAACCTTCGATCAATAGTTATCTCTGGGAGAAGGCGTTAAAAGCTCAGCAGGCCAAGCATGCCGTGATTTATGTCACCTGCTTCAAGGGCTCGAATAGTGTCGCAGGGTATTACACGCTTTCGAACGGGTCGGTTGCCCGTACGCATGGGGTTTCGGCCAAGCTCAGACGCAATGCACCCGACCCTCTACCGGTGATTGTATTGGGGCGGATGGGGGTGACCCGTAGCGCTGCAGGACAAGGCGTGGCAACGGATCTACTGCAGGATGCGATCGAGCGAGCTTTGGCAGCCTCGGAGGTGGTAGGTTGCGTCGCGATGGTCGTTCATCCCCTGACCGAGCGATTGGAACAGTTCTATGCCAAGTACGCTGGATTCAAGCTTTGCCCTGAACTCTCGCCAAAGACGATGATGATGTCGCTGCAGTAACTCTAATGGTGTTCACTTAAGAATGCCGGGGGCCGCAAAGCGGCCCCAATGCCGGCGATGAGCTTTACCCCTTGGGGTAGTTATCTCCAAGCGGGCTTCATCGATGCACGCTTTGTTTTACCCCAGACACCGCGTCACATGCTTGACCGACTGATACGCCGCCAACCCCCAAGGCCCAAGCTCCCGGCCAATGCCGCTGCCCTTGGTGCCACCCCACGAAGTCTCGACGAACACCGCCTGGATCGAGTTGATCCACACATGCCCGACTTCCAGCGCATCGGCCACCCGTTCGGCACGTGCCAGGTCGGCCGAGCAAACGGTAGCGACCAGCCCGAAGCGGCTGTCGTTGGCCTCGGCGATGGCCTGGGCTTCGCTGGTGAAGCGACGGGCGCACAGCACCGGGCCGAAGATTTCTTCTGTCCACAAGCGGCTCTCGGTCGGCACATCGACATAGAGCGTCGGGCTGACGAACCAGCCGTCGCGCTCCAGCGCCTTGCCACCGGCCAGACAATTCAGGCCTTCCTCGCGGGCGGTGGCGAAGTAGCTGACCACCTTGAGCCACTGCGCCTGGCTGGTCAGCGGGCCCATCTGCACGTCCTCGCTCAGCGGGTTGCCCACCTGCAGCTCTTGCAGCGCTTGCTGCAAACGCGCCAGCAGGGTGTCGGCGATGCCATCCTGCACCAGCAAACGCGAGGTCGCCGAGCACATCTGCCCGGCGTTCCAGGTGATACCCGCGACGATCCACTGCACCGCCTGGTCCACGTCGCAATCGTCGAACACCACGATCGCCGACTTGCCGCCCAATTCCAGGGTCACCGGCCGGCAATAGGCCGCGGCGCTACGCATCACCTGGCTGCCGACACTGTTGCTGCCAGTGAACGACAGTTTGTCCAGGCCCGCATGGTTGCTCAGCGCGGCACCGACTTCGGCCTTGCCGTTGACGATGTTCAACACCCCTGCCGGCAACCCTATGGCATCGGCGATCTGGCCGTAGGCCTGCTCCACCAGCGGGGTGACTTCCGAAGGCTTGAGCACCACGGTGCAACCGGCGGCCAGGGCCGGGGCGATCTTCCAGGCGCTGGTCACCAGCGGGAAATTCCACGGCACGATCAGGCCGACCACGCCCACCGGTTCGAGCCGGGTACGGGCGCTGAAACCTGCAGCGGCCAGGGCCACATCGCGGTCTTGCAAGGGCAACTGTTCGGCCAGGTCGGCGTAGTAGGCGAAGGTCGCCTGGGCATCATCCAGATCAATTTCCGCCTCGTGCCGGGGCTTGCCGTTGTTGCGTATCTGCAGCTCGATCAACGCTTCCCGACGTTGCCCAAGCTGCTGGGCGAACCCGCGCAAGAAGGCGGCACGGGCCGAGGCGTCGACTCGCTTCCAGGCCGGCAGGGCCTGGCGTGCGGCGGCAACGGCCTCATCGACCTGGGTCACGCTGGCTGCCATCAGTTCAGCGAAGGGTTGCCCCAGGGCGGGATCGTTGACGCTGATGCAGTCATTGCCCAGGCCTTCGACCCAACGGCCGGCGATGTAGTGGGAGGTGGTCATGTTCAGTATCCAGTCAGGCCAGGTCGGCAAGGGTCACGGGGGTGTGCTGGGTGCTTTTGCAACGCACCCAGCGGGGGCCGTTGGGGCCGTATACGCCAGCAGGCTCGGGGAACAGGTTGAGCAGTAGCATGTACAGCAGGCCGGCCATGCCGAGGGTCACCGGCAGGCTCAGGTCGATGCCGTCGGCCAGATTCCCCAGTGGGCCGACGAACTGCCCAGGAAGGTTGACGAAGCACAGCCCGATCACTGCGCTGGGGATCCATGCGCCCATGCCGCGCCAGTTCCAGCCGTGCAAGAACCAGTAATGGCCGCCGCGCTGGCCGCGGGTGAACACCTGCAGGTCGTCGGCGTGGTAGAAGCCGCGACGGGTGACCAGGCCGAGGATCATGATCACCATCCACGGGCTGGTGCAGGTGATGATCAGCACGGCGAAGGTCGACACGCTCTGCACCAGGTTGAAGGTGAAGCGGCCGATGAAGATGAAGGCGATGGCCAGCACGCCGATCAGCAGGGTGGCGCCCGCGCGGCTGAGCAAGCGTGGGAACACGCTGGACATGTCCAGGCCCGTGCCGTACAGGGCCGTGGTGCCGGTGGACATGCCGCCGATCACCGCGATCAGGCACACCGGCAGGAAGAACCAGCTCGGCGAAACCGCCAGCAGGCCGCCGACGTAGTTGTTGGCAGCGATGTAGTCCGGCGCCTGGCTGGCCACCAGGGTGGCGGTGCACAGGCCGAACAGGAACGGGATCAGCGTCGCGGCCTGGGCGGCGATCACCGCCAGCATGATGCGTGCCTTGGGCGTGTGCCGCGGGATGTAGCGCGACCAGTCACCGAGGAAGGCGCCGAATGACACCGGGTTGCTCATGGCCAGGATCGCCGCGCCGACGAAGGCTGACCAGAAACCGGCCTGTCCGAGGTTCACGCTGCCGGCGTAGCCCGCGTCGAACGGCCCGGCGAAGGCGACGATACCCAGCAGGAACAGCAGGCTCGAGGCCCACACGGCGATCTTGTTCACCCACAGCATGAAGCGGAAGCCGAAGATGCACACCACCAGTACCAGCACTGCGAACAGGCCATAGGCCAGGCCCAGGGTCAGGTCGGTTTCCGGTAGCCCGGCCAGGCGCTTGGCGCCCCCGACCAAGGCATCGCCCGAACTCCACACCGACAGCGAGAAGAACGCCACGGCGGTCAGCAGCGACAGGAACGAGCCGACGATACGCCCGTGCACGCCGAAGTGGGCGCCCGACGACACGGCGTTGTTGGTGCCGTTCAGTGCGCCGAACAGCCCCATGGGGGCGAGGATCAGCGCGCCCACGCCAACCCCGAGCAGGATCGCCCAGACACCCGCCTGGAACGATAGGCCGAACAGCACCGGGAAACTGCCCAGCACGGCGGTGGCGAAGGTGTTGGCGCCGCCGAAGATCAGGCGGAACAGGTCCAGCGGGGATGCGTCGCGTTGATCGTCGGGGATCTGTTCGACGCCATTGGTCTCGATACCGGTCGAGTGGCTCATGGTGATGCTCCAGCGCGGTTGTTGTAGGCCCGGTGCGCGGGCCCTTTTGTGGGTGCGATGGCAGGGCGGCAAGGCCGCAGGAATTCGAATCAGGCCGCGGTCACGACCGAGAGGTGTTCATGGCACGCCAGCCAGCGTTCGCCGTGGCGACGGAAGACGATGGTCTCGCGTTCTGCCAGCAGGTGCTCTTCCCCGGCGCTGCGGATATGCGTGGCCACGTCGTGCATGAAGATCGCCACGTCGCCTTGCAGGCTGACCTGGGCGTTGCTCGACTGGCAACCGAGCACGGCAAAGCCCTCGGCTTGCCATTGGCCCCACAGTTCTTCATAGGCGCGGCGCGACAGCAGTGGCTGCGGCAAGGTGTGGAAGAGGAAGGTGGCATCTTCGCTGAAACAGGCGAAGTAGCGCGCGGTATCGTTGCTGGCGAAGGCTTCGACCAGGGCGGCGGCGGCCTGGCGTACCTGGAGTGTCTGGTCCACGGGAGTGGCCTCACGGTTATTGTGATTGTGGTCAGGCGATTCTGGTGGGGGGCGGCGGGTGGAAAAATCGCTGGGAGGAAATAATTAGTTCAGGAATTTGTGAACCAATGCTCCGGCTGCCTTTACCCATGGCTATGCAGTGGATAAGGTGACGACAAACGCTGGCGCGCAGCCGCCAGATGGATTGTCAAAGGATGCAAGCAATGAGCAAGTACGAGCCGCCGCTGACGCTAACGCCACGCATGTTGGCCCTGGTCGCAGAGATCAGTGAGCAGGTGGGGCTGTTGACGGCCTATCGGGATGATGCACTGACACCCCAGTTGCGTAGAGGCAACCGTATCAGGACCATCCAAGCTTCGCTCGCCATCGAGAACAACACACTGAGTGTCGAGCAGGTCACGGCATTGCTTGAGGGTAAGAGGGTTCTGGGATTGCCGCGTGAAATCCAGGAAGTCCGAAACGCCTTTGTCACCTACGATGCGATGCCTTCATGGCAGCCGGGCCGTCAAGCGGACTTGCTGGCAGCCCATGCCTTGTTGATGCAGGGGTTGATCGATGATGCCGGGCATTTCCGGCAGGGCGGGGTCGGTATCTATCGAGGCTCGCGATTGCTTCATATGGCGCCCCCCGCCAGTCGAGTGGCCGCTCTGATTCAAGATCTGTTGCATTGGTTATCCCACAGCGAATGGCACCCGCTGATAGTCAGTTGCGTGTTCCATTACGAATTCGAATTCATCCATCCATTCGCCGACGGTAATGGGCGGATGGGAAGGTTGTGGCAGACGCTTCTGCTCAGCCGATGGCGGGGCGTCATGGCATATTTGCCAGTCGAGACTGTCATTCGGGAGCAGCAAGATGCTTACTACGCCGCTCTAGCGAGTGCGGATCGGGCTGGCGAGGCGACGCCTTTTGTCGAGTTCATGTTGAAAGCCCTGCTGCAAGCTCTCGCCGAAGCAGGCTCTACCGATCAAGTGACCGATCAAGTGACCGATCAAGTAACCGATCAAGTAGCGAACTTGCTGAAAGTCCTGCCGGAAGGAAGTGCGTTGAAAGCCAGTGAATTGATGCAGCGGCTTGGGCTATCGCATCGCCCCACCTTCAGCAAGGCTTATCTTAAACCCGCTTTGGCTGCTGGGTTGATAGAAATGACGGAGCCTGGATCCCCACGCAGCCCCTCCCAGCAGTACCGGCGTCGGAGAAAGTAGTTCAGCCCCCACTGGCGCCGTGTCCCGACTGACGGTCTCTCTCACCCCTCATCCTTGCCTACGCTGATACTCCCAACCCTTTTGTTCCCCGGAGCTGCGCATGGCCTTCCAATACAAACGCCTGGACAAGAATGACACCGCCGTCCTGCTGGTCGATCACCAGGCCGGCCTGTTGTCGCTGGTGCGCGACATCGATCCTGATCGTTTCAAGAACAATGTCCTGGCCCTGGCCGACCTGGCCAAGTACTTCAAGCTGCCGACCATTCTCACCACCAGTTTCGAAACCGGCCCCAACGGGCCACTGGTGCCGGAGCTCAAGGCGCTGTTCCCCGACGCGCCCTACGTCGCCCGCCCCGGCAACATCAACGCGTGGGACAACGAAGACTTCGTCAAGGCGGTGAAGGCCACCGGCAAGAAGCAGCTGCTGATCGCCGGGGTGGTCACCGAGGTCTGCGTGGCCTTCCCGGCCCTGTCGGCGCTGGAGGAAGGCTTCGAGGTGTTCGTCGTCACCGATGCCTCCGGTACCTTCAACGAACTGACCCGCGATTCTGCCTGGCGTCGCATGGAAGCTGCCGGCGCGCAACTGATGACCTGGTTCGGCGTGGCCTGCGAACTGCACCGGGACTGGCGCAACGACGTAGAAGGGCTGGCGACGTTGTTCTCCAACCACATTCCCGACTACCGCAACCTGATGACCAGCTACGACAAACTGGCCAAATAACGGCACCGGCAGGGGCGCGCAACGCGCCCCTGCAACTCGGCAACAAGCGAAACGGCAAATCGTCATGGATCGACCATACTGACTCCTCATCACCCCTCGGGAGATCGCCATGGCCAAGTCGTCCAGGAAAAAACAGCCGAAAGAGCAGCCGGAAAAAAAACTGGGCGGCAAAGACTACGAGAAAGCACTCAAGCGCCTGCACGTCGAGCTGGTCAAGCTGCAGGAGTGGGTGGTCGCCAAGGGGCTCAAGGTGTGCATTGTCTTCGAGGGCCGCGATGGGGCCGGCAAGGGCGGCACCATCAAGGCCATCACCGAACGGGTCAGCCCGCGAGTGTTTCGCGTGGTGGCGCTGCCTGCGCCGACCGAGCGGGAAAAGTCGCAAATGTACGTGCAACGTTATCTCGGCCACATGCCTGCCGCAGGCGAGGTGGTGATCTTCGACCGCAGTTGGTACAACCGCGCCGGCGTCGAGCGGGTGATGGGGTTTTGCACCCCCGAGCAGGCCGACAAGTTCCTCACCGTGGTGCCGTTGTTCGAGAAAATGATGGTCGAGTCGGGGATCATCCTCATCAAGTACTGGCTCGAGGTCAGCCCCGAAGAGCAGACCCGCCGCCTGCAGGATCGTATCAACGATGGGCGCAAGCTGTGGAAACTGTCGCCCATGGACCTCAAGTCCTACACCCGCTGGGATGACTACACCCGTGCCCGCGACCAGATGTTCTGTGCCTCGGACTCGTCGTGGGCGCCCTGGTTCATGGCGCACTCCAACGACAAGCGGCGAGCCCGGCTGAACATCATCAGCCATCTGCTGACCCGCGTGCCCTACAAGGACATTACCCGCGAACAGGTGGTCAAGCTGCCCAAGCGCGGCAGAATCGGCAAGTACACGTCCATCGCCTATCCCTTCAAGGTGGTCGACGAGCGTTTCTGACACCTCTCCCTGCAGTGCATGCAAGGGTACGAAGCCATGCCACATGACGGCAGCCTGCTCCAGGCAACGGTGGTTTTCCTTCTAGCCGTGGTACTTCTGGTGCCACTGGCGCAGCGCTTGAAAATGGGCGCGGTCCCCGGATACCTGCTGGCCGGCATCCTGATCGGCCCGTCGGTCCTGGGCCTGCTCGACAATCCGCACAACGTCGCCCGCCTGTCGGAAATGGGCGTGGTGATGCTGTTGTTCGTCATCGGCCTGGAGCTGTCGCCACGGCGGCTGTGGAACATGCGCCGGGCACTGTTCGGCGTCGGTACCTTGCAGGTGGGGCTGACGGCGCTGGTGCTGGGCTTGCTGGCGTACTTCCTGTTCGGCCAGCCCAAACCTGCGGCGATCATCCTTGGCCTGGGGCTGGCGTTGTCTTCCACGGCCTTTGGCCTGCAGGTACTGGCCGAACGCAAGGAACTGGGCAAGCCACCGGGCCGCCTGGCCGTGGCGATCCTGCTGTTCCAGGACATCGCGGCGATTCCGTTGATTGCCGTGGTGCCGTTGCTCGGCGGCAGCGTCAGCAGCGCCGACGAAGGGGCCTGGCCGCTGCTGGCGGTGGCGCTCGGCATCACCGTGCTGATCGTCTTCGGTCGCTACCTGCTGACTCCGGTGTTCAAGTGGACGGTCGGCTCCGGCCTGCCCGAGTTGTCGACGGCGACCGCCTTGCTGGTGGTGCTGGGCACGGCCTGGGTGATGGAGCACGTCGGTGTTTCGATGGCGCTGGGGGCATTTCTCGCCGGCGTGCTGATGGCCGAGTCGCCGTTTCGTCACGAGTTGGAGACCCAGATCGAGCCGATCAAGGGCCTGTTGCTCGGGTTGTTCTTCGTTGGCGTGGGCATGAGCGCCGACCTGCGCCTGCTGTTCGGCATGCCCCTGGCCGTGTTCGGGCTGACGCTGTTGCTGGTGGGCATCAAGTTGCCGCTGCTGGTGGCGTTGGGGCGCCTGGCCGGCGGGCTCAACCGGCCCCAGGCGCTGTGCCTGGGCGTGGTGCTGGCATCTGGCGGTGAGTTCGCCTTCGTGGTGTTCAAGCTGGCACTCGGGCATCAGGTGTTGACCCAGCAGGTGCACGATCTGCTGGTGCTGGCCATCACCCTGTCGATGGCGGTGGTGCCCCTGGTGATGATGGCCCTGGCGCGGCGCCTGCGTGACGATGCGCCGCAACCGGTGGCCGAAACTGAGCATTGAATCGCGCCTGCAGGCGCATTGAACGTTCGGAGGTGAAGCATGCAGCCGCGTTTCAATCTCGACAGCGCCCTGTCCCGGGGGTTGCTGGACGTGCTGATCAAGGCGGGGTTGGTGGCCGCCCTGGTGATTTTCTCCTTCCAGGTATTCCAGCCGTTCCTGGAGTTGATGCTGTGGTCGGTGATCCTCGCGGTCACGCTGTACCCCCTGTATGGCCGCATCAAGCGCGGCACCGGGCTCAAGGACGGCTACGCGGCGACCTTGGTGGTGCTGCTGGTGCTGGTGGTGCTGCTGGTGCCGATCTACCTGGTGGTGATGTCCATCGGCGAGTCGGTGGACAGCCTGGTGACGCTGCTCAAGAGCGGTACCTGGAGCGTGCCGGCACCTGCGGAGTCGGTGGCCGGCTGGCCATTGATCGGGCCCAAGGTGTATGCGTTGTGGCTGTCGGCCTCGGAAAACCTGGCCAGCGTGATCAACCAGTGGCTGCCCCAGCTCAAGGGCGCCGGGCGCACGGTGCTGGGCGCCGCGGCGAGTGCTGGCGGCGCGTTCCTGTTGTTCATCGGCGCGATCATCATCTCCGGGGTGATCATGGCCTTCGGCGAGCGCGGGGAGATCGCCGCCCAGCGCATCGCCATGCGGGTGTCCGGCGAGGAGCGCGGCAAGCCACTGGCCAAACTGTGCACCGCGACCATTCGTGCCGTCGCCCAGGGCGTGATCGGTATCGCCTTCATCCAGATGCTGCTGATCGGCGTCGGCTTCGTGATCAAGGGGGTGCCGGGGGCCGGGATGCTGGCCATCGTCATCCTGATGCTGGGCATCGCCCAGGCACCGGCGACGCTGATCACGGTGCCGGTGATCATCTATGTGCTGAACGTCGAGGGCTTCACGGTGGCGACCATCATCTTCGCTGTCTATACCTTCGTCGCCGGCCTCGCCGACAACGTCCTCAAGCCGCTTTTGCTGGGGCGTGGCGTGGACGTACCGATGCCGGTTGTGCTGATCGGCGCGTTGGGCGGCATGGTGGTCAAGGGCATCATCGGCCTGTTCATCGGCCCGGTGATCCTGGGCGTGACCTACGTGCTGTTCTGGCAGTGGGTGGCATTGCAGGTGCCGGAGCAACCGGCCCTGCCGGCCCCTCCGGCTGCCTGAGCCAGGGCCTGCCATGCCCAGGCGCGTGCGCCCCTGTGCGTTGGGCCTGCTGGCGTTGATGGCCGGTTGTACCCAGGTCGGTCCGGACTTTGAAAAGCCCCCGGCCCCGTGGTTGGACCGCTGGAACACGGCGATGCTGGAGCAGGCCGGGCGCACCGCCCCGGTGCCCGACCTGCGACGCTGGTGGGCAGTGTTCGGCGATCCGATCCTCGATGGCTTGATAACCGAAGCCGATGCCAACAACACCAACCTGCGGGTGGCTGGCCTACGCATCGCCGAAGCCCGGGCGCAGTTGGCCATCGTCCAGACCGGACGTTATCCACAGCTGCAGCAGTTGCGGGCGCAGAGCCTGTACCTCAAGCAGGACCAATCCGGCACACCCACCGCCCGCGACTCGGTGTTCTGGCAGTCCAGCGTGGGTTTCGACATTGGCTGGGAAATCGACTTCTGGGGCCGTTTCAGCCGCGCCATCGAAAGCGCCGATGCCGTCTACTTTGCCTCGCGGGCCAACTTCGCCGATACCAGGGTGCTGTTGCGCGCACAGGTGGCCGATACCTACTTCGCCCTGCGCACAGCCGAGGCGCGGTTGGCCATCGCCGAAGAAAACGCCCGGCGCCAGGCGCGCAGCCTGGAGATCACCGAACGGCTGTTCCGCCATGGCGAGAACGACGAGCTCGACTGGCAGCAGGCCCGCACCCAGTACCTGGCGACCCAGGCCACCATTCCTCAGTTCGAAAACCAGCTCAACGCCCTGCGCAACACGCTCAGCGCCTTGCTGGGCCGGCCACCGGGACCGCTGCCGACCTTGCAGGCGCGCCACGGCCAGTTGCCGCTGCCTGATCGCGCAGTGCTGCAGGATGTGCCTGCTAGCCTGTTGCAGCGCCGCCCAGATATCCGCGCTGCCGAGCAAGCGGTGGTGGCGCAGTCGGCACTGGTCGGGGTGGCCGAGGCGGACCTTTATCCACAGCTGAGCCTGCTTGGCAGCATCGGCTGGAGTTTCGTTTCCGCCAGCCACTTGCCCGATACCTTCGACCTCGCCGCAGGCCCGAGCCTGATCTGGAACCCCTTCGACTACGGCCGGCGCAAGAATGCCGTGCGCGTCGAGGACGCTCGTCTGCAACAGCTGATCGAGCTGTATCAGCAGGCGGTACGCGAGGCGGCGCGGGAGGCCGACGATGCCGCCAGCGGCCTGGTGCGCTCGCTGCAAAGCGCCGGCATTCGCCAGAACGCCGCGCAGGCCGCGCAGCGTTCGCTGGACCTGGCCACGTCGCAGTATCGCGAAGGCTTCGCCGACTTCCAGCGTGTGCTCGATGCCCAGCAGCTGTTGTTGCAGCAGCAGGATGGCTACCTGGTCAGTCGCGGCAACGCCGTGAGCAGCCTGGTGACCTTGTACAAGGCCTTGGGCGGCGGCTGGGACAGCGGCCGCGAGCCGATCGATCCGGCCACCCGCAAGCGTATGCAACAGCGTACCGACTGGGGCGAGTTGCTCGACGAGCCGCCCCTCACCGCTCCCGAACAAGGTGAACCGAAATGAGCGACGCCACCTCCACGCCGCCCAGCCCCTCGTTGCCAGCGCAGGCTCCGGCCCCCGACCGGGGCATGCGCTGGGTGTTGCTGGTGATCCTGGTGAGCCTGGTCTGGTACCTGCTCGCCGACCGTTTCACGCCTTATACCCAGCAAGCCCGGCTGCAGGCCTACGTGGTGCCGGTGGCCGCCGAGGTCGCGGGGCAGGTCCGGCGGGTGGCGGTGGGCAACAACCAGGAGGTGCGCAAGGGCGAGGTGTTGTTCGAGTTGGACCAGGAGCAGTACCGCATCGCCCTGGCGCGGGCGGAGGCCGACCTGGACACCACGCGCCGACAGATCGGCGCCCATACCGCCGGCATCGACTCGGCGCAGGCCGCGCTGGTTGCGGCTCAGGCCAACGAGCGCAAGGCCCGCCAGGATGCCGAGCGGCTCAAGCGGTTGATCGAGGAAGATCCCGGCACGGTGTCGGTGCGCCGCCTGGAGGGCGCCCAGGCGACCCGTGACCAGGCGATCAGCCAGGTGGCCGCCGCCCGTGCCGAGGTCGAGCGGGCACGGGAGCAGCAAGGCGGGGACGAGGCGGACAACGCGCAACTGCGCAGCGCCGCAGCGAACGTGGAAAAGGCCCGCCTGGACCTCGCCCGCACGGTGGTGAAGGCAGATGCCAACGGGTTGATCACCGACCTGCGCACCGACGTCGGCCACTACGTGGGTGCCGGCAGCCCGATGATGACGCTGATCGCCATCCACGACCTGTGGATAAGTGCCGACATGACCGAGAACAACCTCGGTCGCCTGCGTCCGGGGTCGCCAGTGCTGGTGGTGCTCGACGCCTTGCCCGGTAGCGTGCTGAAGGGGCGTGTGCGCAGCATCGGCTATGGCGTCAGCGTTGGCCAGAGCACCCCGCCGGGTGGCTTGCCGACGGTGCAGAACAGCCGCGAGTGGTTGCGCTCGGCGCAGCGCTTTCCGGTGATCGTTGAACTCGACCGCGACCAGTTGGCAGACAAATCGGTACTGCGCGTGGGTGGCCAGGCCGAGGTCATGGCGCTGCCCAGCGAGGGCAACCCGTTGAACCTGCTGGGGCGCGTGTTCATGTGGTTGATGAGCTGGTTGTCGTATGCCTATTGAACTGCGCCGCCTGCGGGCGCTGCGCCTGGCCTGGGGCGTGGCGCTGTGCCTGGCGGCAAGTTTCGGCATGGGCCTGCCGGTACCGATCCTGGCGCCGGTGTTCGCCACGCTGCTGCTGGCCATGCGCAGCGCGCCCCTGCCGTTGAAGGCCGCGCCGGCGTTGGCGGTGCTGGTCCTGCTCGCATGCGGCAGCGGCCTGTTGCTGGTGCCGTTGCTGCGCCATGCCCCTCTGAGCGGGATCATGCTGGTGGCTGCCGGGGTATTTCTGGTGCTGCGGTACGCGCTCAAGGGCGGCAATGGCCTGGTGGCCAATCTGCTGGTGATCGGCCTGACCATGATCGCCGCAGCGGGCACCAGCGACTTCACCCTGGCGCTGTCGGTGGTGGAGGCATTGGCCAAGGGCATGCTGCTGGCGGTGCTCGGCACGGCAGTGGCGCATGTGCTGTTTCCGGAGCCCGCCGATGCGCCGATGCAGCCTGCGCCGCCATTGCTCGACGATGGGGAGGTCGGCTGGGTGGCGCTACGTGCCACGCTCATCGTCATGCCGGCGTTTCTCTTGGCGTTGATCGCGCCGGATCAATTCATGCCGTTGATCATGAAGTCGGTCAGCGTTGGTCAGCAGGCGGGCGAGACCCGCGCCCGGCATGCCAGCCGCGAGCTGATCGGCTCGACCTTGCTGGCCGGGGCGTTGGCGATACTGCTGTGGGGCGCGTTGAGCCTGTTCGTGCACCTGTGGATGTTCTTCCTCTGGGTGTTGCTGTTCACCCTGTGGCAGGGGCGGCGCTTGTATCGGGCGGTGGCGACCCGGCAGAGCCCTGCCTATTGGGTCAGCTGCCTGACGACCATGCTGATACTGCTGGGGCAGTCGGTACAGGACAGCGCGGGCGGGCAGGATGTATACAAGGCCTTCGCCGTGCGCCTGGCGCTGTTCCTGGCGGTGTCGGTGTATGCCAGTGCCATGTTGATCTGGATCGACCGGCGGCGCGTGAGGATTGCTTGATTTGCCTGCCCTGGCCCTTTCGCGGGCAACCTAAGGCTGCCAATCGACCCCAGTGTCCTCCAGATACGCATCCACCGCCGCACCGACCGTGGGATGGAAAGCCTTCTCGCCAATTCGCTCGAACAGCTCGAAGCGCTTCATCTTGTCCTTCACCGGGTCTTTCATCTCGGCAAACTGCAACTCCACGCCGCGTGCCTCCAATGCCCGGTCGAGCTCGTCGAGCATGTCCGCCGAGGTGATGTCGATGCTGGTGACCGGCTCGGCCGCGATCACCAGCCGCTGAACCGGTGTCGGCGATTCGTGCACCGCCGCCAGTACCGTGCCCTGGAACTGCTCGGCGTTGGCGAAGAACAACGGCGCATCCCAGCGCAGCAGCACCAGCCCCGGAATACGCCGGGCCTGTGGATAACGTTTCACGTCATGGTAGCCGCGGGTGCCGTCGACCCGCCCGAGCACCGCGTAGTGCGGGCGCCAACCATCCCAGAGGAATTCGATCACCGAAATCGCCACGGCGATGCAGATGCCGGGGATCGCACCGAACACCGCCACGCCGACGAAACAGGTGAACGACAGCCAGAACTCCCACTGCTGCATGCGGAAGATGCGCTTGAGGTCGGCGAACTCGAACAGGCCCAACGCTGCCGCGATCACCACCGCTGCCAGGGCGCTGTTGGGCAGGTGCTGCATGAGGTTGGGCGCCACCAGCAACAGCAGGGTGACCGCCAGCGCGCCGATGATGCCGGTGAGCTGGGTCTTGGAGCCCGCGGCCTCGGCCACCGGCGTGCGTGATGAGCTGCTGCTGATCGGGATGCCCTGGAACAGCCCGGACGCCAGGTTGGCTACGCCCAGGCCGAACATTTCCTGATTCGGATTGACCGGGCTCTTCAGGCGTGCGGCGTACGAGCGCGACAGCACGCTGGTGTCGGCGAACGACACCAGCGCCACAGCGATCCCGCCCAGTATCACCTCGACCAGGTCGATGCCGCTTACCCACGGGAATACCAGGCTGGGCAGGCCCTGGGGTAGCTCACCGAGCACCTTGACGCCTTTCTGGTCGAGGCTGAACAGGCTCACCGCCAAGGTTGCCAGCACCACGGCGATGAGGATGCCCGGCAGGCGCTTGAATGGCTTGAGCAGCAGGATCAGCGCCAGGCTGCCGGCGCCTATGGCAACGCTCGGCCAGTGGCCGTTGCCCGCGATCAACGATTGCGCCAGGCGCGACAGGTCGCGCAGCGGTCCCTGGCTGTCGACGGAGATACCGAACAGCTTGGGCAACTGGCTGATCAGCACGGTGAGGGCGATGCCATTCATGTAGCCATAACGAATCGGCTTGGACAGCAGTTCGGTGATGAAGCCAAGGCGCAGCAACCCGGCGATCACGCAGAAGGCGCCGGCGACCAGGGCCATCAGGCTGGCAATGGCGATGGCCCGCTGCGGGTCGCTGGCGGCGTACTGCACCACCACCGCCAGGATCGGCGCGGCCAACGCCGAGTCTGGGCCGAGCACGAGGATGCGGCTGGGGCCGAACAGGGCGTAGGCCAGCAGCGGCACGATGGTCGCGTACAGGCCGTAGATGCCCGGTACGCCGGACGCCTCGGCATAGGCGATGCCGACCGGTACCAGCATGGTGGTGAGCACCAGCCCCGCGGCGATGTCCTTGGGCAGCCAGGCGGGCTGGTAGTGCAGCAAGGTCGCAAGGCCAGGGAGCCAGCGTTGCCAGTCGAAGGCTGGGGAGGGGGGCGTTGCGGGCATGGTGCAGGCTCCAGAGCGCTCACTGGCTTTAGCTTAGATGCTGAGGCCTGGCCTGGTTGGAGGCTGTGATGGTCGGGCGCGTGGGAAACCCTCCCTTGAAGCCATGGCGACCTCAAGGGAGAAGACCGGCTTACCAGTTGTAGCTCACCTTGGCCGTCACTTCGCGACCTGGGTTGTAGTAGTTCGCCGTGCCGGAACCGACCACGTGCTGTTCATCGAAGAGGTTGCTGACATTCACGGCCAGGTTGGTGCCCTTGGCAATCTCGTACTTGAGCGCGGCGTCGAACAGCGTGGTGCCATCGGTTTTCTTGTCGTTGGCGGCATCCATGTAATAGGCGCCCACATAGCGTGCGCCCAGGCCAACGCTGACGTCGGTGCCAGGTACGTCGTAGTAGGTCCAGAGCGAGGCCGAATGCTTCGGCGCAGTGGTGAGCGCGTTACCTTTGATCGAGCTGCCGTCGTACAGCGTGCCGCGTACGACTTCGGAATCCATGTAGGAATAACCACCGATCACGCTGACGTTTTCCGTCACTTGCGCCTTGGCTTCCAGGTCGAGGCCACGTACCCGCGACTCACCGACGGTCTGCTGCTCGATGATGCCGCTGGGAAGCACCACGGCGATGGTGACGTTTTCCTGGGTCAGGTCGTAAATGGCTGCGGAAAACAGCGCATCCATCGCCATGGGCGAATACTTCACACCCACTTCGTACTGCTTGCCCGTCTGCGGGGTAACGCCAACCTCGGGGGGCGACACGGACTCCACCATGCTCACGTAGGTGGAAACCTCATCGTTGACGATGTAGGTCAGTGCGCCGCGGTAACTGGTCTCCGAGAAGCTGTCGCTGTTGTCGTACTGCACGGGGCTTGAGAACAGGTTGTAGCCTTTGCTGGACAGGTCCATGGAGTCATTGCGCACGCCTGCCGTGACGATGAAGCGATCGTAGAACGACAGGTTCTGCTGGAGGAAGACAGCCTTGGTTGTCGCGTCGTTCTTCTCGCTGGTATAGGGCGTGATGCCGCCTGGAACACCGGTGAATACGGGGTTGGCAATGTCGATGGAGGACGTCACGTCGTAGACGGAGCTGCTTTTGGTCGACGAATCGAGATACTCCACGCCCACCAGGGTGCTGCTGTCGATGTGCTCGAAGCGGGCGTCGTATTGCAGCATCAGGTTGCCGTTGAACTGGTCGGCATCGCTGTCGGTACCAAAGACGTAACGGGGAATCGTGGTACCCACACGCGAGGCACTGTCGCTCAGGTAGACATAACCGAAGTCGTCGGTGAGCTCGCTGTAGCGCAGATTGCTGCGCAGCACGAAGCCATTGTCGAAGTCGTGTGTGATGTTGCCGCTGAGGCTGGTGCGCTCGACATCGTGAAAGTTGTAGCCAGGCTCGCCGAAGAAGTCGCTGCGGTCGTATTCCTTGTCCAGTGGATAGCCACCACTGTTGGGCGAGCTGTTGGTTTTCAGGTAGTCCAGCACCATGGTGGCGGACGTGTAGTCCGTGGGCGCCCAGGTGAGGCCACCCATCACCAGCCGGCTGTCGTCCTGCGAGTGATCGTACTCACGGTCGCTGTTCTGCACCTTGGCGGTGAAGCGGCCGGCTAGGGTGTTGTCGCTGTTCAGCGCATTGCCTACATCGATGCCTGTCTCGGCGTGGTCGAACGAGCCGTAGGTCACGTAACCCTCACCGAAGGATTCGAAGCGCGGCTGTTTGGACACGAAATTCACCGAGCCACCCGGGTCTGCGGGCCCGAACAACGTGGAGTTGGCACCCCGCAGAATCTCGATGCGCTCATAGGCAAAAGGATCCTCGCGCACACCGCGCATCGAGCTAAGGGTCAGGCCGTCACGGTAGGTGGTGGCCTGGAAGCCGCGGATCTGGAAATAGTCATTGCGGTCGTCGGTGCCGTAGTAGTCGCTGACCACGCCTGGGGTGTATTGCAGGGCCTCTTCCGTGGTGCTGACGCTGCGCTGCTCCATTTCCTTGCGGGTGACCACAGACACCGATGCAGGGGTATTGAGGATGCTGGTCGCCACTTTACCGCCGACCCAGAGCTCCTTGGCGACCACCGAATTGGTATCGTCATCTGCGCTGGCCTTGACCTTGGCATTGATGATGACCGGTGCGAGGCGGTAATCCTCTGTCGCCGACGCGCCGAGGTCCAGCGGGCCATCAGGCTTCTCGCTGGGTATCAACAGGTACGCCGTTGGGCTTTGCTGCGCACTTTGCAGATCGCTTCCCTGGAGCAACGTCGACAGCGCTGTCGATGTATCGAGTGCGCCGCTTACGCCTGCAGTGGTGCGGTCCGCCACGCTTGGCCCATCGAAGGAAAGGCTGATGCCGGCCTCCCGAGCAAAGCGATCGAGCGCCGGCGCCAGCGGGCCGGCAGGGATGTTCCACTGATGAACCTGTTGGCTGGGATCAGCGCTCGAAGGTTGCGCGTGTGACGGCAGCGCGTAGCTGCTGACGATCAAACCAAAGGCCGCAGCCTGGATGGCGCGACTCAAGGGATGGCGCAGTGGAACAGGGGACGAACTCATATTCTCGCTCCGTGGAAGGGATCGGCAGATTGGCCTGTATTCCGGCTTTCCTAGAGGCCGAACGAGAATGAGAAACACCTCATTTTGTTTTGCAGGGATGGCGAAAAATGCTTCTTCACGGATGAGTGGAGGCTGGGCATTCGTAGCGCAGCGTCAAACCAGCCCTTGCTTGGACACCATCAGCCACACGATCACGAACATCCCGGCAAAACCTGCCACCCCCATCCACAGCCAGGGGCGGTAAAGCCTGTTCCAGTCCGCAGGCAGTGGCATGCCGTTGGCGGCGGCTCGCTCGGCAAGATGCTGCATGCGTTTTTGCAGCACCAGCACCGGTAGCCATAACAGGCCGACGGCGAAGAAAACGATGAGTGATCACGTAGCCAGGGCAGGGTAGGTGGCATGCCGGTCAAGTGCAGCATGCCCAGGCCGCTGGCCAGTTGCAGCACGCCGGCCGGGGTGGTGATCCAGGTGTCGAAGCGCACTACTTGCCTGGCCACCTGGGCAATCACCGTCGGGTTGCGGGTACCTTGGGCTGCGATCAGGTACAGGTACGAGCCCATGCCAAAGCCAAACAGGAACACTGCCGCGATGACATGCATGTATTTGAGGTAGATATAACTCACGGCTGGCCCTGATGACGTACGTCCAGATGTATGTCCTGTGGCGAATCGATCGCGGCCAGGTACTCGTCCACGTTGATCTCCCCCACGCAGGGGCGAGCCCCGGCAACCGGGCGATAGCCGTTCATCATCTTCAGGGCCAGGGCTACCGAGGCACAGCTCGGGATTTCCGGGCCCTTGTTGCGGCGGGCGGTGAGCTGGATGTTCAAGTACCGTGGCTGGTCGCTGTGGTCGACACCGCGGACCTCGATGTACAGCGCGCTGAGGCCGTCACCAAAACGCTCGCAGGCGCTGCCCAGGCGGTGCAAGCGTTTGGCCCAGGGCGTTGGGTCGCCGATCAGACCGGCGCGGCGTGCCCAAGCCAGGGCCGCATTCGCCAGGGCACCGGGCATCAGGCCTGGGCCCGCCTTGAACACCAGGTCGGTGGCGCCGTAGCGTTCGCCGAACAGGTCCATGTCCGGCACATCGACATTGGCCAGCCAGCGCCAGCCCAGGCCCGGCAGGTTGCGCCGTTGCAAACCGAGCCAGCCGGCCACTGCGTATGGCTTGCCATTGCGCCGTTGCAGGATCGGTTTACCGGCATAGGCGAGTACGCCTTCCACGGTTGCCAGGCCAGGCATTTTTGCCGAAGACGAGATGCCGTGTTCGATACGGTCAATGCGTTTGAAGGGCGCGCGGTTTTCGTCGAGTAGCGCAGCCGCGAGACTGGGCACCGAACTGCAACCACTCAGCACTGCCACGCCGGCCGCTTTGGCTGCTTGGTCGAGCACATTGATACCGTTGACGAAGGTGCGGCAGTCGGCAAGGTCGCAGTAATTCACACCTGCAGCGATGCAATGTTCGGCAACCCGGTAAGGCTGGCCCTGAAAAGGCCCGCCGGTGTGAATCAGCAGGTCCACGCGTTGTTCTTGCAAGATGTCGGTGAAGCCCGGGCCTTGGGCGTCTGTGCATAACGTTTGCAGCGGCAGTTGCCGGGCCAGGGCATCAAGGCGTGTGCGGTCGCGCCCCGTGGCGATTACATCGATACTGCCGACCCCGGCCAGGTGCCGGCAGATGATCGAGCCAAAATTGCCGTAGCCGCCGACTACCAGAACCCTGAGTGACATTGTTCGTCCTTTTTCAATGAAGGTGGATTCTAGGGAGGGGGGGGCGAATGGGGCAAGTTCGAAGGGCGGTTTTACATTTGATGGGCCAGCCATGTCCTTTCGCGACAAGAACGCCCCTCACGTCCTTCTTCTGGCCCAAAAACACAAAACCCCCGTATCGCCTGGCGATCACGGGGGTTTTGCAGTCTTTCAAGCACCTTGGACTTCCACGGCACCCATCAGACGTTAAAGCGGAAGTGCATCACGTCACCGTCCTTGACGATGTAGTCCTTGCCTTCCAGGCGCCACTTACCGGCTTCCTTGGCACCGCTTTCACCCTTGAACTGGATGAAGTCGTCATAGGCCACCACTTCGGCGCGGATGAAGCCTTTTTCGAAATCGGTGTGGATAACACCCGCCGCCTGCGGCGCGGTTGCACCGATGCGTACGGTCCAGGCGCGCACTTCCTGCACGCCGGCGGTGAAGTAGGTCTGCAGGTTGAGCAGCTCGTAACCGGCGCGGATCACGCGGTTCAGACCAGGCTCTTCCAGGCCCAGGGCCTCGAGGAACATGTCCTTCTCCTCGCCGTCGTCCAGCTCGGCGATTTCGGCTTCGATCTTGTTGCACACCGGCACAACCACCGCGCCTTCTTCCTCGGCGATGGCCTTGACCACGTCCAGGTGCGGGTTGTTGTCGAAGCCGTCTTCGGCAACGTTGGCGATGTACATCACCGGCTTGCTGGTCAACAGGTGGAAGCCGCGGATGACCGCCTTGTCTTCGGCGCTCATGTTCTTCATCAGGCTGCGCGCAGGCTTGCCTTCGGTGAAGTGCGGGATCAGCTGTTCGAGGATGGCCTTTTGCGCCAGGGCTTCCTTGTCGCCGCCCTTGGCGTTGCGGGCGACCTTCTGCAGCTGCTTCTCGCAGCTGTCGAGGTCGGCGAAGATCAGCTCGAGGTCGATGATCTCGATGTCACGCTTGGGGTCGACGCTGTTGGAAACGTGAATCACGTTCTCGTCTTCGAAGCAGCGCACCACGTGGGCAATGGCGTCGGTCTCGCGGATGTTGGCGAGGAACTTGTTGCCCAGGCCTTCACCTTTGGAGGCACCGGCCACCAGGCCTGCGATGTCGACGAACTCCATGGTGGTCGGCAGGATGCGGTTTGGCTTGACGATTTCCGCCAGCGCTGCCAGGCGCGCATCGGGCATCGGCACGATGCCGCTGTTCGGCTCGATGGTGCAGAAGGGGAAGTTCTCCGCCGCGATGCCAGACTTGGTCAGGGCGTTGAACAGGGTGGACTTGCCGACGTTGGGCAGGCCGACGATGCCGCAATTGAAACCCATGGGTATTCCCCTCTCTAGGAAATCAGGCCTTCTGGCCGTGCAGCTCGCGCATGGCCTTGGCGAAGTCGCCGGCCAGCACTTCCGGCAGCACGCCGAGGGCAAAATCGATGCTGGCGTCGAGCTTCTCCTGCTCGGCGCGCGGCGCGCGGCCCAGGACGAAGTTGGAGACCAGTTTGGCGTCACCCGGGTGGCCGATGCCAAGCCGCAGGCGGTAAAAGTCGTTCTGGTTGCCGAGCTGCGCGATGATGTCGCGCAGGCCGTTGTGCCCCCCATGGCCGCCGCCGCGCTTGAGCTTGGCAACGCCCGGAGGCAGGTCGAGTTCGTCGTGCGCCACCAGGATCGCTTCCGGCTTGATGCGGAAGAAGTTGGCCAATGCCGCCACGGACTGGCCGCTGCGGTTCATGTAGGTGGTGGGGATCAGCAGGCGAACATCGTTGCCCTGATGGCTGAACTTAGCCGTCAGGCCAAAATATTTTTTGTCAGCGGTCAGCGAAACGCGCTGGGCGCTGGCAATGCGTTCTACGAAAAGAGCCCCTGCGTTATGCCGGGTCTGTTCGTATTCGGGGCCGGGGTTACCCAGGCCGACGATCAACTGGATGGCGGTCACGTCAGGGGCTCTTCCTTGGAGTTGGTGGGTTACAGGGCGCGGGGCGCACTGTAACCCGATCAACACCGGCGCGCGAGTGGATTACTCGGCAGCGCCTTCGTCAGCAGCTTCGGCGGCAACGCGCGGAGCGTGAACGTTGGCAACAGCTTTGTCATCACCGTGGGCCAGAGCGACGAACTCTACGCCTTTCGGAGCTTTCAGGTCCGACAGGTGGATGATGGTGCCGATTTCAGCCTTGGCCAGGTCGACTTCGATGAACTCTGGCAGGTCTTTGGCTTCGCAGGAAACTTCGATCTCGGACTCGACGTGGGAGATCTCGCCGCCTTTCTTGACCGGGGCTTCTTCGTTGATGAAGTGAACCGGTACCTTGGCGGTCAGCTTCTGGCCAGCGACGACGCGAACGAAGTCGGCGTGCATGATGAAGCCTTTGGCTGGGTGGCGCTGCAGAGCCTTGACCACGACGTCTTGCTTGGTGCCGTCGACGTTCAGCTGCAGAACGTGGCTGAAGGCAGCTTCGTCTTCGAACAGCTTGGTGATGTCCTTGGCCAGGATGGTCAGGGACTGAGCGTCCTTGTTACCACCGTAGACAACGGCTGGGATGTGAGCGGAGTGACGCAGGCGGCGGCTCGCACCTTTCCCCAGGTCAGTACGCGCTTGGGCGTTCAGGGTGAAATCAGTCATTTTGTTTCTCCAAAATAGCCCCCCGAGGGCGTTTGCGACCAGCGCCAACGGGGATGGCAAAAAAGCCCCGCCCCAACACATGCTGGGGCGGGGCGCTTCACATCAACACGTGTTCCGCTTAGCGGAACATCGCGCTGATCGATTCTTCGTTGCTGATGCGGCGAACCGCTTCAGCGACAACCGGTGCGATATCCAGCTGACGGATACGGTCACAGGCTTGAGCAGCGGCGGACAGCGGAACGGTGTTGGTCACCACCAGCTCGTCCAGTACCGACTTCTCGATGTTCTCGATCGCGCGGCCCGACAGGACAGGGTGCGTGCAGTAGGCGTAAACCTTCGCAGCGCCGTGTTCTTTCAGGGCTTTGGCCGCATGGCACAGGGTGCCGGCGGTGTCGACCATGTCGTCTACCAGGATGCAGGTGCGTCCTTCGACGTCGCCGATGATGTGCATCACTTCGGAGTGGTTGGCCTTTTCACGGCGTTTGTCGATGATACCCAGATCGACACCCAGGGACTTGGCGACGGCACGTGCGCGCACGACACCACCGATGTCCGGGGAGACGATCATCAGGTTCTCGAAACGCTGGTCTTCGATGTCGTCGACCAGTACGGGCGAGCCGTAGATGTTGTCGACGGGGATATCGAAGAAGCCTTGGATCTGGTCAGCGTGCAGGTCGACGGTGAGTACACGGTCGATACCCACGACAGTGAGCATGTCAGCGACGACTTTGGCGCTGATGGCTACACGTGCCGAACGCGGACGGCGGTCCTGGCGGGCGTATCCGAAGTAAGGAATCACGGCGGTGATTCGGGAGGCTGAGGAGCGGCGGAAGGCGTCGGCCATCACTACCAGTTCCATCAGGTTATCGTTGGTCGGGGCGCAGGTCGGCTGAATAATGAAGACGTCTTTACCGCGAACGTTTTCATTGATCTCAGTGCTGATCTCACCGTCGGAGAATTTACCGACAGAGACGTCACCGAGTGGGATATGCAGCTGACGTACGACACGCCGAGCCAGATCGGGGTTAGCGTTCCCCGTAAAGACCATCATCTTGGACACGCGCAGTACCTGAAGGCTGAGGGTATACCTGGATGAGTATAAGGAAAATGGCAGGGGCGGCTGGATTCGAACCAACGCATGGCAGGATCAAAACCTGCTGCCTTACCGCTTGGCGACGCCCCTGTATCTGTTGCTGCGAACTCTTATGAGCTCGACTTCTTGATCAGACTTTGCAGCTTGCGATGCAACATCGAAATATTGCTTCCTTTCGCCACAAACCCTGCTTGGGTCGCTGAAAGAAGGGCCAGAACTTTATCAGCTTCGGCTTTGCTTGGGAAGGCCCCAAACACGCAACTTCCAGTGCCGGTCAATCGAGCATTTGTGAATTTACCCAGTGAATTCAGCGCATTGCGAACTTCCGGATAACTCTGCTCTACCACCGGTTGGCAGTCATTTCGACTGTTTCCCTCGGGAACGGGGCGCATCTTAAGGGGGAGGGAATCACGTGTCAACTGCGGATGTGAAAAAATTTCTACAGTGCTGACAGACACTTGCGGCACCAGCACGACATACCAGGGTTCCTCCGGATCGACTGGTGTCAGTTGCTCGCCGACGCCCTGGGCGAACGCCGCATGGCCGCGCACGAAGACCGGCACGTCGGCACCCAGGGTCAGGCCCAGGGCAGCCAGGCGGTCTTCGTCCCAGTCGAGCTGCCACAGGTGCGCCAGGCCAAGCAGGGTGGTGGCGGCATCCGAGCTGCCGCCGCCGATGCCACCGCCCATGGGCAGCACCTTGGTCAGCCAGATGTCGGCGCCCAGCGTCGTGCCGGATTGCTCTTGCAGCTTGCGCGCGGCGCGCACGATCAGGTTGCTGTCGTGGGGCACCGCGTCGATTTCGGTGTGCAGACGGATCACGCCGTCCTCGCGCAGGGCGAATCGCAGTTCGTCGCCGTGCTCGAGAAACTGGAACACGGTTTCCAGATCGTGGTAGCCATCGGCGCGGCGGCCGATGATGTGCAGCCACAGGTTGAGCTTGGCCGGGGCGGGCAGGGTCAGCGTATGCATGGGGTCAATGCCCCAGCTGGCGGGGCTGCCAGTCCTTGACCACCAGGGTCACGTCGAGGTTCTCGCCATGCAGTTTCATGCGTTCGGGCAGCCAGTAGCCGTTCTGCTCGGTGTAGCTCAGGTACTGCACCTGCCAGCCGTCCTGGCTCAGGCTGGCCAAGCGGCTGTCGCCGTCCAGGGTCAGTTGGCTCTTGGTGTCCGGGGCGGGCAGGCCGCGCACCCACCAGACCAGGTGCGAGACGGGCAGTTGCCAACCCAGTTGCTCTTCCAGCAGCGCCTCGGGGCTGTCGGCTTCGAAACGACCCTGGTTGGCCACTTCCAGCACCACGCCACCGGGGCGACCGGTCAGGCGCGCGGCGCCACGGCCCAACGGGCCGGCCAGGCGGATGTCGTAGTAGTCCTGGCGCTGCAGCCAGAACAGCGTACCGCTGCCGGAGTCACGAGGGGCGCGGATGCCGACCTTGCCGTTGATCTGCCAGCCGTCGAGGCTGCTCAGCTGGGTCTTATGGGCCTGCCACTGCTTGGGGTCGCCGTGGCCCTGGAGGGCTTCGCGGCTACCGAAGCCGGCACAGCCGGCGAGCAGGGCAATCAGGGTGAAGGTGATGCAATGGCGCAAGAACATGGTTTAGAGGGTCTCTGATCCGGTCAGGCGCAGCAGGGTCTGGCGCAGGACGCTGCTGTCGGGTTGGGCTTGCAGGGCCTTGGCCCACACCTGGCGGGCTTCGCGGCGCTTGCCGTTGGCCCAGAGCACTTCACCCAGGTGGGCAGCCACTTCATGGTCGGGGAAACGTTCGAATGCCTGGCGCAGGTAGCGTTCGGCCTCGTCCAGGTTGCCCAGGCGGTAGTTGACCCAGCCCAGGCTGTCGAGCACGGCCGGGTCGTCAGGGGTCAACTGGTGGGCTTTCTCGATCAGGGCCTTGGCTTCGGCGTAGCGGGTGGTGCGGTCGGCCAGGGTGTAGCCCAGGGCGTTGAGGGCCATGGAGTTTTCCGGCTCGCGAGCGATGATGGCGCGCAGGTCCTGTTCCATTTGCGGCAGGTCGTTGCGCTTTTCGGCCAGCATGGCGCGGGTGTAGAGCAGATTCAGGTCGTCCGGGAAGCGCTTGATGCCTTGCTGCAGCACCTGGTCGGCCTGGGCGTCCTTGTTGTTGTTGCTGTAGCTTTCCGACTCGATCAGGTACAGCTGGATGGCGTAGTCCGGCTGCGCTTCGCGGGCCTCGGCGAGCAGGCGCGAGGCGTCGGTGCCGCGGCCGTTGGCGATGAGGATGTCGGCCTGGCGCAGTTGCGCCGGCAAATAGTCCGGGCCTGGGCCGACCAGTGCATATTCGCGCAGGGCACCTTCGGGGTCGTTGCGTTCTTCCTGGATTCGGCCGAGGTTGAGGTGCGCGGCGTCGACGTTGCTGTCGCGCTCGATCAGCTCGCGCAGGTAGCTCTCGGCTTCGTCCCAGTCCTTGTTTTCCAGGCACACCAGGGCCAGCGAGTAACGCAGTTCGTCGTCCTCGGGGTACTGCTGGACCAGGCTGAGGAACTCGCCCTTGGCATCGGCGATGCGATCCTGCTCGACCAGCGTGCGCGCGTAGGTCAGGCGCAGGCGCTTGTCGTCAGGGTTGTCGCGAATCGCCCCGCGCAGCAGCGGCAGGGCCTCGGGGCCGCGGTCGAGGGCCTGGAGCAGGCGCGCACGCAGCAGGATCGGAGCGATTTCGCCGTTTTGCGCTGGGTGCGCCTCGAGCAGGTCGAGGGCCTCCTCGGCCTTGCCATCCTGGTTCAGCAGCAGCGCCTTGCCGAACACCAGCTGGCTGTTGTCAGGATACTTGACCAGCAACCGCTCGAAGCTCTGCATCAAGCCGTCGCGGGTGCTCTGGTCGGTTTCGGCGGCCGACAGGGCAAGGAAATCGAAATGGGTGTCGCCCTGGCCCTGGAGCACTTTCTCCATATAGGCCATGGCATCGTCGTAGCGACCGGCGCGGGCCAGCTGGATGGCGGCGGCACGCTGGGCGTCGAGATTCTGTGGGTCGTTGCGGGCCCAGACGAGGGCGTTTTCCAGGGCCGGTTCGTCGGCGCCGAGGTATTCGGCGATGCGGTAGGCACGCTCCGATACACCTGGGTCCTGGGTTTTCTGCGCCTGGTCGGTGTAGTTGGCCAGGGCGATGTCGAAGCGGTTGCGCTGGCCGGCCAGCTCCGCTACCAGCAGGCTGTACAGCGTGTCCTGCTTGAACGAGCCGTACACCACAGGCTTTTCGGCTGCCTCCTTGCCTGCCTCGGCGACGGGAGGCTCGGCCTTGTGCGGGGCCAGGCTCTGGCAGCCCTGGAGCAGGGCGAAGGCAAGCAGCAATGCGTAGGGTCTGTTCATAAAGGAGGCTTAGGAGGACTAACCGGCGGTCGGAGCATGATGACACAAGCGCGGGGGCAAACCCACCTGTGGCGTGTCTGGTTAATTGCGACCTTTTGAGGAGGGGAGGGTTCCTTGGCGCCCGACTCTCGACCTGCCCTACCTCTCATGCCTGGCACCCATCACTATCACGACAATAGCGAACGGTGGTTGTTCTAAAACCTGCGAAGTAGGACAATTATCGGCTTCACGTCCCAACCAGCGACCTTGCATGGCCTTTCTTGCACTTGGTATCAACCATAAGACTGCCTCGGTAGACGTACGCGAGCGCGTGGCGTTTACCCCAGAGCAGCTGGTCGACGCCCTGCAGCAGCTCTGTCGACTCACCGCCAGCCGCGAGGCGGCGATCCTGTCGACCTGCAACCGTAGCGAGCTATATATAGAGCAGGACCACCTGGCAGCCGATGCCGTGCTGCAATGGCTGGCCGACTATCACCAGCTGAGCCTCGACGAGCTGCGCGCCAGTGCGTACGTCCACGAGGAGCACGATGCTGTCAAGCACATGATGCGGGTCGCCTCCGGCCTGGATTCGCTGGTCCTGGGCGAGCCGCAGATCCTCGGCCAGATGAAGTCGGCCTACGCCGTGGCACGTGAGGCCGGGACCATTGGCCCATTGCTGGGCAGATTGTTCCAGGCCACCTTCAGCGCCGCCAAGCAGGTGCGCACCGACACGGCCATCGGCGAGAACCCGGTGTCGGTGGCGTTTGCCGCCGTCAGCCTGGCCCGGCAGATCTTCAGCGACCTGGGCCGCAGCCAGGCGCTGCTGATCGGCGCCGGTGAAACCATCACCCTGGTCGCCCGTCACCTGCACGAGCAGGGCGTGCGTCGTATCGTCGTGGCCAACCGGACCCTGGAGCGCGCCAGCATCCTCGCCGAGCAGTTCGGCGCGCACGCGGTGTTGTTGGCCGACATTCCCCAGGAGCTGGCCAACAGCGACATCGTCATCAGTTCTACCGCCAGCCAGTTGCCGATCCTCGGCAAGGGCGCGGTGGAAAGCGCCCTCAAGCAGCGCCGACACAAGCCCATCTTCATGGTCGACATCGCCGTGCCGCGTGATATCGAGCCTGAGGTAGGCGAGCTCGACGATGTCTACCTGTACACCGTCGACGACCTTCACGAAGTCGTCGCGGAAAACCTCAAGAGCCGCCAGGGTGCGGCCCAGGCGGCCGAGGAGCTGGTCTCGGTGGGCGCCGAGGACTTCATGGTGCGCTTGCGCGAGCTGGCCGCGGTCGATGTGCTGCGCGCCTACCGCCAACAGAGCGAACGCCTGCGCGACGAAGAGCTACAAAAGGCCCAGCGCCTGCTGGCCAACGGCGGCAACCCCGAGGATGTACTGGCCCAACTGGCCCGGGGGCTCACCAACAAACTCCTGCATGCGCCCAGCGTGCAGTTGAAAAAGCTCTCGGCCGAGGGGCGCGTCGACGCGCTGGCCATGGCCCAGGAACTCTTTGCCCTCCACGAGGGCTCGACGGACAAATCCCCGCAATGAAAGCGTCGCTGCTGAACAAACTGGACACGCTCCAGGACCGCTTCGAGGAACTCACCGCGCTGCTGGGTGATGCCGAAGTCATATCCGACCAGACTCGCTTTCGCGCCTATTCCCGTGAATACGCCGAAGTCGAGCCGGTGATCGCTGCCTATAAAGAGTGGCGCAAGGTCCAGGACGACCTCGAAGGTGCCCAGGCACTGCTCAAGGACGCCGACCCCGACCTGCGTGAGATGGCCGTCGAAGAAGTGCGCGAAGCCAAGGAGCAACTGGTCGGCCTCGAGTCGCAGCTGCAGCGCATGCTGCTGCCCAAGGACCCTAACGACGGGCGTAACGTGTTCCTTGAAATCCGTGCCGGTACCGGTGGCGACGAGGCAGCGATCTTCTCTGGCGACCTGTTCCGCATGTACTCGCGCTATGCCGAGAAACGCGGCTGGCGTCTCGAGATCCTGTCCGAGAACGAAGGCGAGCACGGCGGCTACAAGGAAATCATCGCCCGTGTCGAAGGTGACAGCGTGTACGGCAAGCTCAAGTTCGAGTCCGGCGCGCACCGCGTGCAACGCGTGCCGGAAACCGAGTCCCAGGGCCGTATCCACACCTCGGCGTGCACCGTGGCGGTGTTGCCCGAGCCGGACGAGCAGGTGGCGATCGAGATCAACCCGGCCGACCTGCGGGTGGACACCTACCGCGCCTCTGGCGCCGGTGGCCAGCACGTCAACAAGACCGACTCGGCGATCCGCATCACCCACTTGCCCACCGGCATCGTCGTCGAGTGCCAGGAAGAGCGCTCGCAGCACAAGAACCGCGCCCGCGCCATGTCGTGGCTGTCGGCCAAGCTCAATGACATGCAGACCAGCGCCGCGCAGAACGCCATCGCCAGCGAGCGTAAGCTGCTGGTCGGTTCGGGTGACCGTTCCGAGCGCATCCGCACCTACAACTATCCACAGGGCCGGGTCACCGATCACCGCATCAACCTGACCCTGTACTCCCTCGACGATATCCTCGCCGGTAGCGTCGACGCGGTGATCGAGCCTTTGCTGGCCGAATACCAGGCCGATCAACTGGCGGCCCTGGGGGACTAATGACCATCATCGCCAGCCTGCTGCGCAACGCGCAGCTGCCCGACTCGCCCAGCGAGCGCCTGGACGCCGAGCTGCTGCTGGCCGCCGCCATCGGCAAGTCGCGCAGCTTCCTGCACACCTGGCCCGAGCGCATCGTCAGCCGCGAGGCCGCCGAAACCTTCGCCGGCTACCTGCAGCGGCGCCGTGCCGGTGAGCCGGTGGCCTACATCCTTGGCCAGCAGGGTTTCTGGAAGCTCGACCTGGAAGTGGCTCCGCACACCCTGATCCCACGCCCGGACACCGAACTGCTGGTCGAGGCCGCGCTGGAGTTGCAGGCGGCCACCTCGGCCAAGGTGCTCGACCTGGGCACCGGTACCGGTGCCATCGCCCTGGCACTGGCCCATGATCGCCCGGCCTGGCAGGTGACGGCCGTGGACCGGGTCGAGGAGGCCGTGGCCCTGGCCGAACGCAACCGCCAGCGCCTTGGCCTGGGCAACGTCCAGGTGCTGGCCAGCCATTGGTTCGGCGCGCTGGGTGGGCAACGCTTCGACCTGATCATCAGCAACCCGCCCTACATCGCCGCCGCAGACCCGCACCTGGCTGCCGGCGACGTGCGCTTCGAGCCCAGCAGTGCCCTGGTCGCAGGCACGGACGGCCTGGACGACCTGCGCCTGATCGTGGACCAGGCGCCCGAGCACCTGCTGCCCGGCGGCCGATTGTTGCTCGAGCACGGTTACGATCAGGCCGAGGCGGTACGCCGGCTGATGACCGAACGCGGCTTTGCCGAGGTCGAAAGCCGCCGCGACCTGGGCGGTCATGAACGCATGACCTTGGGGCGCCTGCCATGCTGACCGACCAGGAACTGTTGCGCTACAGCCGGCAGATCCTGCTGGCCCAAGTCGATATCGAGGGCCAATTGCGACTCAAGCAGGGCAAGGCGCTGATCGTCGGCCTGGGCGGGCTGGGCTCGCCCGTGGCGCTGTACCTGGCCGCCGCCGGCGTGGGCGAGTTGCACCTGGCTGACTTCGACACGGTCGACCTGACCAACCTGCAACGCCAGGTCATCCACGACAGCGCCAGCGTCGGCATGGCCAAGGTCGACTCGGCGATCCAGCGCCTGCAGGCGATCAACCCCGAAGTGACCTTGGTGCCGCATCGCCAGGCCCTGGACGAGGATTCCCTGGCCGAAGCCGTTGCGGCCGTCGACCTGGTGCTCGATTGTTCCGACAACTTCGGCACCCGCGAAGCGGTCAACGCTGCCTGCGTGAGCGCGGGCAAGCCCCTGGTCAGCGGTGCGGCGATCCGCCTCGAAGGGCAGCTTTCGGTGTTCGACCCGCGTCGCGACAGCAGTCCTTGCTACCACTGCCTGTATGGCCATGGCAGCGAAGCCGAACTGACCTGCAGCGAGGCCGGGGTGATTGGCCCGCTGGTAGGCTTGGTCGGTAGCCTGCAGGCCCTGGAAGCCCTGAAGCTGCTGGCCGGTTTTGGCGAGCCTTTGGTGGGCCGGCTGTTGTTGATCGATGCCCTCACCACGCGCATGCGCGAGTTGCGGGTCAAGCGCGATCCGGGCTGTGCGGTCTGTGGCAGCCGGCATGGCTGAGCGCTCGGCGCCGGTGGGCGTGATGGACTCGGGGGTCGGCGGCTTGTCGGTACTCGCCGAGATCCAGCGCTTGCTGCCCAACGAATCGTTGCTTTACGTGGCCGACTGCGGGCACGTGCCCTACGGGGAAAAGACCCCGGACTACATCCGCCAGCGCTGCCGGCACATTGCCGGTTTCTTCCGCGAGCAGGGCGCCAAGGCCATGGTCCTGGCGTGCAATACCGCCACCGTGGCGGCGGTCGCCGACCTGCGCGAGTTGTATCCCGATTGGCCGCTGGTGGGCATGGAGCCTGCGGTCAAGCCGGCGGCGGCGGCCACCCGCTCTGGCGTGGTCGGCGTACTGGCCACCACCGGTACCTTGCAGAGCGCCAAGTTCGCTGCCTTGCTCGATCGCTTCGCCAGCGATGTGCGCGTGGTCACCCAGCCTTGCCCGGGCCTTGTCGAGCGCATCGAAACCGGGGACCTGGCCAGCCCGCAGTTGCGCCAGTTGCTGCAAGGCTACGTGCAGCCTCTGCTGGACGCAGGCTGCGACACCTTGATCCTCGGCTGCACCCATTACCCGTTCCTGCGCCCGCTGCTGTCCGGCTTGGTGCCAGCCGAGGTGGCGATCATCGACACTGGCGCCGCCGTGGCCCGTCAGTTGCAACGCCTGCTGGCCGACCGCGATCTGCTTTGCGAAGGGCCGCCACGGGGCGTCGGATTCTGGAGCAGCGCCGACCCGCAAGCCCTGCGCGACATACTTCCCGTGCTCTGGCAGGTGGATGAAAAGGTGTTGCCGCTGGGCGTGTAAAAATTTTGTGAAAAAATCCCGTTAATTACTGAACTATCGTTCCAACGCCGATTTCTATGCTTATGCCTGATAAAGGCCTGAATACTTACAACAGCATAGGAAAAAGGACGTTTCTCATGAAGAAACTGATCGGTTTGGCAGCGGTGGCTGTCCTGGGGATGGCACAACTGATGCCGGCACAGGCTGCCGATGTCACGTTTGCGGTGGGGCAGACGGGGGACTCGACCATGGTCTACCGCCTGGGGCTGCAATCGAACTGGGACGCAAGCTGGTGGCAGACCAGCGTCGGCCGGCTCACCGGCTATTGGGATGGGGCGTACACCTACTGGGACGGCGACAAGACTGCCAGTAACCACAGCCTGTCGTTCGCACCGGTATTCGTCTATGAATTCGCCGGCGAATCGGTGAAGCCCTACATCGAGGCGGGTATCGGTGTGGCGGCGTTCTCCAGCACCGAGGTGGAGAGCAATCAGCTGGGGTCGGCTTTCCAGTTCGAGGATCGCATCGGCTTCGGTCTGCGTTTTGCGGGTGGGCATGAAATCGGCGTGCGCGCCGTTCATTATTCCAATGCCAGCATCAAGCAACCCAACGATGGCGTAGAAACCTACACCCTTCATTACCGCATGGCCCTGTAGGCCCTGCCTGCCAGTGGCCGCTCAGCGCGACAGCGGCCACAGCTCGTTCAACTCCAGCGCTTCGAGCACCAGTTCTCCTTCACGTTGCGTCAGCCGCAGCAGCAGCTCGTTTGCTGCCGTTTGCGCCGTCCACCGCTCGGGCGTGGCGTGGATGGACGTGACGGGTGTTTTCAACGATTGCGGCGCCACCAGTATCAGCCCAACGCCCATTGCCTGCAGTGTCTGGCGCTGTTGGCGGAACCATTGCGGTACGTTGTTGGCTGCGTTCGGCAACTGTGAGGGTGCGTACAACTGCAGGGCCGAATAGCGGCTGAAGACAGCCATCACCTGGGGTTCGTCGCCTTTTGCCAGCAGCGGCAAAGCGCTCGCCAGGCTTTGCTTGGCCGCCTCCAGATTGCCACTGACGATGGCTTCGAATACGTCGCTGTCAGGCACGTCGTCGGTCAGGTAGTCGCAGGTACCGGCGTTGACGATCAGGGTATCCAATGCCCCCCAGGTGCCGGCAATTTGCGCACGGGCAGCCTCGGCCTGGCCAGGCGTGTGCAATTGCCCGGGCACGCGCAGCAATGCCGCGCCATGGCGTTCGGCCAGGTCATCCAATGCCTGGCACTTGTTGCTACTGGCGGCAACACGGTGCCCCTGCTCGAGCAGCTGTTCCACCAACGCCAGGCCAAGCCCAGCGGTCGCTCCGGTCACCCAAAAACTGCGTGAGTGCTCTGCCATGGCCCCTCCACCTGTTACTGCCGGCGTGGAAGTGCCTTGAAGGCATCCAGTGCACGTCGGCGACTGCTTGCAAGATCGACGATAGGGTCGTGGTAAGTAGTATTAGTCAAATTATCGGCAAGCATTAGTGGGGCATGAATTTTTTTATCATCCAGGCCCTTGAGTTGGGGGAGCCAGTGGCGGATGAAACGGCCCTGCGGATCAAAGCGTTGCGACTGCGATATGGGGTTGAAGATACGAAAATAGGGTACTGAATCGGTTCCGGTGGAGGCACTCCATTGCCAACCGCCGTTGTTCGCGGCCAGGTCGCCGTCTATCAGATGGCGCATGAAATGGCGTTCGCCCAGGCGCCAGTCGATCAGCAGGTTCTTGCTCAGGAACATGGCCACCAGCATGCGCAGGCGGTTGTGCATCCAGCCGGTGTGCAGCAATTGCAGCATCGCGGCGTCGATGATCGGGATGCCGGTGCGCCCCTCCTGCCAGGCCTTGAAGTCCTCGGGGGCATCGCGCCAGGGCAGCGCTTCGGTGTGGGCGCGGAAGGCGCGATGCCGCGAGACCTCGGGATAACCGGTGAGAATGTGCTTGTAGAACTCGCGCCAGAGCAGCTCGTTGACCCATGTCTGCACGCCCACGCTGCCGCTGTCGAACTCGCCCCGGTTGCTGCTCAATGCCGCGTGCAGGCATTGCCGTGGCGAAATCACCCCGGCTGCCAGGTAGGCGGACAACTGGCTGGTGCCGGGCTGGGCGGGCAGGTCGCGCAGGCGCTGGTAATCTTCGACGGTTTCGTCGAGGAAGCGGGTCAGGCGGTCTTGCGCCTCTTCTTCGCCGGCTGGCCACAGGTTGCGCAGGCTGTCGGGCGGGGTTTCGAAACCCTCTACATGGCGGGGGATAGGGTCGCTGGCGATGCCCAGTGGCGCCTGGCGCCGGACCTTGGGCGCCAGTGCCGGCAGGCTGCGATGCAGGTGCTCCAGGCAGGCCTTCTTGAACTGGCTGAACACCTGGTAGTAACCACCGCTGCGGGTGAGGATGGTGCCAGGAGCCAGCAGCAGTTGGTCGAGGTAGCTGTGGGCCTGGATGCCGGCGTCTGCCAGGAGCGTGCGCGTGGCGTCGTCGCGGCGGGTTTCGTTGAGCCCGTACTCGTCGTTCCAGTGCACCGCCTCGACCTGGTGCTGGTGGCAAACCTTGAGCACGGCGGGCGCGGCTTCGTCCCAGGTGTCGATCTTGCGAATCAGCAGGGGGATGTTCAGCACGTCCAGGGCCTGGCGCATCTCGCGCAGGTTGCGCAGCCAGAAGTCGACCTTGCACGCGGCGTCGTCGTGAGCCTGCCACTGGCCGGGGCTGACCAGCCACAGGGCAATGCTCGGACCGCGCTCGCAGGCGGCGCTGAGGGCGGTATTGTCGGTGATGCGCAGGTCGCTGCGCAGCCAGATCAGTTGCATGAAGCCTCTCTAGGAATGCAGGGTCTGCAGGGTCCGCAAGGCGGCCTGCGGGGTGTCGAAGAGTTTCAGTCGGGGCAGATCGAAGCGGGCCAGTTGCGCCTCGTGCAGGGGCAGGCAGGCGCCGCCTGCCAAGGTGGGCACCTCAAGGGCGGCCAGCGTGCGCTGCAGGGCCTTGGCGTCGATGCGTGGGCCCAGGTGCAGCAGCACGGCACGTGGCTGCAAGGCGGCAACCGCACGTTCGAGTTGCGCACCGCCCACCGGACGTTCCAGTACCTCGACCGCAATGCCGTTGCTGCTGAGCAACCAGGCGTACAACCACAGGCTGGGGTCCGATGGCCGTTCGCTGTCCTCGGCGAGCAGCACCGCGCAGCCATGCAGGGCCTGGTTGTCGTGGTAGACGCGGGCCCCGAGCTTGCTGCGCAGCCAGGTGTGGAAGAACACCTGCTCGAGCTGTGCGTTGAAGAACGTATGCCAGCGCAGCTCCAGCGCCTGCTGCAAGGGCAGCAGCAGCCGCTCGCAGAGGGTGGTGGCCGGGTACAGGGCCATGACCTGGTTGAACTGCTGGTCGAGTGCGCGTTGCGCCAGGCTGGCGATGGACTCGATGATTTGCTGTTGGCGCACGGCCCAGTCCCCCAGCGGTGCTTCTTCGGCTGGGCGGTCGAGCAGTTCGCGGACCTGACCGACCGAAGCGCCGCGCGCCAGCCAGGCGAGCACGGCCTCGACCCGCTCGACCTGCGCCTGGGAATACAGGCGATGGCCTTTGGCGGTGCGCGTCGGTTTCAGCAGGCCGTAGCGCCGCTCCCAGGCACGTAGGGTCACCGGGTTGACCCCGGTGCGCCGCGCCAGCTCGCCGATCGGCAGCAAGGGCTCAGACGGCATTGCGCAGGCCCAGGCTCTCGGGGTGAGGCTGCAGATACGCCTGCTGCAGCAGGTAGGGATCGGGGTGCTTGCGCAGGTGATGCTTGAGCAGGGTCAGCGGCACTACCAGCGGCACCACGCCTTGTTGATACTGGCCGATCACATTCTGTAGCTCGCGCTTGTCCTGGGGCGTGAGGGCATCGCGCAGGTAGCCGCTGAGGTGCTGCAGCACATTGCCGTGGGTGCCACGGCTGGCGCAGCGGCGCAAGGCCTGCATCAGTTGGCTGAAGTAGCGCGGGCCGGCCACCGCCGGGTCGTCTTCCCGGCGCAGGCTGCCGAGCATGCGGCCGAGCTCACGGTAGGCCTGGGGATTGTTCGCCATCAGCAAGTACTTGTAGCGGGAGTGAAAGCGGATCAGCGCGCCGCGGCTCAGGCCTTCGGCCAGTTGGCGCTGCCAGTCGGCATAGGCATACACGCGGCTGATGAAGTTCTCGCGCAGCACCGGGTCGTGCAGGCGGCCTTCCTCCTCGACCGGCAGGTCCGGGCGCTGGGCACAGAAGGCGGCGGCATAGGCGCCGCGGCCGCCCTGGTGTGCGGGACGGCCGTCGTCCTGGTAGACCTTGACCCTCTCCAGGCCGCAGGACGGAGACTTCTGCATGAAGATGTAGCCGCAGATATCGTCGAGCCGTTCGGCCATCTGCTCGCCATAGGCGCGCAGGCTGCCGGCGAGATCGGGGCCAGGGGTGCGTGTGCCGACCACGCCGGGCCGAGCAGGGTCACCCACCAGGCGAATGGGGTCACGCGGCACGCTCAGGCCGATGGCCACCTCCGGGCACACCGGCACCCACTCGAAATGGGTTTCCAGTTGCGAGCGGCACAGGTCGGAGGACTTGTGGCCGCCGTTGTAGCGCACGCTGTGGCCGGTCAGGCAGGCACTGATACCGATGCGGGGTCGGCTGTGAGCGGTAGGATCTTGCATGGCGGCCTCCAGAAACTTGTACATTATTAAATTCTTGTACAAGTACATTCCAGCACAGCCGGCGATGGGAGCAAACCCTTATTTTGGTGTTAAACCCCCAGGGCGTTATTCCATATGCTCAAGCAACCGGCGCGCCGCTTCCTGGCCGCTGAGCCAGGCACCTTCGACACGGCCCGACAGGCACCAGTCGCCACAGGCGTACAAGCCCTGGTCGGCATCAGCCAGCGCGCCCCATTCGTGACTGCCAGCGGGGCGTGCGTAGAGCCAGCGGTGGGCCAGGGCAAAGGTCGGTGCCGGCACCACGCAGCCGACCAGCTCGGCGAACTCACCCCAGAGTTGCTCGATCACTTGCTCCTTGGACAAGTCGATGTGTTGCTTGCTCCAGGTCGAGGTGGCGTGCAGCACCCAGGTGTCGAGATGTTCGTCGCGCCCGGGTTTGCTGCGATTGCGGGCCAGCCAGTCGAGCGGGTTGTCCTGGACGAAGCAACCCTGCATGGGCGTGTCCAGGGGAGTCTGGAAGGCCAGGGCAATGGCCCAGGTGGGCTCCATCTGCACGCCGGCGGCCACTGCCGCGAGTTTTGGCGTAGCGGCCAGCAGTGGCGTGGCCTGCGGCGCCGGAACGGCAATCACCACGCGGCTGTAGGGGCCATGGCTGCAGCCTTCGGTGTCCTGCAGGTGCCAGTACTGCTTGCCGCGGAAGACCTCGGCGATGCGACAGCCGAAGTTCACCGTGACATCCTTGAGCAGGCCGCGGGTGATTGCGCTCATGCGCGGCACGCCGACCCAGCGGGTCTGTTCGTCGGGGGAGGGGTCAGTTCGCCGTCGCGGTAGTTGTACAACTGCGGCTTCCACTGCTCGGCCCAACCGGCGGCGACCCACTGTTGCACCTGCTCGACGAAACGTCGGTCGCGCGCGGTGAAGTACTGGGCACCGAGGTCGAGTGCGCCGGCCTCGCTGCGCTTGCTGGCCATGCGCCCGCCACTGCCGTGGCCTTTGTCGAACAAGTGAACGGATTGCCCGGCCTTCTGCAAGGCCTGGGCTGCGGACAGGCCGGCGATACCGGCACCGATGATGGCAATAGGTACTGTCATGATGGCCTCTTCGAACCTTTGCTTTACGCAGACTACGCTTTCAGTTAAACCTGTACAATGCTCAAAGTTTGTATAAGGTTATTCCGCTTCATAGGACAGGTTGGCCTATGTCCTATCCTTATCCGAGAGCGTTCGGTCTAGAAAAGTGCCTTGATCTTAAAAATAGACCATGGCCGCACTCTGCGAGGACACAGCCATGCATATATTGCTGACGGGCGGTACCGGCTTGATCGGCCAGCACCTGTGCCAGTTCTGGCTCGCCCGGGGCCACCGGCTGACGGTATGGAGCCGGCGCCCCGAGCAGGTCCCCGCTTGTGCGGCAGCGGCGTGCGCGGGATTGCCCGGCTGGAGGACATCGGCGCCGACGACGCGGTGGCTGCGGTCGTCAATCTGGCCGGCGCGCCGATTGCCGATCGGCCCTGGACCGCGGCCCGGCGCAACCTGCTGTGGGCGAGCCGGGTGGCGTTGACCGAGCGCTTGCTGGAATGGCTTGGCAGCCGCGAGCAGCGCCCAGGCGTGCTGATTTCCGGTTCTGCGGTGGGGTGGTATGGCGATGGTGGCGAGCGCGAACTGAGCGAAGCATCGCCACCGGTACGCGAGGACTTCGCCAGCCAGTTATGCATCGCCTGGGAGGAAACCGCCCAGCGTGCGCAAGCCATGGGCATGCGTGTGGTACTGGTACGCACTGGCTTGGTACTGGCCAGCGACGGCGGCTTTTTGTCGCGCCTGCGCTTGCCGTTCAAACTCGGACTGGGTGGCCCCTTGGGCGATGGGCGGCAGTGGATGCCCTGGGTCCATATAGACGATCAGGTCGCCTTGATAGATTTTCTCTTGCAGCACAACGACACCAGCGGTCCTTATAATGCCTGCGCACCGGAGCCGGTGCGCAATCGCGAGTTCGCCAAGCGTCTGGGCCGCGCCTTGCACCGACCGGCTTTCATGCCGATGCCGGGCGTGCTGCTGAAGGCCGGGCTGGGCGAGCTGTCGACCCTGTTGCTCGGCGGTCAGCGGGCGCGCCCGGTGCGCCTGCTGGCGGCAGGTTTCACTTTCCGCTTCAACGATCTGCAATCGGCCCTGGACGATCTGTCCAGCCGCCTCTGACATAGGACGCTGCATGACCGATCACGCCCTGCTGCTGGTCAACCTGGGTTCCCCTGCTTCGACCTCGGTTGCCGATGTGCGCCGCTACCTCAATCAGTTCCTCATGGACCCCTACGTCATCGACCTGCCATGGCCGGTGCGGCGGCTGCTGGTGTCGCTGATCCTGATCAAGCGCCCCGAGCAGTCGGCCCATGCCTATGCCTCGATCTGGTGGGACGAGGGCTCCCCGCTGGTGGTGTTGACCCGTCGCCTGCAGGCGGCGATGGTCGAGCACTGGCCCCATGGTCCTGTGGAAATCGCCATGCGTTACGGCCAGCCGGCCTTGCCCGAGGTGCTGGCGCGCCTGGCCGCCCAAGGCGTGCGCAAGGTCACCCTGGCGCCGCTGTACCCGCAATTTGCCGACAGTACCGTGACCACCGTGGTGGAGCTGGCGCGCCAGACCCTGGACGAGCGCCAGTTGTCGCTGGAGCTGCGGGTATTGCAGCCGTTCTACGAGCACCCCGACTACATCGAGGCCCTGGCCGCCAGCGCCGAGCCCTACCTGCAACAGGACTACGACCACCTGCTGTTGAGTTTCCATGGCTTGCCGGAGCGGCACCTGAAGAAGCTCGACCCTACCGGCAATCACGATTTCCAGGCGGCCGACTGCTGCCAGGATGCCAGCGCCGAGATGCGTGCGGTGTGCTATCGCGGCCAGTGCCTGGCCACCGCCCGGGCGTTCGCCACCAGGATGGGTATCGCCGATGGCAAATGGTCGGTGTCGTTCCAGTCGCGCCTGGGGCGGGCCAAGTGGATCGAGCCCTATACCGAGACGCGTTTGGATGAGCTGGCCAAGGCCGGGGTGAAGAAGCTGCTGGTGATGTGCCCGGCGTTCGTCGCCGATTGTATCGAAACCCTGGAAGAGATCGGCATGCGCGGCAGCGAGCAGTTCGTCGAGGCGGGGGGCGAGGAGTTGGTGCTGGTGCCGTGCCTGAACGATCATCCGCAGTGGGTGAAGGTGTTGGCGGGGATGTGCGAAAAAGCCTGAATAGCTGGGGCCGCTTTGCGGCCCTTTCGCGACACAAGGCCGCTCCTACAAGGAGATCGCAGTCCCCTGTAGGAGCGGCCTTGTGTCGCGAAAGGGCTGCGAAGCAGCCCCAAGATCTCAAGACTGCCGATCATCCAGCTTCTTGTGCTTCCAGCCGTCGTTGCCAGGCAGGATCAGGTTCAGTGCGATCGCTACCACGGCGCACAGGGCGATGCCTTTCAGGCCCCAGTCATCCGGGCCGTCACCGCTGCCGATCAACACGCCACCGATACCGAACACCAGCGTCACCGAGACGATCACCAGGTTGCGCGCTTCGGCCAGGTCGATCTTGTGGCGGATCATGGTGTTCATGCCCACCGCAGCAATCGAGCCGAACAGCAGGCAGAGGATGCCGCCCATCACCGGTACCGGGATGCTCTGCAGCAGCGCGCCGAACTTGCCGATGAAGGCCAGGGTAATGGCGAAGACCGCCGCCCAGGTCATGATCTTCGGGTTGTAGTTCTTGGTCAGCATCACCGCGCCGGTCACTTCGGCATAGGTGGTGTTGGGCGGGCCGCCGAACAGGCCGGCGGCAGTGGTGGCCAGGCCGTCACCGAGCAGGGTGCGGTGCAGGCCGGGTTTTTTCAGGTAGTCGCGACCGGTCACGCTGCCCACGGCGATGACGCCACCGATGTGTTCGATGGCCGGCGCCAGTGCCACCGGGACGATGAACAGGATGGCCTGCCAGTTGAACGCCGGGGCGGTGAAGTTGGGAATTTCCAGCCAGGGCGCGGCGGCGATCTTGGCGGTGTCGACCACGCCAAAGGCGAACGACAAGGCAAAGCCGACCAGTACGCCGGCGATGATCGGTACCAGGCGGAAGATGCCCTTGCCGAACACCGCGACGATCAGCGTGGTCAGCAGGGCCGGCATGGAGATCAGCATGGCGGTCTTGTACGGCAACAGCACGCTGCCGTCACCGGCCTTGCCCATCGCCATGTTGGCAGCGATGGGGGCCATGGCCAGGCCGATCGAGATGATCACCGGGCCGATCACCACCGGCGGCAGCATGCGGTCGATGAAACCGGTGCCCTTGATCTTCACCATCAGGCCCATGAAGGTGTACACGAAACCTGCGGCCATGACCCCGCCCATGGTCTCGGCCAGGCCGAACTGGCCTTTGGCGAGGATGATCGGGGTGATGAAGGCGAAGCTTGAGGCCAGGAACACCGGTACCTGACGGCCGGTGACCAGCTGGAACAGCAAGGTGCCGATGCCGGCCGTGAACAGTGCCACGTTAGGATCGAGGCCGGTGATCAGCGGCATCAGCACCAAGGCGCCGAATGCCACGAAGAGCATCTGCGCGCCCGAAACGACCTGGCGCCAGAGCGGGTCGTTGAAGCCGTCCTGCATGGTCAGGCGTCCTTCTGCTTGGTGCCGAAGATCTTGTCGCCGGCATCGCCCAGGCCTGGGACGATGTAGCTGTCTTCGTTGAGCCCCTGGTCGATCGAAGCGGTATAGATGCTCACGTCGGGGTGGGATTTCTCGACGGTGGCGATACCTTCGGGCGCGGCGACCAGCACCATGGCGCGTATTTCCTTGCAGCCGGCCTTTTTCAGCAGGTCGATGGTGGCGACCATCGAGTTGCCGGTGGCCAGCATCGGGTCGATGATCAGGGCCAGGCGCTGGTTGATGTCGGGGGCCAGTTTTTCCAGGTAGGTGTGCGCCTCAAGGGTTTCCTCGTTACGCGCAACGCCCACGGCGCTGACCTTGGCGCCCGGGATCAGGCTGAGCACGCCGTCGAGCATGCCGATGCCGGCGCGCAGGATCGGTACCACGGTGATCTTCTTGCCGGCGATCTTCTCGACCTGGACCTTGCCGCTCCAGCCGTCGATTTCATAGGTTTCCAGCGGCAGGTCCTGGGTGGCTTCGTAGGTCAGGAGCGCGCCGACTTCCTGGGCGAGTTCGCGAAAATTCTTGGTGCTGATGTCGGCACGGCGCATCAGGCCGAGCTTGTGGCGGATCAGCGGGTGGCGGATTTCACGAGTGGGCATAGGGGGCTCCGAAAGGCGGGCAAAAAAACCGCGCTAGATTAATCTATTCAGCCTGTGCTGTCGTGCGTCATTCTGGACGTTAGTCCATAAATGCTTGATCTGTGACGAGCGGATGCGTACCTTTGCCCGCTTTTCCAAAATGCACCCCCGGAGAGCGCCATGTCCGCCGATCTCGAGCATATCCGCCAAGTCATGCGTGAAGCAGACTGCCTGTACACCGAAGCCGAGGTCGAGGCCGCCATCGCCAAGGTCGGCGCGCAGATCAGCGAAGACCTGCACGACAAGAACCCGGTGGTCTTCTGCGTGATGAACGGTGGCCTGATCTTCGCCGGCAAGCTGCTGACCCACCTGCAGTTCCCGCTGGAGGCCTCGTACCTGCACGCCACCCGCTACCGCAACCAGACCAGCGGCGGTGAGTTGTTCTGGAAGGCCAAGCCGGAAGTGTCGTTCATCGACCGTGACGTGCTGATCGTCGACGACATCCTCGACGAGGGCCACACCCTCAGCGCCATCATCGATTTCTGCAAGCACGCCGGCGCGCGTGCCGTGCATACCGCGGTGCTGATCGACAAGGACCACGACCGCAAGGCCAGCCCCGACCTCAAGGCCAGCTACATGGGCCTGCCGTGCGTCGACCGCTACATTTTCGGCTATGGCATGGACTACAAGGGCTACTGGCGCAACGCCAACGGCATCTTCGCCGTCAAGGGGCTGTAACCGCGGTAGTGGCTGTCGTCAGCCTGCCTGCGTTGTGAGCAAGCAGGCTGACAACCAGGGGGCGGGAGTTACTTCTTGGCTGCCTGATACAGGGGCATCACTTTCGGGATGGCCGCCTGCAGCGAGGCGATCCGGCTGCTTGATGCCGGGTGGGTGCTCATGAACTCAGGCGGTGCACCCTCGGACGCTGCGCTCATCTTGTTCCACAGGGTGATGGCGGCGTTCGGGTCGTAGCCTGCGCGGGCCGACAGTTCCAGGCCGATCAGGTCTGCTTCGTTCTCGTTGGAGCGGCTGTTGGGCAGGGTCATGGCGTAGTTCACCACCTGGTCCGCCAGGCCCAGGGTGTCATCCCCCAGCCCAAGCAGGGCGCCAGCACCCTGGCGGGCCATCGCCACGCCATAGGCCTTGGACATCGCCTCGCGGCTGTGCTCGCGCAGGGCGTGGGCGATCTCGTGGCCGACCACTGCTGCGATCTCGGCGTCGGTCAGCTTGAGCTGGTCGATCAGGCCGGTGTAGACGATGATCTTGCCGCCAGGGCCGCAGTTGGCGTTGAGCTCGTCGCTCTTGATGACGTTGACTTCCCAGTTCCACTGCGCGGCATCCGGGCGAAACTGCGGTGCCTGGGCGATCAGCCGCGTGGCGATAGCCTGCACGCGCTTGGCATCGCTGCTGGACTTGTCCAGTACGCCCTTGGTTTTCGCCTCGCCGAGGGTTTCGGTGTATGACTGGGCATACATCTGGTTGACCTCATCGGTCGAAAGCATGCTGAACATGTACTGCTTGCGTTCGACCCCGACGGCGCCGCCGCTGGTGGTGTTCACCGCCTGGCAGCCGGCCAGCAGGATGCTGGCGCTCAGGACGCTGACAACAAATGACTTACGCATGAAAAACACTCCCTTTTTTGCATGGCGGTATCCTAGGCGCAGTCCGCCCAGGGCGGCTATAGCCGCACAGAAGATTTATATCGGCAGGGCGACGCGAGGCTTCAGGCCGGCGTCAGGCACTCCGGCGCATCCAGCTTCGGGTCGTTGACGAAATGCGCCAGGGCCCGCTCGCGCAGGGTTGCCGGCGGGCTCGCGAGCAGTTCGTGCAGGCGCGCCAGCGGGGTGTCCGGGTCCAGCCACGCCGCTTGTCCGGCTTCATCGAGGATCAGCGGGCGGCGCTGGTTCATGGCCGCCTGGGTGACCACCGCGCAGCTCAGCCAGACCTGGTCCTGCACCGGGTAGGCCTCCCACACCGCAGCGAAGTACAGCGCCGAACCCTCTCCAGGGGTCAGCCAGTACGGGCGCTTGCGCACCGTGCCGCGCCATTCGTAGAAGCCGTTGGCCGGCATCAGGCAGCGGCGCTGGCGCAGTGCCTCGCGGAACATCGGCTGCTCAGCCAGGGTTTCGGCCCGCGCATGGGCTGGCGTGCGGGACAGGTCGGTGAGCCAGGCCGGGGTCAGCCCCCAGCGCGCCCTGGCCAGTTGCGCCTGGCCATCGATCTGGCGTTGGATCAGCACCGAGGCGCCGGGCGAGATGTTCCATTGCGCAGGCTGGCCCTGCGGGAAACCTGGCAGGGTAGCCAGGGCCTGGGGCCAGCGAAACAGGGCGTAGCGTCCACACATGGGCGAATTGAAAACCTAGCAGATCAAGGTACCGGGAACGTGCTCCGGTTCGTCGCCGGCAAGCGGCAGGGCATCATTGTACGCATCGATCAGCTGCCGTGCGTAGTCGGCCTGCTCGTCCGGCACGGCCAGGCCAAGCAGGCCGTGCAGCGGTAGTTCGCCGACGCCGCCGATCAGGTCGCGCCCGATCAGGTGTACCTCGACCCCTTCGCTGGCGAGCATGCCGATCAGCATCTGCGCCTCCAGCAGGTTTTCCGGTTCGTAGATCCTGCGCATCAGGCATCGTCCTCGCGTCTGACATCGAGCATCCATTCGTCACCGTGCACCTGCAGGATGAATACCACGGGTCGACAACATACCTGGCAGTCCTCGATGTACACCTGGTCGCCGCCGGAAAGGTCGATCGTGGTTTCCACGCGTTCGCCACAATAAGGACAATCATAGAAGTCGGTTTCCAGCATCGCGGCCTCCGCGCTGACTTGTGCGTATAATTGCCGATCTGTCTACAGGGCCTGTGCGTGTCCGAGCCGTTTCTTGGGCCCCTCCCTGATTTATTACCCTAGCCGTTTCCAACAAGAGAGCATGATGGGCGAATTCGATGCCATCCGACCGTACGACGACGCTGAGGTCCCTGCCGTTCTGGCGCGCCTGCTCAGCGACCCGGCATTCCTCGATATCCTCACCCACTTCCGCTTCCCGCGTGCAGCGGGTTCGTTCGGCTGGCTGCTCAAGCCGCTGATCGCCCGTCGCCTGCGCAAAGAGTTCGCCGACGTCACCTGCGTCGCGACCCTGCAGGACAAGGTCGAGTACTACGTCGACCGGACCATCGATCGCGCCACCGACGGGGTCACCTATTCGGGCGTCGAACAGCTCAAGTCGGGCACGGCCTACCTGTTCCTGGCCAACCACCGCGACATCGTCATGGACCCGGCGTTCGTCAATTACGCCGTGTACCACGCCGGCCTGCCGACGCCACGTATCGCCATTGGCGACAACCTGCTGCAAAAGCCCTTCGTCAGCGACATGATGCGCCTGAACAAGAGCTTCATCGTGCACCGCTCGATCAGTGGCCGGCGCGAGAAACTCGCCGCCTACCAACTGCTGTCGGCCTACATCAATCATTCGATCCGCAACGATTGCGTGTCGATCTGGATCGCCCAGGCCGAAGGCCGGGCCAAGGACGGTGACGATCGCACCGATTCGGCGATCCTCAAGATGTTCCACATGAGCCGCAAGGACGAGGCGTTCGGCGCGGTGATCCAGGGCCTGAACCTGATTCCGGTGTCGATCAGCTACGAATACGACCCCTGCGACCAGGCCAAGGCTCGCGAGCTGTACATCCGCGCCACCACCGGCACCTACAAGAAGGCGCCGGGCGAGGACGACAACAGCATCGCCAAGGGCATCACCGGCTACAAGGGCCGGGTGCACATCAACTTCGCGCCGCCGGTGACCGAGTACTACGAGGACACCAAGCAGCTGGCGCAAGAAATCGACCGGCAGATTCTCGGTGGCTACCGGCTGTTCCCGGTGCATTACCTAGCCTACGCGATGTGGGACGAGAAAGACGAGGCGCTGCAGGTGCCGAGCGCCGAGAAGGTGTTCCCAGGCGAAGAACTGGCCAAGGCCAGGGAAGAGTGGCAGCGCCGCCTGGACGCCTGCCCGGAAGAACAGCGGCCGTATCTGGTGCTGCAATACGCGACCCCGGTGCGCAACCAGTACCAGGTCAAGCAGCAGGCGCCGGTGGCCTGACCCCAGAGGGCCGCAACGCGGCCCTGCAGGTCAGATCCAGGTGCTGAACCAGGACAGCAGCAGCGCCATGGCCAGGCACGAGAAACCGAGAATGTAGTAGTAGCGGGGCACGCGCTGGTCGAAGGTATCTACCGTGCCTTCGTCCACCGCCAGGTGTTCACGGGCGACGGCCTCGCGGCGCCGGGCGTTCTGCAGCAGCAACCCGCCTGGGCAGGTCAGCAGCAACGCCAGCAGATTGATCAGCTTGGTCGGGTGGGCAGCCAGGAACCCCCAGAGCACGTGCAAGGACATCGAGCAACCTCGGTCGGAACATCGGAAGGCTGGCATTCTACCCAAAGCCTACGACCGCGCTCAGGCTTGGCGACCAACTGTCATCTAATTTCATCTGTCACACGCTCGTCATCAGAACAGGCCACCCTGTCGGCCTTTCGACCAGACGGAGCTAGTCATGCTGCACGCCGAAAACCAGGACCGCCTCTACCTCATCGCCCAGAGCGACGAGCAGCAGGCGTTGATCGACGGTTTCGCCATCAATGTCCAGGACCGCCATTGGCTGGTCTATTGCGCGCTGGGTGGGCATGCCCACGACGACCTGCCCGAGGTGGATGCCGGTACCGGTGTCAGCTTGCTCGACTTCCATATAGAAGCGGCCTAGGCCTGGATTGCCGCGCAAGAAAAAGCCCGCTGCCGGGTACCCGGCAGCGGGCTTCTGGCCTTGAAAGGAAGCGCTTACTCGGCCAGGACCTGGCCGATGGTCGGATCCTTGAACAGGCGGGTGAGGGCGTCGCTGAGCACGTCGCTCACCAACTTGGTGTTGGTTTCCTGGTTCGGTGCCATGCCGAAGCGCTGGTCCAGCGAAGCGCCATAACGGCCGCTGTAGCGGCGGCTGGCGTTGGACACGTCGGCGCGGAAGGTGGCACCGATGGTGGCTTCGGTCACGTACAGGTTGTCCTTGGGCGACTGGTACTTGAGTTCGGCCAGGGTCACGGTCAGCTGCGGGGCGTTGCCGGCGTTGGGCGTCGGAGTGAAGCCCAGCAGGCGCACGGCGGCTTCGGCCTGGGCCTGCAGTTTGGGCACCACGTCGTTGCCGCTGACGCTGATGGTGCTGGTCTCGGGGTACATGCCACCGCGAGTGCCCAGCGATTGCGAGGCCCGGCCATCGACCACGCGCACCACCACCGGCTGGCCGTGGCCGACCGGAGCGAGCTGAGCGGTGAGTTGGGGTTGCGGGCTGAGTTGTTGCGGGCTGTGGGCACAACCGACCAGGCTGAGGCTGGCCACGGCGAGCACACTGAACAACAGACGTTGCAACATGCGCGTTTCTCCAGAAAAGACGGCAAAGGCGCACAGTATACCTAGGCTCACGCGGCCCAGTCATCGGTCGCGAAGAGCCTCTGCGGCGGGTTTTTGCAACCGGGCACAACGCCGCATGCAGGGGCGCAGTCCGATAAACGGACAAACGCTGCAATAAAAACCACGATTTCCGACCTTTCTGTCCGCGACATCGTTATAATCTCCCCCCGATTATAAGGACGTCTCCTGATCGGGCCCCGCATTCGCCGCTTGACCCCGGCACCTTTACCGCTTCGCCCACAGAGAGCCTTCCACTCAGGTCTTGCATCGGCTGTCGTGCCTGCTTTTCCGGCCCTTCGCACTGCATGAACCTGTGGGTTGCCATCGCGCAGTCCCCTTTTGAGGTTCACGACTCCAAAAGAGCGTGAAAAAACGGTTTTTCACAACTTCACGAGAGTGTGGCGAGCAATGAACAGTCTGGCATGTGTAAAAGCGGCAGATGTGTCCCGAACAGCCCTGAACAGGCGGCAAGATCGCTCATCGCGGATGGGTGGCTGAACCGTTCCCTTAACGCACGCAGGGACCCTCGACCATAAGTCGAATTGCCGCACCCGTGGCAAACGGCGTTCAATACCTGAACCCGAAGACTGGTTGGCGGTGTCCGCGGAAGTTGCAAGAACTGCGAAGAGTCGGACATGGCGATTCCTGGTGACCCCAGTGGTCCTATGCTGTCAATTAGGTAGCTGTAGATTGTGGAGACGCGTTAAATGGCGCAGAACGAATCGGTTGATGTGGTATTGGTAGGCGCGGGCATCATGAGTGCCACCCTGGCCGTACTGCTCAAGGAGCTCGACCCGACCCTCAAGCTGGAGGTCGTCGAGGCGATGGACTCCGGGGCCGCGGAAAGCTCCAACCCCTGGAACAACGCAGGTACCGGCCACGCCGGCCTGTGCGAGCTGAACTACACGCCCCAGGCCGCCGATGGCAGCATCGACATCAAGAAGGCCGTGCACATCAATACCCAGTTCGAGGTCTCGCGCCAGTTCTGGGCCTACCTGAGCAAGAAAGGCAATTTCGGCTCGGCCCGTGCCTTCATCAATCCGGTCCCGCACCTGAGCTATGTCGAGGGTGAGAAAGGTATCGGCTTCCTCAAGAAGCGCTACGAGTTGCTCAAGCAGCACCATGCCTTCGCCGAGATGGAATACACCGAAGACCAGGCCGTGATGAAGGACTGGATGCCGCTGATGATGCCGGGGCGACCTGCTGACCAGCGCATTGCCGCCACCCGCGTGCTCAAGGGCACCGACGTCAACTTCGGCGCCTTGACCAACAAGCTGCTCAAGCTGCTGGGTGACGCGCCCGACGCCCAGGTCAAGTACAGCAAGAAGGTCGTCGGCCTGCGTCGTAACGGCAGTGGCTGGACCGTCAGCATCAAGGACGTCAACAGCGGCGGCAGCCGTGAAGTCGACGCCCGTTTCGTGTTCCTCGGCGCCGGTGGCGCGGCCCTGCCGCTGCTGCAGCTGTCGGGCATCCCGGAGAGCAAGGGTTTTGGCGGATTCCCGGTCAGCGGCCAATGGCTGCGTTGCGACAACCCGGAAATCGTCAAGCAGCACCAGGCCAAGGTCTACAGCCAGGCCGCGGTCGGTGCGCCGCCCATGTCGGTGCCGCACCTCGACACCCGTGTGGTCGATGGCAAGAAATCGCTGCTGTTCGGGCCGTACGCAGGCTTCACCACCAAGTTCCTCAAGCATGGTTCGTTCATGGACCTGCCGCTGTCGGTGCGCATGGGCAACATCGGCCCGATGCTGGCCGTGGCGCGCGACAACATGGACCTGACCAAGTACCTGGTCAGCGAAGTGATGCAGTCCATGGAGCAACGCCTGGAGTCGCTGCGTCGCTTCTATCCGCAGGCAAAGGCCGAGGACTGGCGCCTGGAAGTGGCCGGCCAGCGCGTGCAGATCATCAAGAAGGACCCGAAGAAGGGCGGCATCCTGCAGTTCGGTACCGAGCTGGTCTCGGCCGAGGACGGCAGTCTGGCGGCATTGCTTGGCGCCTCGCCAGGCGCTTCGGTGACCGTGTCGATCATGCTCGAGCTGATCGAGCGCTGCTTCCCCGAGCAGGCAAAGGGCGCCTGGGCTGCCAAGCTCAAGGAAATCTTCCCGGCGCGTGAGAAGACCCTGGCGACCGATGCGGCGCTGTACCACAAGATCAGTGCCGACAACGACGTGGCGCTGGAGCTGGTGGAAAACAGCCCGGCCAAGCATTACGCCTAAGCTTGCCTGAACGAAAAAAACGCCCCTCGGGGCGTTTTTTTGTGGCATTGGTTGTCTGTACTGGCCTCTTCGCGCCGAACCGCCGCGAAGAGGCCAGTACAGACGACCGATCAGCCGCGGGCGTTGGCGATGATCTCTATGTACTCCGGCGCGTTGCGCTGGTCTTCGATCAGTTGCACGAAGGTCTTGCCATGCTCGTCCTTGCCGTCCAGGTCGAAGCCTGCTTCGACGAAGAAGCCGACGAAGCGCTCGAAGTCGTCGACGCGCAGGCCGCGGTAGGCCTTGACCAGCTTGTGCAGCGACGGCGAGGTCACGCCATCGGCCGGTTCGAACTGAAGGAACGTCTTGACGTAGTCATCGCTGATCTCGTCACCAATCACCTGCTTCTTGTCTTTGCGCATTGCCGGCTCCAACTGGACCATCACGGAATTTCGAAGGCCGGCAGTGTACCCCCCTGGAGTGGCGCGCCTCAACGCGTACGTACGGTGCCGGTGTGCAGGTCAGCCCAGACATGGCCATTGGCGTAGGTCAGGAACTGCACGTACAGGGTCTCGTTGCGCAGCAGGTCCATGATCACCCGGTAGTCGCTCACCGGGTAGTTCAGGCTCAGGGTGCGGGTCTGCTCGTCGTACACCGGCTTCTTCAGGCTCTTGCCGGCTTCGCCGTCGAAGGTCAGCAGCACCTGGCTGATGGTCGCGCCCTTGCTCAGCGGCTTGCCCTTCAGACGCATCTGCAGCGACGAGGTGATCGGGATGGGCTGCTGGTCGGACGGGCGCTGGGCGCCGACCACCACCGAGTAGTCGGTGACCTGCAGCAGTTGCTGGCCGGTCGGCGCTTCCTGGCGCAGCGACTGGTCGTCCGGAGGCAGGAACTGGCCGTGCAGCGGAGCAGCGACGGCGGGCAGGCTGAGCGCCAGCAGCAAAGGGAGGATCGCACGCATGTGTAGCTCCATAGGTTGCTCCTTGTGGCTCCTTGGCATGAGCAAGGCACTCTAGCACCGGAACAGGGCTGCCAGGCAGCCCTGTGTCGGTCGTCAGCCGACCCAGCCACTGGCCTTCATCGCCGAGTACACGGCGACGATCGCCAGCACGAAGAAGGCAGCGGCGGCCAGGCGGCGGATCAGTGCCAGCGGCAGTTTGTCGGCGGCGAAATTACCGGCCAGGACCACGGGTACGTTGGCGATCAGCATGCCCAGGGTGGTGCCGATGATGACCATGATCAGGTGCGGGTATTGGGCGGCCAGCATCACCGTGGCGACCTGGGTCTTGTCACCGATTTCGGCGAGGAAGAAGGCGATCAGCGTGGTCAGGAACGGACCGAAGCGGCGTGCCGGGTTCTCGTCGTCGTCCATCTTGTCCGGCACCAGGGTCCACAGCGCGGTGGCGGTGAAGCTCGCGGCGAGGATCCAGTGCAGCATCGTTTCGGTGAAGAATCCACTGACCCAAGCGCCTACGGCACCGGCTGCGGCGTGGTTGGCCAGGGTGGCGGCGATGATGCCGGCAATGATCGGCCAAGGCTTGCGGAAGCGGGCAGCGAGGATGAGCGCGAGCAATTGCGTCTTGTCGCCGATTTCAGCGAGGGCGACGATTGCGGTGGGGACGAGCAGAGATTCCAGCATCAGGTTTCCTACGGGGGCGGGTCGACACGGCTATGACACGTACGACCTCCCCGCCCCGGGTAAGGTGTGCGTGTCATAGGTCTTGTCAAACCCTGGGTCCGTCTGCGCGGACCTCGGGTCGCACGCGCCATGGCCTGTGGGCCAAGTATGTTGACGCGTACCGGGCGAGCTGGGGGCTCGCGGGAGACTACTCCCCTAGGACGGAGCGGATTCTGCCTAGTCGAATCGATTTCGGCAAGCCCTGATTTTAGGTCCTTCATGGAATAGCGGGGGGGGTTGGAGTTTGGGATTGGGCTTGGGCTTGGGGGCTGATCCGAGGGATGTAGCGGCGCTACTGGCCCCTTCCGCCTTTACGGCGGGCTCCTTTGTTCTTGGACAAAGGAGCGCAAAACCGCTTGCTCCCACATACGGCCCCTACGCTGCGCTTCGGGGTTCCCTCGCTTCGGCGGCTTGCGGGCCCGCGCGGCCTACGACTTGCTCCGCAAGTCTACGTCTCGCGCCTTCGGCTACGCCGAAGGGTGCTGCGCACCTGGCCCTCCAGCCGCCTACGCTCGGCCTCCTGAGGTCGCGGGTAGATCAAGATCAAGATCAACAGCCAGAGCAACGGCAGGCGAATCGCTGCGCTCTCGCGGTTTACCTATCGCTTTGTGTTGTAGCAGATAGCGCGGTGTCTCTTTCGAAGATAACGCCAGTGCAGGCGCCGCCGCTAACTTCGCGACGTCAGGAGGCCGAGCGTAGGCGCCTGTAGGGCCAGGTGCGCAGCACCCTTCGGCGTAGCCGAAGGCGCGAGATGTAGACTTGCGGAGCAAGTCGTAGGCCGCGCAGGCCCGGAAGGCGCCGTAGCGAGGGGACCCGTAGCGCAGCGGAGGGCCGGATGCAGGAGCGAGCGGTTTTGCCTACTTTTTCCAAGAAAAAAGTAGGCCGCCGTAAAGGCGGCAGGGGCCAGTAGCGCCGCTACACAAAATGGACCGTTCCCAATCTCAATGCCAAGCCAATCTCCCCCGCCAATCCGTGAAGAGCCTGACCTTATCCACGTGTGGCTCGGTAGATGCGAAAGCCATCGGCTTCGGCGCGTGTCTGGCAGTTGCCCAGGGCGCCTTCGATCAACGGTTGATAGCGTAGGAAGCTGTTGGCGACCAGGCGCATTTCGCCACCTTTTCGCAGATGTTGGCCAGATTTTTTCAGCAGGTTTTCCGAAGCCTGGTAGTTGGTGTGGACCCCGGTATGGAACGGCGGATTGCTCAGGATCAGGCTCAGGTCATCAGGTGCGGCATCGATGCCGTCACCGCTGATGACCTCGCCTTCCAGGCCATTGGCGGCCAAGGTCAGGCGGCTCGCGGCCACGGCGAAGGCGTCCACGTCCAGCAGGGTGACCCGGCTCTGGGGATAACGTCGCTTGACCGTGGCGCCGAGCAACCCGGCGCCGCAGCCGAAGTCCAGTACATGGCCGACCGGCAGCTCGTCGAGGTGCTTGAGCAGCAGCGCGCTGCCGCGATCGAGGCGGCCGTGGCTGAATACGCCGGGCAGGCTGACCACCTGCAACGGGCCATCTTCGAGGTCCAGCTCGAAGCGTTCGGCCAGGCTTTCCAGTGGCTTGGCTTCAGGGGTGTGCTCTACCGTCACCTGCCACAACTGGCAATGGCGGGCACTGTCGAGCTTGCGTGGCTTGCCCAGGGCTTGCAGTTGCTTCGCCGCGCCCTCGATGCCACCGCGTTTTTCGCCGACCAGGTAGAGCTCGCGTCCACCCAGGCGCGAAGCCAGGGCGTTGATCAGGTAGGCGGCCAGGTCACGCGACTTGGGCAGGAACAGCACGGCGGCGTCGAAGGCCACTGCCGGCGCCTCGACGCCAAAGTGGCTGCGACCGGCGAAACGGCTGTCGAGCATGGCCTGGTCACCGGCATGCCAGACCCACGCCTGGGCCTGCGGCAACTGCCCGAGCAGGCCGTCGGCGGGGGCGCCGGCGAGCAGCAGCGGACCCTGGAACAGGTCCGCCTGGCGGAGCAACACTTCACTGCGCGGGTCCATGGACGACGCCTCCTGGAAAAAGTCGCGCAGTGTAGCAGAGGCCGTCGCTGGGCTCAGCTGACCACGCGGCGGGGCTGACCCGCGAAGAACGCCTGGGCATTCTCGCCGAGCTGGCCGACGATGCGCTGGCGGGCCTCTACCGCGCCCCAGGCGCTGTGCGGGGTGATCAGCAGGCGCGGGATGTCGCTGGCCAGCAGTGGGTTGCCGGCGACCGGTGGCTCGACGCTGAGCACGTCGGTGGCGGCGCCACCCAAATGGCCGCTGCGCAGGGCGTCAGCCAGGGCCTGCTCGTCGATCAGGCCGCCTCGGGCGGTATTCACCACCAGAGCGCCGGGCTTGAGCAGGGCCAGTTCGCGGCTGCCGATCATGTGCCGGGTGTGTTCGTTCAAGGGGCAGTGCAGGGTCAGAGCGTCGATCTGCGGCAGCAGTTCGTCCAATGGCAGGCGGTCGTCACGGGCCGGGCGGCCAGGGATTTGCCCGCTCAGCACGCGCATGCCGAAGGCTTCGGCCAGGCGCGCCACCGCGCCGCCCAGCTCGCCGTGGCCGAGCAGGCCGAGGGTCTTGCCCTCCAGCTCGACGATCGGGAAGTCCAGCAGGCAGAACTGTTGCGCCTTGGCCCATTGCCCAGCGGCCACCGCCTGGTTGTAGTCGACCAGGCGCGTGGCCAGCGCCAGCAGCAGCGCCAGGGTGTGCTGGGCCACTGAAGGGGTGCCGTAGCCCTGGCAATTGCTCACGGTGATGCCTTGGGCGCGGGCGGCAGCCAGGTCGACGTTGTTGGTACCGGTGGCCGCTACCAGGATCAGCTTGAGCTGCGGGTTGGCCGCCAGCACCTCGGCGTCGAGCACGACCTTGTTGCTGACCACCGCGACAGCGCCCTGCAAGCGCTCGGCCACCTGCTCGGGACGGGTGGCGGCGAACAGCTCGAACTCGTCGAACTGCTGCTTGAGGGGCGAGAGGTCGAGATCGCCCAGGTCCAGGGACTGGTGATCGAGAAACACGGCGCGACGCGGGGTGGGCATGGGAAGCTCCGGTGGCTTGGTGAATTGTTGTCAGCGCAGTGTCTAGCTCGCGGCTGGCACTCGTCAACGCTTGCCGCTCATACCTTGTGCAAGCAAATCATTCCTTCGGCTGATTTGGCCGTCACATTGGCGGTCTACAGTACATCCAGACTTTTGTCCGGCACGTCGTTCAAGAAGGGATAACCATGCTGCAGACCCGCATCATCAAGCCCGCCGAGGGCGCCTACACCTTTCCACTGTTGATCAAGCGACTGCTGATGTCGGGCAGCCGTTACGAAAAGACCCGCGAGATCGTCTACCGCGACCAGTTGCGCCTGACCTACCCGCAGCTCAACGAGCGCATCGCCCGCTTGGCCAACGTGCTCACCGAGGCCGGGGTCAAGGCCGGAGACACCGTGGCGGTGATGGACTGGGACAGCCATCGCTACCTGGAGTGCATGTTCGCCATTCCGATGATCGGCGCCGTGGTGCACACGATCAACGTGCGCCTCTCGCCCGAGCAGATCCTCTACACCATGAATCACGCCGAGGACCGCTTCGTGCTGGTCAACAGCGACTTCGTTGGCCTCTACCAGGCCATCGCCGGGCAGTTGACCACGGTGCAGAAGACCGTGCTGCTGACCGACGGCGAAAGCAAGCGCGCAGACCTGCCCGACCTGGTCGGCGAGTACGAGCAACTGCTCGCCGCCGCCAGCCCGCGCTACGACTTCCCCGACTTCGACGAAGACTCGGTGGCCACCACCTTCTACACCACCGGCACCACCGGCAACCCCAAGGGGGTGTATTTCACCCATCGCCAGCTGGTGCTGCACACCCTGGCCGAAGCGTCGGTCACCGGCAGTATCGACAGCGTCAGGCTGCTGGGCAGCAACGACGTGTACATGCCCATCACGCCGATGTTCCACGTGCACGCCTGGGGCATCCCGTATGCCGCCACCATGCTGGGCATGAAACAGGTGTACCCGGGGCGCTACGAGCCGGACATGCTGGTGAAGCTGTGGCGCGAGGAAAGGGTTACGTTCTCGCACTGCGTGCCGACCATCCTGCAGATGCTGCTCAACTGCCCGTCGTCCCAGGGCCAAGACTTCGGCGGCTGGAAGATCATCATCGGCGGTAGCGCGCTCAACCGCTCGTTATACCAGGCGGCTCTGGCCCGTGGCATCCAGCTGACCGCTGCCTATGGCATGTCGGAAACCTGCCCACTGATCTCGGCCGCGCACCTGAACGACGAACTGCAAGCCGGTGGCGAGGACGAGCGCGTCACCTATCGGATCAAGGCTGGGGTGCCGGTGCCGCTGGTCGAGGCGGCCATCGTCGATGGCGATGGCAATTTCCTCCCGGCTGACGGCGAAACCCAGGGTGAGCTGGTATTGCGGGCGCCGTGGCTGACCATGGGCTACTTCAAGGAGCCGGAAAAGAGCGAGCAACTGTGGCAGGGCGGCTGGCTGCACACCGGTGACGTCGCCACCCTCGACGGCATGGGCTACATCGATATCCGCGACCGCATCAAGGATGTGATCAAGACCGGCGGAGAATGGGTATCGTCGCTGGACCTCGAGGACCTGATCAGCCGACATCCGGCCGTGCGCGAAGTGGCGGTGGTGGGCGTGGCCGACCCGCAGTGGGGCGAGCGCCCATTCGCCCTGCTGGTGGTGCGCGACGGCCATGCGGTGGATGCCAAGGCCCTGAAGGAACATCTCAAGCCCTATGTCGAGGAAGGTCACATCAATAAGTGGGCCATTCCCAGCCAGATCGCCGTTGTTACTGAAATTCCCAAGACCAGCGTCGGCAAGCTGGACAAGAAGCGTATCCGCCTGGACATCACCCAGTGGCAGGCCAGCAACAGCGCATTCCTGTCGACCCTGTGAAGGGCGTGCGGGTTGTGGGTCAGGTTCCGCAACCCGCGAAATAGAGGGGTTTGTCCTTGCCAAATGAAAAAAATACGCCATGCTTTCGCGCTATTCACGCGCAGGTTTCGACCTGCGTCGGCAAGTGTCGCAGTGGCTGTGCAAATCACACTTTAGAGGGATCAAGCGCCTGTGCCTGCTGGCTATAGTCGGGCCAGGTGATTTTCAGGAATGGGGGAGGGCGACACGCGCAAACCGTGTCGCTGCGGGCGCAGGCTCGCGCACCGGTCGCACGGGCCGTTTCTGAAAGGACTCACTGCCATAACAAAAAAGTACATGGAGTAGCGTCGATGAAATCTGCAAACCTGTTCTGGCGCCGGGCCAAGCTGCCCATGGCCGTCAGCCTTGCTTCCACGCTCGCAAGTCCTGCTTTTGCCGTCAGCTTCAACATCGGGGAGATCGAGGCGCAGTTCGACTCGTCGCTCTCCATCGGTGCCAGCTGGTCCACTGCCAACCCCAACAAGAACCTGATCGGTGCCAACAACGGCGGCAAGGGGCTGTCGCAGACCTCCGACGACGGCCACCTGAACTTCAAGAAGGGCGAAACCTTCTCGAAGATCTTCAAGGGCATCCATGACCTGGAACTCAAGTACGGCGACACCGGTGTGTTCGTCCGTGGCAAGTACTGGTACGACTTCGAGCTCAAGGACGAGGGCCGCGAGTTCAAGGACATCAGCGACTCCAACCGCAAGGAAGGCGCCAAGTCGTCCGGGGCCGAACTGCTCGACGCCTTCGTCTATCACAACTACAGCATCGCCGACCTGCCGGGCACCGTGCGCCTGGGCAAGCAGGTGGTGAGCTGGGGTGAAAGCACCTTCATCGGTGGCGGCATCAACGCCATCAACCCGATCGATGTCTCGGCCTTCCGTCGCCCCGGGGCGGAAATCAAGGAAGGCCTGATCCCGGTGAACATGTTCTACCTGTCGCAGAGCGTCACCGACAACCTGTCGGTCGAGGGCTTCTACCAGCTGGAATGGGACCAGACGGTGGTCGACAACTGCGGCACCTTCTTCTCCCAGCCGGACGTGATCGCCGATGGTTGCAACAACAACCTGGCGGTACTCGCCAAGCAATCGACCCTGAGCGGCGCCCTCGGCCCGTTGTCGGCGCCGGTGCTCGGCACCCTTGGCGCGCAGAACGTGACCTGGGGTTCGCCCGACGAGGGTGTGATCGTGCGCCGCGGCGCCGACCGCGATGCCCGGGACAGCGGCCAGTTCGGCGTGGCCATGCGCTACATGTTCGAGCCACTGAACACCGAGTTCGGCGGTTACTTCATGAACTATCACAGCCGCGCGCCGATCTTCAGTGGGCATGGCGCCGATGCCCAGTATTTCGATCCGAACAACCTGGCTGCCGCATTGGTTGGCGCTGGTGTACCCGCGTCGGTGCTGGCCAACCTGATGCCGTCGCTGATGCCATTGGTGGTGGCCGGCAACTCCAGCTACTACGTCGAGTACCCAGAGGACATCCGCCTCTACGGCCTTAGCTTCTCGACCACCTTGCCCACCGGCACTGCCTGGAGCGGTGAGATCAGCTACCGCCCCAACGCACCGGTGCAGATCAACACCACGGACATCCTGTATTCCGGCCTGACCCCGCTCAACCCCGACGTGTCGGTGCTGGAGGGCACGCCAGGTGCAGACCAGCCTGGCTACCGGCGCAAGGAAATCACCCAACTGCAGACCACCTTCACCCACTTCTTCGACCAGGTGATGGGCGCCGAGCGCCTGACCATGGTCGGCGAAATCGGCTGGACTCATGTCGGCGGCCTGGAGAGCACCCGCAAGATCCGTTACGGACGCGACCCGGTATTCGGCCCCGGCCCGCTGCCAAACGGCCAGTGCGAGGCGCTGAACACCAGCACCCTGGGCACCAGCGACGCCAACAACGTGTCGCGCTACTGCGAGAACGACGGCTACACCACCACCGACTCCTGGGGCTACCGCGTCCGCGCCATCTGGGACTACAACAACGTCTTCGCCGGGGTGAACCTGCGCCCGAGCGTGGCCTGGTCGCATGACGTCGATGGCTACTCGCCGGGGCCGGGCGGCAACTTCGAGGAAGGGCGCAAGGCGATCAGCCTGGGCCTGGATGCCGAATACCAGAACACCTATACCGCCAGCCTGTCGTACACCAACTTCTTCGACGGCAAGTACAGCACCGTGGATGACCGCGACTTCGTCGCCCTCAGCTTCGGCGTGAACTTCTAAGAACTTCGATCCAGGACGACACGAGATGAACAAGACCAGAAGTCTGCTGCAAGCCGGTGTACTGGGCCTGTCCCTGCTGGCGACCAGTGTCATGGCTGCGGTATCCGCCGACGAGGCGGCCAAGCTCGGCACCACCCTGACGCCGATGGGCGCGGAAAAGGCCGGCAACGCCGATGGCAGCATCGGCGCCTGGGCGCCCCTGGCGAAGACTGCCGGTAGCGTCGATGGCAAGGGGTTTTTGTCCGACCCGTACGGCAACGAGCAGCCGCTGTTCACCATCACCGCGCAGAACGTCGAGCAGTACAAGGACAAGCTGTCGCCGGGGCAGGTGGCGATGTTCAAGCGCTACCCACAGACCTACAAGATCCCGGTGTACAAGACCCACCGTGGCTCTACCGTGCCTGACGAGGTGTTCGCCGCCATCAAGGAGAACGCCACCAAGACCACCCTGGTCGAGGGCGGTAATGGCTTGAACAACTTCCGCACTGCCGTGCCGTTCCCGATTCCCAAGAGCGGCGTCGAAGTGATCTGGAACCACATCACCCGTTACCGCGGCGGCAGCGTGACCCGCCTGGTGACCCAGGCCACGCCACAGCAGAACGGCTCCTACAGCCTGGTGAACTTCCAGGACCAGTTCGTCTTCCGTGACCGGATGAAGGACTACGACCCGAACGACCCGGGCAATGTGCTGTTCTACTTCAAGCAGAAGGTCACCGCGCCGGCGCGCCTTGCCGGGACGGTGCTGCTGGTGCACGAGACCCTCGACCAGGTCAAGGAGCCCCGCAAGGCCTGGATCTACAACGCCGGCCAGCGTCGCGTGCGCCAGGCGCCACAGGTGTCGTATGACGGGCCGGGTACTGCCGCCGATGGCCTGCGCACTTCGGACAACCTCGACATGTACAACGGCGCCCCGGACCGCTACGACTGGAAGCTCGAGGGCAAGAAAGAGCTGTACATCGCTTCGAACACCTACAAGCTCGACTCGCCCAGCCTGAAGTACGCCGACATCCTCAAGGCCGGGCACATCAACCAGGACCTGACCCGTTACGAGTTGCGTCGCGTCTGGCATGTGGTGGCGACGTTGAAGCCGGGCCAGCGGCACATCTACGCCAAGCGTGACTTCTACATCGACGAAGACACCTGGCAGGCAGCGGTGATCGATCAATACGATGGCCGCGGCCAGCTGTGGCGGGTGTCCGAGGCCCATGCCCAGGATTACTACAACGTGCAGGTGCCCTGGTACACCCTGGAGGCGATCTACGACCTGCAATCGGGCCGCTACCTGGCCCTGGGCATGAAGAACGAGGAGAAGCGGGCCTACGATTTCGGCTTCAGTGCCAGCAAGAGCGACTTCCAGCCGGCGGCGCTGCGTCAGGATGGGGTGCGTTGAGGCGGGCCTGCCTTTACATCTTCAGCGCCTAGGATATCGAGCGCCGCGCGGGCGGCGCTTCGCGAAGCGTGCGCTTGGGTTGTGTGGTGCCGCATACATCGAGCGCCGCCCGCGCGGCGCTTCGCGGGACAAGCCCGCTCCCACAGTTTGTTGCAACGAACCTATGTCTGTCAGGCCAGGGTTGTTCGCCTTTGGCGGCACCACCGAATATCGTGGTGTGCCCTGCGCCAACACAAATAGCGCGCCGGGCCCACCAGGCTGACAACCATGGCCTATCAGACATAATTGGCCTGAAACAGATGTGGGAGGATGGGGTGCGTTGAGGCGGGCCTGCCTTTACATCTTCAGCGCCTAGGATATCGAGCGCCGCGCGGGCGGCGCTTCGCGAAGCGTGCGCTTGGGTTGTGTGGTGCCGCATACATCGAGCGCCGCCCGCGCGGCGCTTCGCGGGACAAGCCCGCTCCCACAGTTTGTTGCAACGAACCTATGTCTGTCAGGCCAGGGTTGTTTGCCTTTGGCGGCACCACCGAATATCGTGGTGTGCCCTGCGCCAACACAAATAGCGCGCCGGGCCCACCAGGCTGACAACCATGGCCTATCAGACATAATTGGCCTGAAACAGATGTGGGAGGATGGGGTGCGTTGAGGCGGGCCTGCCTTTACATCTTCAGCGCCTAGGATATCGAGCGCCGCGCGGGCGGCGCTTCGCGAAGCGTGCGCTTGGGTTGTGTGGTGCCGCATACATCGAGCGCCGCCCGCGCGGCGCTTCGCGGGACAAGCCCGCTCCCACAGTTTGTTGCAACGAACCTATGTCTGTCAGGCCCGGGTTGTTTGCCTTTGGCGGCACCACCGAATATCGTGGTGTGCCCTGCGCCAACACAAATAGCGCGCCGGGCCCACCAGGCTGACAACCATGGCCTATCAGACATAATTGGCCTGAAACAGATGTGGGAGCGGGCTTGTCCCGCGAAGCGCCGCGCGGGCGGCGCTCGATATCTGCGGCACTGCAAATCTCCAGCGCACGCTTCTGCGGCTCACCGTTACCCAACCCGCCCCCCATAAAATCCCTGAATACCCCGCCAAACCCCCACTCTAGCCAGGGCCAAGCGAACTTGTCGCTTTTTGTCTCAGTCTTTCGCCCGCGAATGGCTCCCATCATCTTCAAATGTGCCGAGTTACCGGCTAGTCTCGGAACAATCCGTTTACCGCCGTAGTTTGCCAACCAGAACGAGCCGGCCATGACTGATCTGTCCCGTACGCATGGATTCGCCAGCCAGGCCCTGGGCCTGCTGGACGGGCGTTTCTTTCGGCCGCCGCTGCCGGAGGGGCACATTGTCCGTCCGCGCTTGTGCCAACGCCTGCAGGCCGGCCTGGGCGGGCGCTTGCTGCTGGTCAATGCTCCGGCGGGGTTCGGCAAGAGCTCGCTGGCCGTCGAATTCTGCCAGGCACTACCCGAGCATTGGCGCAGCCTGTGGCTCGGCCTGAGCCAGCGAGACGCCGATCCAGGTCGCTTCCTCGAGCGCCTGCTCGAAGGTCTGCAGCAGTACTGCCCGGCACTGGGGGGCCAGGCCATGGGCCTGTTGAAGATGCGCCAGCGGCATCAGCCGTTCGCCTTCGAAGAATGGCTCGATGGCCTGCTCGACGAGCTGGCCCTGTACCTGCAACCCGATACGCCGTTGCTGCTGGTACTCGATGACTACCATCTGGCGCAGGGCCCGGTGCTCGACCGCTGCCTGCAGTTTTTCCTCAATCACCTGCCACCTGGCCTGGTGCTGCTGGTCACCAGCCGCCAGCGCCCCGACTGGCACCTGGCGCGGCTGCGCCTGTCGCGCCAACTGGTCGAACTCAACGAGCAAGACCTGCGCCTGACCGCCGACGAGGCCCTGGCGGTGATCGGCTGCCAGCCCACCGGCCTGCGCGGCCAGGCCCTGGACAACCTGATCCAACGCAGCGACGGCTGGGTGGCGGGGCTGCGTTTTTGGCAACTGGCGGCCAGCGAAGGCGCCGACGAGCAGGCGCTGCCCCAGGCGCTGCATGGCGGCGAGGGGCTGATACGCGACTATCTGCTGGAAGAAGTGATCGACATCCTGCCGCCCGAAGTACAGGCGTTCCTCGACGATACCGCCTGCCAGGAGCGCTTTTGCGCCGAGTTGTGCGACGCCTTGCGCGAACGGGACGACAGCCTGGCGATCCTGCGATATCTGCAGGCTCATCAAGTGTTTCTGGTGCCGCTGGACGAGCATGGCTACTGGTTTCGTTATCACCACCTGTTTTCCGACCTGTTGCGCAGCCGCCAGGCCAGCGAGCCGCTGGCGCGCCTGCATCTGCGGGCCTGCCGCTGGTTCCAGGGCCAGGGCCTGCTGGACGAGGCGGTGGAACAGGCGCTGCGCGCCGGGCATCTGGATGTGGCGGCCGACCTGGTGCAGAGCCTGTCGGAGGAGCAATTGCTGGCGGAACAGAACGTCGGCATGTTGCTGCGTTGGAAGATGGACCTGCCCGACAGCCTCCTGATCAGTACGCCGCGCCTGATCGTGCTGTACAGCTGGGCCTTGGGCCTGGCCTGCCAGCTGGATGCGGCCGAGGAATTGGCCGGCTACCTCAGCCGGTTCCTGCCGGCGCCCTCGGCCACCGCGCAGCGCTCCATGCTGGCCCAGTGGTTGGCGCTCAGCGGAGTGATCGCCCGCGGCCGCGGCGACCGTGCACGCACCCTGGCCTTTTGTGGCGAGGCCCTGCAAAGCCTGCCGGACAAGCGCTACGGTCAACGTCTGGTGTGCCTCTCGACGCTATCCAACCTGGCCATCGCCGACGCCGACTTCTGGCGCGCCCGTGGCTGGAATCGCGAGGCATTGGAGCTGGCCCAGCGGGTCGGCAATCCGTTGTTCGAAGCCTTGGCCCACTATGACCGGGCGCGGGTGCTGCACGCCCGTGGCGAGGTGCTGCGAGCCTTGGACGAGGTGCGCGAGGGGCAGCAGCGGCTGCAGGGGTTATCGGTGCAGCGCCTGTATGCGGTGCGCGCCCGCCTGACCCTGTACGAAGGCTACCTGCTGGTGGCGCGCCTGCAAAATACCCAGGGCCGTGCGCGCTTGCGTGCCGGGCTCAGCGAGGCCCGCGCATGCCGGGACATCAGCGTTCTCATCGGGCACTGCGTGATCGCCTCGCTGGATGGCCGCGAGGGCCAGTTCGCCGAGGCCTTCGCCGAACTGGCCGAGGCCGAGCGGTTGATGCATATCTGGGACGTGCCGCCCATCTTCTACCTGGCGATGATCACCCTGGTGAAGTGTGAACTCTGGCTCGCCCAGGGGCGCACCGACCTGGCTGAGTCGTGGCTGTTGCGCCTGGGCCAGACCTACGGCGGCGAGCAGCCGGCGGCGGCGCCGGAATTCCACCCGTTGCTGCCTCTGCACATCGAACTGCAACAGGCCTTGCTCGAGCGTGCCCAGGGGCACACCGAGCAGGCGAGCCAGCGGCTGGCTGCGCTGGTCGAACGAGGTCGTTCCAGCGGCGGTACGCTGCTGACGGCCCATGCGCTGTGCCAGTCGATGGCGCTGCGGCTTGGCCAGGGCAGGACGCCCAGGCCGCCGCGCTGCTGCCCCAGGCCTTGGAGGCGGCCCGTGGCGGCGTACTGCAGACATTCCAGCGATTGTTGCAGGAACATCCGCTCTGGCTGCGTGAACAATTGCTGGCAAGCCCCGGCTGCCCGGCACAGGCGCAGTTGCTGGCATTGCTGCCGGGGCTGCCGGTGGTCGAAAGTGGCAATGGCGAAACGCTGAGCGGGCGCGAGATGGCCGTGCTCGAACTGATCGCCCAGGGCTGCTCGAACCAGCAAATCAGTGAGCGCTTGTTCATCTCGTTGCACACGGTCAAAACCCATGCCAGTCATATCAACAGCAAGCTCGGGGTAGAGCGCCGCACACAGGCCGTCGCCCGTGCCCAGTCCCTGGGCTTGTTGTCCTGACGCTGGCCCTACGGCGGATTGCCCGATAAGATAGTGGCAAGATGCCATTGCTCTTTCATCGCTTGGGCGCGCCGCGCTCATCTTTCCCGGCCCGCTGCCGATAGAGTGTTCGGCGGGATGCATCGCCACGCACCCTTTTCCCATCACCCCAAGACAGGTCGTGTTGATGCTGCAGTACGGGCAAAAAAACTTTCTGATCGTCGACGATTTCACCGACTTCCGCACCTCGACCCGGTCCATGCTGCGTGAGCTGGGCGTACGCGACGTCGACACCGCCGACAGCGGCGAGCAGGCGCTGCGCATGTGTGGGCAGAAGCGCTACGACTTCATCCTCCAGGACTTTCACCTCGGCGACGGCAAGAAGAACGGCCAGCAGGTATTGGAGGACCTGATCCTCGACAAGCTGATCAGCCATGAATGCGTGTTCATCATGGTCACCGCCGAGAGCAGCCAGTCGATCGTGCTCAGTACCTTGGAGCACGAGCCCGATGCCTACCTGACCAAGCCGTTCAACCGCGTCGGCCTGGCCCAGCGCCTGGAGAAACTGACCCAGCGCAAGACCTTGCTCAAGCCCATTCTCCAAGCGCTGGACCGCGGTCGCCCAGCCGAGGTGCTGGCCGCCTGCGCCGAGCTGTGCAAGCAGGACCCGCGCTTCGCGCCGCTGTGCCTGCGCTATCGAGCCGACGCGTTGCGCGATCTCAACCGCTTCGACGAGTTGGAGAAGTTTCTCAAGTCGATCCTTGCCAGTCGTCCGCAGCCCTGGGTGTATTCGGCGCTGGGCAGCTTGTTGCACAAGCGCGGCCAGCAGGACCAGGCGCAGGGTGTATATGAACAGGCATTGAAGGCGTTTCCGATCATGCCGGCGCTGTACGACGGCATGGCCGAGGTGCTGGTGGCGCAGGGCGAAACCAAGCGTGCCCAGCACATGCTCGAAGAGGCCGTGCGCCTGTCGCCGTTGGCGGTGCGCCGGCAAGCCGCGCTGGGCAAGCTGGCGTTGGACAACGAGGATTTCGAGAGCGCCTCCAAGGCCTACCGCCATGCCGTGAACCAGGGGCAGAGCTCACGCTACAAGGACGCCGAGAGCAACCTCGGGCTGGTCCAGGCGCTGATGAACAAGAATGCAGGCTTTGGCCTGGATGCCCGTACCCGGGTCGAGATCAACACCGTGCTCGGTGAAGTGGCCAAGGAAAATGTCGAGGATCAGGGCCTGCAGGTCCGGGCGCGCTTGATGAAGGCGGCCAGCCTGCAGCAGGCCGGCGACGCCGAGACTGCGGCCAAGCTCACCGAGCAGGCCATGCAGCGCCTGGACAAGATGGAGCAGTTCTTCTCCGTCGAAGCGGCGTTGACCGTGGCCAAGCAGTTGCAGGCGTTGGGCCAGGAGTCGGCCGGTGGCGCCATTCTCAAAGGATGCGTGGAAACCTACGGCGATGACCCCAAGGTCATGCAGAGCGTGGCCAAGCTCACCGACGATCCGGCGGTGCTGGGCGCTGTCACCGAGGCCGTCGACCTCAACCGCCAGGGTGTTCGCAGCTACCAGCTCGGGCAACTCAACGAGGCCTTGGAAATGTTCCGCAAGGCGCTGGCCCTGCAACCCAAGAACATCAGCATTGCCCTCAATACCGCCCAGGCGTTGTTGCGCATCGGCGGTGAAAGCCCGTCGGCCGAGCTCATGCAGGAATGTCGCGCCTGCCTGCACAGCGTGGCAGGCATTCCGGCCAGCGACAGCCGTCATGATCGTTATCGCAAGTTGCACATCCGGGTATTCGGCGCATGAGCCAGGCTGACCAGGGGCTGGACTTTTCCACGGTGATCGCCTCCACCGTGCACGACCTGAAAAACTCACTGTCGGCGTTGATCCAGGCTCACGACCAGTTCCTCGCCCGTCTGCCCGAAGGGCTGCGCCAGGGCACCGAGCAGGGCGTGATCGAACACGAGTTCCGCCACCTCAACGGCATGCTGGTGCAGATGCTCGGCCTCTATAAGCTGGGCGTGAACCAGTTGCCGCTGTGCCCGGACTACCACGAGCTGGAAGACTTCATCGAGGCCCAGTTGGCCGCGCACCAGGAAGTGCTGGAGCACCGCGACATCCTTGCCACCTGGCGCATCGACACGCAAAGCCCGCTGGGTTTCTTCGACCGCGAGCTGGTCGCTTCGGTAGTGGCCAACGTGCTGACCAATGCCATCCGCTATGCCGGTCACGCCCTGCTGATTGGCATCGAGGAGCAGGACGAGCAACTGGTGATCAGCGTCAACGACGATGGCCCGGGTTATCCACAGCGCATGCTCGAGCGCCAGCAGGATTATGTGCAGGGCATCGATGCGCACAGCGGCAGCACCGGCCTGGGCCTTTACTTCGCGGCGCGCATCGCCGCCCTGCATGAGCGCGATGGCGTGCAGGGGCGAATCGAAATCAGCAATGGCGGGGCATTGGGGGGTGGGTTGTTCAGGTTGTATTTGCCGTGAGTGGTTGGTCTGGCAGCGAGAATGTTTGAGTGGTTTCCCAAGGCCGTGTAGGGGCTTTCCATATCGACGTGTCGAGGCTTTTTTTTAAGCCTTGTGAGTGCCAATGTAGAGACTTCGTATCTACTTTTGCTTGCAAACACCATGGAGGTTCCTAGTATGTATCTACCTTGGGAGATACTTATGCAGATCAAGATTCAGCAATGGGGTAACAGCGCAGCGATTCGTCTTCCTGCTGGAGTGCTCAAGCAGATGCGTCTTGGCGTGGGGTCCACGCTCAGCCTCGATACTGCAGGCGAGGCGCTGGTGCTTAAACCTGTCCGGTCCAAGCCCAAGTACACCCTTGAGGAGCTCATGGCGCAGTGTGATCTGGACGCCCCCGAGCCTGCGGACATGGCCGACTGGAATGCAATGCGCCCTGTAGGGCGTGAGGCATGAGGCGAGTGAAGTTTGCCAGAGGAGACATCGTGCGGATCAACCTTGAGCCTGTTGTCGGCCGAGAGCAGCAGGGTGTGGCTCGCCCAGCCCTGGTATTGTCCCCTGCAGCGTTCAATGCATCCGGACTGGCGGTTATCGCTCCGATCTCTCAAGGCGGTGATTACGCCAGACATGCGGGCTTCGCCGTTTCGCTCTGCGGCTCAGGCACGCAAACCCAAGGCGTGATGTTGTGTAACCAGATCCGTACCGTAGATCTCGAAGCCCGGCAAGCCAAACGCATCGAAACAGTTCCGGAAGCGATCATTCTCGACACGCTTGCGCGCGTTCAAACCCTCTTCGATTAATCTGGTGTACCGCAGCTCATGGAAACAGCATCTTTCGCCCTCATCCGCGAAACCTTCCCCGTCGGCCCGCTGCAATGCAATTGCACCCTGATCGGCGACCCCGTCAGCAAGAAGGCCATCGTCGTTGACCCGGGCGGTGATCCGGAGAAGATTCTCGCCCGTCTGCAAGCCCACGGCCTGACCTTGGTAAGCATCATCCACACCCACGCCCATTTCGACCATTTCCTCGCCTCGGGCAAGCTCAAGGAGCTGACCGGGGCGACCTTGCACCTGCACAAGGACGACCAGCCGCTGTGGGACAACCTGGAAATGCAATGCCAGATGTTCGGCGTGCCCTACACCCCGGTGCCAGCCCCCGACCGCTGGCTGGGTGACGATGAAGAGCTGGCCTGCGGCTGTGGCGTGGCCCTGCACACGCCGGGGCATACGCCGGGCTCGATGAGCTTCTGGTTCGCCGATGCCAAGCTGTTGATCGCCGGCGACACCCTGTTCCGTCGCGGCATCGGCCGCACCGATTTGTGGGGTGGGGATCAGCGGGCTATCGTTCGTTCGATCAAGGAGCGGCTGTATCGCCTGGATGAAGAGGCCATCGTGGTCACCGGCCATGGTGCCGATACCCGTCTGGGCGACGAGATGCGCGAGAATCCGTTCGTGCGTGCGTAAGCCGCATGACAAAGGCTTCATGGAATTTTTCCTTGCCTGTGCGATCCAAGGCTGGCAATGATCCGTTCGCGATCCGCCGCACATATGAATTTCAGTAGGAGCTTGTCCATGTTCACCATGCGTCGTCTGATTATCGTCGCAACCGCCGCCGCCCTGATGACCGGCTGCGCCACCCAGAACCCCTACGACTCCCAGGGTTCCTCGGGCATGAGCAAGACCGCCAAGTACGGCGGACTGGGCGCATTGGCCGGTGCAGTGGCAGGCGCTGCCATCGATCACAACAACCGTGGCAAGGGCGCGCTGATCGGCGCTGCCGCGGTCGGCGCCGCCGCAGCCGGTTATGGTTACTACGCCGACAAGCAGGAAGCGGCGTTGCGTGCGCAGATGGCCAATACGGGTGTCGAAGTCCAGCGCCAGGGTGACCAGATCAAGCTGATCATGCCGGGCAACATCACCTTCGCCACCGACTCGGCCAACATCTCGCCAAGCTTCTACACCCCGCTGAACAACCTGGCCAATTCGTTCAAGCAGTTCAACCAGAACACCATCGAGGTGGTTGGCTTCACCGACAGCACCGGCAGCCGCCAACACAACATGGACCTGTCCCAGCGTCGCGCCCAGGCGGTCAGCAGCTACCTGACCTCCCAGGGAGTCGATGGCTCGCGGGTGAGCGTGCGTGGCATGGGCCCTGACCAGCCGATCGCGAGCAACGCCGATGCCAACGGCCGTGCGCAGAACCGCCGCGTCGAGGTCAACCTGAAGCCGATCCCTGGCCAGCAGTATGACCAGCAAGGGCAGGTACAGCAGTATCCCTGATCTGCGTCGAAGCCCGATCGCCGGCAAGCTCGCTCCTGTAGGAGGCGGCTTGCCGGCGATTTTTTAATCGGCGACGCTGGCCTGGATCGCCGTCAGGGCGATGGTATGTACGATATCGTCGACCTGCGCCCCGCGCGGCAGGTCGTTCACCGGCTTGCGCAACCCTTGTAGCATCGGCCCGAGGCTGACCCCATCGGTGCTGCGCTGCACCGCCTTGTGGGTGGTGTTGCCGGTGTTCAGGTCGGGGAACACGAAGACCGTTGCCTGTCCGGCCACCGGACTTTTCAGTGCCAGCTGGCGGGCTACCTGAGGATTGGCCGCGGCATCGTATTGCAGGGGGCCGTCGATCAGCAGTTGCTGCTCGCCGCGCTGGGCCAGGCGCGTGGCCTCGCGCACCTTTTCCACTTCCTCGTCGCTTGCCGAATCGTTCGAATAGCTGATCATCGCCACCCGGGGCGCGATGCCGAAGGCCTGGGCCGACTCGGCGCTCTGCCGGGCGATCTCCGCCAGTTCGGCGGCGCTGGGATGGGGGTTCATCACGCAGTCGCCATAGACCAGCACTTGCTCCGGAAACAGCATGAAATAAACCGATGACACCAGGCTGCTGCCTGGTGCGGTCTTGATCAGCTGCAAGGCCGGGCGAATGGTGTTGGCGGTGGAGTGGACCAGGCCCGAGACCAGGCCATCGACCTCGTCCAGGGCCAGCATCATGGTGCCGATCACGACCGGGTCTTCCAGCTGCTGTTCGGCCATCGGCGCGTTGAGGTTCTTGCTCTTGCGCAGCTCGACCATGGGCTCGACGTAGCGGGCACGGATGCGCTCGGGGTCGAGGATCTCCAGGTCGGCCGGCAGGCTGATACCTTGGGCACGGGCTACCGCCTCGACTTCCTCGGGCTTGGCCAGCAGCACGCAACGGGCGATGCCGCGAGCCTGGCAGATGGCGGCGGCTTGTACCAGCAGCGGTTCGGCGCCCTCGGGCAGGACGATACGCTTGTTGGCCTGCTGCGCGCGCTGGATCAACTGGTAGCGGAACACCGCTGGCGACAGGCGTGGCTCGCGAGGCGTGCCGCAGCGCTGATGGAGCCAGGCGGCATCGAGGTGGCTGGCAACGAAGTCGGTGATGAATTCGGCGCGCTCGCGATCGTCCACCGGGATCTCGCGGTTGAGCGAGTTGAGCTGGTTGGCGGTGTCGTACGAACCGGTGCTCACCGACAGGATCGGCAGCCCGGCCTGCAAGGCGCCGCGGCACAGCTCGAGGATACGTGAGTCGGGCTTGCTGTCGCTGGTCAGCAGCAGCCCGGCCAGGGGCACGCCATTGATCGCCGCCAGGCTCACGGCGAGGATGATGTCGTCGCGGTCGCCGGGGGTCACCACCAAGGTGCCGGGGGTCAGCAGCGGTACGGTATTGGCCACGGTGCGTGCGCAGATGATGATCTTGTTCATGCGCCGTTGTTCATAGTCGCCGGCGTTGAGCACCTGGGCACCGAGCAGCTCGGCCACATCGCGGGTGCGCGGGGCGTTCAGCTCGGCCTGATAGGGGATGCAGCCGAGCAGGCGGAAGTCGTTGCCGCGCAGCAGTGGCGAGTGCTCGCGCAGGCGGGTGGCGAAATCGGCCATGCTCTCGTCGGTGCGGACTTTGTTCAGCACTACCCCGAGCACCTTCGGGTCACGCGGGCCGCCGAACAGTTGCGCCTGCAACTCGACTCGCCCGGACAATTCGCTGAGCACTTCGTTTTCCGCTGCCGAGACCAGGATCACCTCGGCATCCAGGCTCTTGGCCAGGTGCAGGTTGACCCGCGCGGCATAGCTGGCGTGGCGGGTCGGCACCATGCCCTCGACCACCACCACGTCGTTGTCCACGCAGGCTTGCTGGTAGAGGCGGATGATTTCCTCGAGCAACTCATCCAGCTGGCCATCGCCGAGCATGCGCTCGACCTGGGCCAGGCTCAGCGGCAACGGCGGTTTTATACCGTGGGTCCGGGCCACCAGTTCGGTGGAGCGCTCGGGGCCGGTGTCGCCGGGGTGAGGCTGGGCGATCGGCTTGAAGAAGCCGACTTTCAGGCCGGCCCGCTCCAGGGTGCGAACCAGGCCAAGGCTGATCGATGTCAGGCCGACACCGAAGTCGGTCGGCGCAATGAAAAATGTCTGCATGCGTGCTTCTCGAAATAAGCGGTGCAAGGATTCAATGGCCAAGGGTAGCGCCATTGGTCCCCTGTGCGCACCAGCCACAGGCAAAAGGCTGGCCGATGCGCTGCGCCCTTTGCTCTGCGTCGAGCACCCATGGCCGTGCTTGCCACGGTGGCTGGTGGCGCAGATGCTGGGTATGGCCACAGCTCAGGTCGACCACCCAGTGCCCGTCCTGGTCCTGGTGGAAGCCCTCGATCCGACTGATGGGCCGCTGCTCGTCCGAGGTGCGTTCGCAATCGGGCGATGGCTTGGTTACACTTGTCCGTTCTACATTCTTTTGCAAAAGGTCTTGCCCCATGCTGATCGCCGCCAACAAGGCAGTCTCCATCGACTATACCCTGACCAATGACGCCGGGGAGACCATCGACAGCTCCGCCGGTGGCGCCCCACTGGTTTACCTGCACGGTGCCAGCAACATCATTCCAGGCCTGGAGAAAGCCCTGGAAGGCAAGCAGGCCGGTGACGAGCTGGAAGTCGCCATCGAGCCTGAAGAAGCTTACGGCGAATACCTGGCCGAGCTGGTCAGCACCCTGAGCAGCAGCATGTTCGAAGGTGTCGACCAACTGGAAGTCGGCATGCAGTTCCACGCCTCGGCGCCAGATGGCCAGATGCAGATCGTTACCATCCGCGACATCGACGGCGACGACGTGACCGTCGACGGCAACCACCCACTGGCTGGCCAGCGCCTGAACTTCAAGGTCAAGGTAGTCGACGTTCGTGACGCCAGCGAAGAAGAAATCGCGCACCGCCACATCCACGGTGAAGGTGGCCATCACCACTGATTTTCTGCGCTAAGCTCAGAAAGTCCAAGGCGCTCGGGCAAGCCGACTTGCCTTCCCAACGGGAGGTGGATGGCTTGAACGAGCGCCTTTTTAGTGGGCGGATTTTGCCCCGCGGTCTATGGGAACCTGAGAGGGGAACACAACATGAGTGCATTTCACGACCTGACGTTGAAGGCGCTGAACGGCGAGGATCTGCCCCTCGCACCGTTCAAGGGCCAGGTGGTGCTGGTGGTCAATGTCGCTTCCAAGTGCGGGCTGACGCCGCAATACAAGGCCCTGGAAAACCTGTACCAGCAGTATAAGGACAAAGGCTTCAAGATCCTTGGCCTGCCGTGCAACCAGTTTGCTGGGCAAGAGCCGGGCAGCGAGAAGGAAATCCGCGAGTTTTGCGAGCTCAACTATGGGGTGAGCTTTCCGTTGGGGAGCAAGTTGGAGGTCAATGGCCCGCAACGCCATTCGCTGTACCGCCTGCTGGCAGGCGAGGGCGCCGAGTTCCCAGGTGATATCAGCTGGAACTTCGAGAAGTTCCTGGTTGGCAAGGATGGTCGCGTGCTGGCGCGCTTCGCCCCGCGCACCACGCCCGATGACCCGGCCGTGGTACAGGCCATCGAGAAAGCCCTGGGCTGAGCCATCCGGGCTGCCTCGCAGCCCTCTCTCTGCTACCCCTGGCCGGCGCGGCCTGCCGAACCTGGCTTGATTGCCAGCGCTGCGCCGGCCGGCTGATCGCTGCCCGCGCCCGCTGTGCGGCAGGCATTGCGCAGGTGGTTCTCGAACTGATCGACGATGGCCGGCCAACCCTGGCGGCTGGCATGCTGCCGGGCGTTGAGGCGGACCCGGCGCAGCGTCTCGCTTTCTTCCAGCAACCAGCAGGCGGCGTCGATGAAGGCGGCCTGGTCGCCGGGCATGGCCAACGCGCCGCTATGCCCATGACGGATGTGCTGGGCCGCAGCTGCCTCGTCATAGGCGACCACCGCGAGCCCTGAGGCCATCGCTTCGAGCACCACGTTGCCGAAGGTTTCGGTCAGGCTGGGAAACAGGAACAGGTCGCCGCTGGCGTAGTGTTCGGCGAGGTCCTCGCCGCGTCGGACACCGCAGAACACCGCCCCCGGCAGCGACTGTTCAAGGGCGGCGCGCTGCGGCCCATCGCCGACCACCACCAGACACAGGCGTTTGTCTGGATAGGCGCGTTGCAGGGCCTGAATGCTCGGGCGCAGCAGGCCGAGATTCTTTTCTACCGCCAGCCGGCCGACATGCAGGACGGCAACGTCGTCCGGCCCCAGCCCCCATGCCAGGCGCAAGGCATGGTTGCGGCGTGCCGGATTGAACAGGCCTGCGTCGACGCCGCGCGCCAGCAAGGCCAGGCGCTCGAAGCCGCGGCGCTCCAACTCCAGGCGCTGGCTCTGGCTGGGCACCAGCGTCGCCACGCTGCGGCGGTGGAACCAGCGCAGGTAATGGGTGAGCAGGCGCGCCAGCAGGCCCAGCCCGTACTGGCCGCAATACTGCGGGAAATTGGTATGAAAGCCGCTGACCACGGCAATGCCCAGGCGCCGTGCAGCCCGTAGCGCACTCAGCCCCAGTGGACCTTCGGTTGCGATGTACAGTACATCCGGTCGTTGCCGTCGCCAGCGGCGGAGCAACTTGTGCACCGACACCTCGCCCCACTGCAGGCCTGGGTAGCCCGGCAGCCCCCAGCCGCGGCACAACATCTGCTGTGGATCGTCGGCCATCGGCGTTTCACCGGCCTGGCGCGGGCGCACGATCTCTACCAGGTGACCACGCAGACGCAGGCCTTCGCTGAGGCGTCCAAGGGTGTTGGCCACGCCGTTGATCTCGGGTGGGAAGGTTTCGCTGACCAGGGTGATGCGTAGGGCGGGTGCGTTCATGACAAAAAGTTTCCGCCTGCCGCGTTGCGTCAATGTGACAGTTGCGTGACGCGCTAATGACGCCTGATTTCTGGCTGCTGCAGCGGCTGGAAATTTCCACTTGGCCTGCTCAAGAGGCCCGCCCCATGGCCGATGAACTTGCATCCAAATCGAGTAGATACGCTCCGGGAGAGCGGTATGTTCAACAGCAAGCTCAAGAAAGAAAACCAGCTACTGCGTGAAGAATTGATGGCCATCGAGCAGGTCAAGAGCAGCCTCGACAGCGAGATGCTGGTGCTGCAACTCGATCCCCAAGGGCGCATCGAACAAGTCAACGACAACTTCGAGACCGAGATGCTCTACCGCGCCGAGCAGTTGTTGGGGCGCAACATCGAGGACATCGTGCCCACCCATGTGAAAAAGCTCGATTTCTACCAGCGCATGAAAAGCGCCATTGCCCGCGGGGAACACCTCAACGGCGCGTTTCGCCTGCTGCGTGGCGACGGCAAGGAGGCCTGGTTGCGCTCGATCCTGCAGCCGGTGAAGAACGCGGATGGGCGCATCAAGCACTTTTCGCTGCACTCCAGTGACCTGACCCGCACCATCGAGACATCGCGGGAGCATGAGAGCCTGATCAAGGCGCTGATGCGCTCCACCGCAGTCATCGAGTTCAACCTCGATGGCATCGTGCTGGCCGCCAATGAACGCTTCCTGCAGTCGGTGGGCTACAGCCTGGAACAGGTGCGCGGCAAGCATCACCGTATGTTCTGCGAGCCGGAGGAAGCCAATTCGGCCGAGTACCGGGTGTTCTGGGACAAGCTGCGCCGTGGCGAATACGTCGCCGACCGTTTCAAGCGAATCGACGCCCGCGGCCGCGCGGTGTGGCTGGAGGCGTCCTATAACCCGATCTTCGATGCCCATGACGTGCTGTACAAGGTCGTGAAGTTCGCGACCGTCGTCACCGACCAGGTCACCCAGGAACAGGCCGTGGCCCAGGCTGCGGACATCGCCTACAACACCTCGCTGACCACCGACGACAGTGCGCGCAGAGCCACCGATGTAGTGACCCAGACCGTGGAGGTGATGCGTGGCCTCGAAGGCTCGATGCAGGATGCCGCAGAAAGCATCCAGGCGCTGGACGAGCAGTCCAAGGTGATCGGCGCGATCATCAAGACCATCAGCGATATCGCCGGCCAGACCAACCTGCTGGCGCTCAATGCGGCTATCGAGGCTGCGCGTGCCGGGGAGCAGGGCCGTGGCTTTGCCGTGGTTGCCGACGAAGTGCGCCAGTTGGCCTCGCGCACCAGCAGCGCCACGGAAGAGATCGCCCGGGTGGTGCAGCAGAACGAACAGCTTGCCCAGGCGGCAGTTGGCATCATCGACACCAGCAAGCGCCAGGCCGAGCAGGGTTTGGCCTTGGCCGCCGATACCGGTGGAGTGATCGTCGAGATCCAGGAAGGGGCGAAGAAGGTCGTGGACGCGGTGGGGCAGTTTTCCAGTCAGTTGAACCACTGACTGGAAAACTGCCCGGCTAATGAAGGGGCCGCATGTTGGCCCCCTCGCGGGTAGGTCTATCAACCCGCCTGTTCGGTCTGCTTGATATGCTTGTAGACGATCTGCATCGCTTCATCGATGAGGGGGATATCGGCGTTGATGAGCTGATCGAAGCTTGTCACCCCACGTTGACGGAACAGGCCGCCGTGCAGGCCGATGCCTGGGAAATCGCTGTCCACCACGGCCTCGGTGAGGATTTCTACCAGCGACTTGCTGTAGTTGACCACACCGTCTTCGTCGAACGTGGTGAAAAAAATGGCCTCGTAGGGTTCCTTGATGCCTTGGTGCTCGAGTATCTCCCGCAAGCGCCATTTCACTCGGTGTTCGGCGATTCGGGTGCCGTGCAGGTGTTCGGGAATGCCGGCCAGTTCGATGAAGTCCTTCGATTTGATGTCGGTGAATTCCATGCTGGATCTCCAGGTCAAGGTCGCGTTATTGCGACCTGGGAGATTTAAATCCGAACCCTGCGCCACCCGGCGGTAGCTATGTACTACGTGCGCTCACGTACCCAGAACAGCGTCGCACCCGCCACCGCAGCCGGCATCATCACCACGTTGACCAGCGGAATCATCAGCGCCAGGTAGGTGATGCCGCCGAACCCCAACGACTGCCAGCGCTTTTGCCGCAGCCAGGCAAGCATGTCCTGCCAGCTCATCTTGTTGTTGTCCGCCGGGTAGTCGATGTACTGGATGGCCATCATCCAGACGCCGAATACCAGCCACAGTGGCGCCGCCACCACGTTGACCACCGGGATGAACGACAGGATGAACAGGCCGATGGCTCGCGGCAGGAAGTAGCCGAGCTTGCGCATCTCGCGGCCGAGGGTGCGTGGCACCATGGCGACCAGTTCGCCCCAGCTGAATGCCGGGAAGGGATCCTGGCCGCGTACCACCACTTCCACTTTCTCGGCCAGGAAGCCGTTGAACGGCGCGGCGATGACGTTGGCCACCAGGGTGAAGGTGAAGAACACCATCAGCACCACCAGAGCGACGAACAGCGGCCACAGGATATAGGTGAGAAAGCCCAGCCAGTCGGGCAGGGTTGGCATCAGGCTGTCGACCCAGACGCTGAACTGGTGGCCGGCGAAGTAGATCAGGCCACCGAACAGCAGCAGGTTGATCGCCAGGGGCAGCAGCACGAACAGCCGCAGGTTGGGGCTCAGTACCAGTTTCAGGCCTTCGCGCAGGTACTGCGGGCCGGAGAGGGCGGGGGCTTGCATCGGGACACTCCGCAAAACGAGGGGAAACGCGCTGACCTTACCGAGTTTGCCGCGCCGACGAAAGGCGGCGGCCCATGAAGACATCGCCTGTAACAAACCTTGAAGGCTTTTCAGCTAGGTTGATTGTTCGGATAGAGGATGGCTATGAGGTGGATTGTCGGAGGATATTTCCTTAATCTCTGCGACCTCGTTAAAGTGCGCTCATCTTTTTGGTTTTGGACCGACGCGTTGTAGCCTTCCCCAAGTGCTGCGTAGGTCCTTTTTAATACCAGTCGGCGCAGCCGGTACACCGATGCCGGCCCTGCGCCGCCGGCTCGACAGGAGTTCGACATGTCCGAAGTACGTCATTCGCGGGTAATCATCCTTGGTTCCGGCCCAGCCGGTTACAGCGCCGCGGTCTACGCCGCCCGCGCCAACCTCAAGCCGCTGCTGATCACCGGCATGCAGGCGGGTGGCCAGTTGACCACCACCACCGAAGTCGACAACTGGCCGGGCGATCCCCACGGCCTGACCGGCCCGGCACTGATGCAGCGTATGCAGGAGCATGCCGAGCGTTTCGAGACCGAGATCGTCTTCGATCACATCAACGCCGTCGACCTGGCCAACAAGCCGTTCACCCTGCAGGGCGACAGCGGCACCTATACCTGTGACGCGCTGATCGTCGCCACTGGCGCCAGCGCCCGCTACCTGGGCCTGCCGTCCGAGGAAGCCTTCATGGGCAAGGGCGTCTCGGCCTGTGCCACCTGCGATGGTTTCTTCTATCGCAACAAGCCGGTCGCGGTCATCGGCGGCGGCAACACCGCCGTGGAAGAGGCCCTGTACCTGGCCAACATCGCCAGCAAGGTGACCCTGGTGCACCGCCGCGACACCTTCCGCGCCGAGAAGATCCTGGTCGACAAGCTGCATGCCCGCGTTGCCGAAGGCAAGATCGAACTCAAGCTCAACGCCACCCTGGACGAAGTGCTGGGTGACAACATGGGTGTGACCGGTGCTCGCCTCAAGAACAACGACGGCAGCAGCGATGAAATCAAGGTCGACGGCGTATTCGTCGCCATTGGCCACACGCCGAACACCTCGCTGTTCGAAGGCCAGTTGACCCTGAAGGACGGCTACCTGGTGGTTCATGGCGGTCGCGAAGGCAATGCCACTGCCACCAACGTCGAAGGCGTGTTCGCCGCTGGCGACGTGGCCGACCACGTCTATCGCCAGGCGATCACCTCGGCCGGCGCCGGCTGCATGGCCGCACTGGACGTCGAGCGCTACCTGGACGGCCTGGCCAACGCCTCGTTCTGATCGCGCTGAAAAAACCGGCCCTGTGGGCTTATGCTGTTCACTTAAGCTCTGCATCGCCGCCATTGGGGCCGCCTTGCGGCCCATCGCGACACAAGGCCGCTCCCACAATGACCGTGAAAGCCCTTATCTACGGGGTAAGCACGGAAAATGTGGGAGCGGCCTTGCCGGAGCGCCGGACCGGTCGGAAAGGGCTGCGCAGCAGCCCCGGCATTCTTAAGTGAACAGCATTAGCCCTATGGGCCGGTTTTTTCTGCCTGGGGTTTCTTGGGTCCGCTCTCAGAGGCTCAAGCGCATGGACAGGTCCACCGCCTTGACGTCCTTGGTCATCGCACCAATCGAGATGTAGTCCACGCCCGTCTCGGCAATCACCCGCAGCGTGCTTTCATTGACCCCGCCACTGGCCTCCAGCTTGGCCTTGCCGGCGTTGATGCGCACCGCTTCGCGCATTTCATCCAGGGAAAGCTCGTCGAGCATCACGATGTCGGCGCCGGCATCCAGCGCCTGGCGCAGTTCGTCGAGGCTCTCCACTTCGATCTCCACCGGCTTGCCCGGGGCGATGCGGTGCGCCGCGGTGACCGCCTCGGCTACGCCACCGCACGCGGCGATGTGGTTTTCCTTGATCAGGAAGGCATCGTACAGGCCGATGCGATGGTTGTGGCAGCCGCCGCAGGTGACCGCGTACTTCTGCGCCAGGCGCAGGCCCGGCAAGGTTTTGCGGGTGTCGAGCAGGCGCACTTCGGTGCCTGCCACCAGATCTGCGAGGAAGTGCGCACGGGTGGCGACGCCAGAGAGCATCTGCAGGAAGTTCAGCGCCGCGCGTTCGCCACTGAGCAGCGAGCGGGCCGGGCCTTCGAGGTGGAACAGCGCCTGGTTGGCCTTGGCCTGGTCGCCATCGGCGACCTGCCAATGCACCGCGACCCTTGGGTCGAGCTGACGGAACACCGCATCGACCCAGGCGGTGCCGGCGACCACGCAGTCCTCGCGGGTGATGATGGTGGCCTTGGCCAGGCGCTCGGCGGGGATCAGTTGCGCGGTGATGTCGCCGCTGCCGATGTCTTCCAGCAACGCGCGGCGCACGTTGGCTTCGATTTCGGCAGTCAGGTCGGCGAGGCGTAGGTTCGGCATGGTCGGCTCCACAAGCTAGGTGCCGGGATTATCGGACAGCGGAGGCGGGTGTGTACAGCGGCCCGGCGGCGCCAGGGACGTGGCGGCCGGCACTTGCGCACCACTGGTCAGGGCGGTTGAGCAATTTGTCGATTTGGCGGTCTTTAACCTGCCAGAGTCTCAGGTGCTGGCGTACCCCACGAGTGCCCAGCAAGGAGATCGGGATGCAAACAGAAGGCAAGGTGGTGCCATTGGCAGCCGCCATCGAACGTGGTGTTTCCTTGCCCGGCCTTCCGCTGCTGCTCCTGCAAGTGCGTGACAAGGCGGCGCTGCAGCTGCGCCAGGGCTTGCAGACCTTGTTCGACAATGCCGACGACAGCCTGTTCGAGATGGCCGACAAGGCCTGCGACCGGCGAGACCAGAACCTCTGTTTCGAAGCGATGCGTGACCTGCGGCTAAAGCGCAAGGGCATCGAGCGCAATGTGCTCGACGCGTTCTATGGTGCCTTTGCCCGAATCGGCCAGGCCGATGCGCCGGGCGCACCAGCGCAGGCGCGACTGGAGCGCGATAGCGGAGCCGAGGCGATGGTCGCCCGGGTGCTTTCGCGCGATGGCCTGGCGCTCGGGCAGTTGCTGCAACGCTTGCAGGTCCTGCTCGAGCGGCAATTGCCCGAGCATGGCAATCCGCTCGCCCCAGCCACCTTGTGCGGGTTGTTCATCGATGCTGGGCGCCGTCTTGGGGTGGGGCCGCGAGTTCGGCCGATCCTGCTGAAGTTGTTCGAGCGGCATGTCCTGCGTGAAATGCACCTGATATACGGCGATGCCAACCAGTTGCTCGCCGGCGCCGGAATCTTGCCCGACCTGCCGGCATTGCCGCGGCGCCGTGCCGAGGATCGGCGCGGCACAGCGCCTCGAAGCGGCAGCGCCGTCCAGGAAGTCGCGCAGGACGATGCAGCGGGCATGGCGGTGTTCCATACCGTGCAAGGTTTGCTCGGGCACGCCGGTGCGCCGCAGGTTGCAGTGCATGACACCGCCGTGGGGCGACCGGTAAGCCGCGCCGACCTGCTGCGCCTGCTGACTCACCTGCAACATCAGGTGCCCGCTACCTTCGAGCCCGATGGCTTCGACCTTGGCCAGCAGCTGGACCAGTTGCTGTGGCGTGTCGGTGCGCGCAGTGCGACCCTGCGGCGGCTCGGCCGCACCGACGAAGACATGATCGAGCTGGTCGGCCGGCTGTTCGGCTATATCCAGACCGATGACAACCTGCCGGCGAGCCTGCGCGCCCTGATCGCTCGCCTGCACATCCCAGTGCTCAAGGTCGCACTGCTGGACACGGGCTTGTTCGGCCGCGCCAGCCATCCGGTTCGGCGGCTGCTCAACGAAATGGCTGCTGCCGCCATCGGCTGGGAAGCCAGCGACGATGGCCTGCGTGACAGCCTCCATCTGCGTGTGGAGCGGACCGTCCAGCGCGTGCTCAATGACTTCAGCGACGACCCTGGGCTGTTTGCCGAGTTGCTCGACGATTTCCTCGCCTTCAACCAGGATGAGCGCCGGCGCAATGCATTGCTCGAACAGCGCACTCGGGACGCTGAAGAGGGCCGCGTGCGCTTCCTGCAAGCGCGCCTGCAGGTGCAGCGTGCACTCAATGCGCGCTTGCGCGGGCAGGTGTTGCCACAGGGGGTACTGCACGTGCTGGTGCAAGGCTGGAGCCAGGTGATGCTATTGGCCCTGCTCAAGCACGGCGAGGCCTCCGCGCCCTGGCGCGGTGCCCTGGCGACCCTTGACACGCTGCTGGGCAGCATCGTCCCGCACCACGATCCGATTGCCCGCGAGCAGTTGCTGCAGCGGGTGCCCGGGTTGCTCAAGGCCCTGCGCGACGGGCTGGCCGGCGTGGCGCTGGACTCGACTGTTACCCGCGAGTTCTTCCAGCAGCTGCAGCTGCTGCACCTGCGCGCTTGCGCAGGACCCGGCGCGCCAGGTCGCGATACACCGTTGGCCGAGGTGCGGGTGGAGGAGGACATCGTGCTGGTGCTTGCCGAGGAGCAGGCCTGTGCGCCGTTGCGACCGCTCGATGAGCTCGTGCAGCCGCTACGCCAAGTGCAACGGCTGCGCCTTGGCGCCTGGGTCGAGGTGCGCGACGAGGACCAGGCGCTGCGCTGCAAGCTGGTGGCGCGCCTGGACAGCAGCGACCGCCTGGTGTTCGCCAACCGCAGCGGGCTCAAGGTCCGCGAATGGAGTGCGGCAGGCTTGGCGCAGGCGCTGCGTCGCGGCGATGCACGGCTGCTGGACGATGGCCTGCTGTTCGAGCGGGCGCTGCAGTCGGTGCTCGACGAGTTGCGCCAGCGCCAGGCGCGTTGAACGCGCCACGATTTACATGCAAACGGCTGCAGCCGCGAGGCATACTGCGGGTCTGTACCGGCGTTCTACAGGATTTTTCCATGCAATTGGACCGTGCCACGGGGTGGTTCGACGGCGTCACCCACTGCCCTTCGCCGAATTTCAATGCCCGCCCCGATGGCGAAGCGATCTCGCTGTTGGTTATCCACAACATCAGCCTGCCACCGGCGTGTTTCGGCACCGGCAAGGTGCAGGCGTTTTTCCAGAATCGCCTCGACCCTGACGAGCATTCCTACTTTCAAGGCATCTGCCACCTGACCGTATCGGCGCACCTGTTCGTCGAGCGCGATGGCGCCGTGACCCAGTTCGTATCGCTGCTGGACCGCGCCTGGCATGCTGGCGTCTCGTGCTTCCAGGGCCGTGAAGGGTGCAATGACTTCTCCATCGGCATCGAACTCGAGGGCACCGACGAGCTGCCCTATACCGATGCCCAGTACGCCGTGCTGGCACAGTTGACCGGAGAGATTCGCCAGGCCTTCCCGCTGATCGGCCCAGACCACATCCAGGGCCATTGCGACATCGCTCCGGTGCGCAAGACCGACCCCGGTCCGGCCTTCGACTGGCAGCGTTATCGGCTATCCCTGCAGACCAACGAGGACAAGGCATGAGTTTTCTGGTGTTGTTGCTGGTGCTGTGGGTCGAGAAGTTCTCGGCCTGGCGCAAGCGATTGCAGCATGATGGGTTTTTCATTGGCGAGCTGACGCGCCTGGAGCGCAGCGGCAAGGTGCATCCCTGGTGGACCCTGGCCATCCCGGTGGCGGCACCGGTGGCGCTGCTGGTGTTGTTGCTGCATGTGCTGGAACCGGTGGCCTATGGCTTGCTGGCGCTGCCGGTGCACTTGGTGGTGCTGATCTACAGCCTGGGCCGTGGCGATACCAAGGCGGCCCTGGGGCCGTTTCGCGATGCCTGGCGACGTGGCGACGAGCAGGCCGCGCTGCACGTGGCCGAGCGCGATCTGGGCCTGGTGGCGGACACCCCGCGTGGGTTGTTGGTGCGGGTGCAGGGCTACCTGCTATGGCAGGCCTACCAAAGCTTCTTTGCGGTGATCTTCTGGTACTTCGTGCTCGGCCCTGCTGCGGCATTGGCCTATCGGTTGCTGGCGCTGACCGCTGCCAACAGCGGGCAACCCGCGCTCAAGGCGCGTGCCGAACAACTGCGCCACATCATGGACTGGCTGCCGGTGCGGGTGCTGACCTTGAGCTTCGCCCTGGTCGGCAACTTCGTCGCGGTCATGCGGCTGATGCTGCACGAGCTGCTGAACTGGCACATCAGTGCCGGGCACCTGGTGGCCAGGGTAGGGCGGGTGGCCGATGACATTCCCGAGGAGGAAGACGACCAGCGTGGTCTGGCCCGGCTGGACAGCCTGTGGGAGTTGCTGCAGCGCTGCGCGGTGTTGTGGTACGCCGGCTTCGCGCTGTGTACGGTGTTGCTCTGAAGTAGTTACGCGCCTGCCCTGCAGTGCAGGCGCGGTCGATCAAGCCAGGGAGTCGTTCAGGTTGTTGACCACCACGCTTCCACTCACTTTGGTTTCGTCTGGCTGGTCGGTATCCACCACGAACTCGAAGCTGGCCTTGAACAGACCGGAAGCAGGGTCCCACTCAACGTCGTGGATCTGCCCGTTCTTGGCATAGCCGGAGCGGGGAATCTTGGTGGAGCCGAGATAAGCGCCTGCCGGCGCGGATTCGCCTTGACCCAGCTCGTGCTTGGGCAGGTTGAGCTGATCTTTCGGCAACCAGATGTCGACTACGAAGTACGCGTGGTCTTCATGAAAGAGCGCCCAGCCTTGAATGCTGACACTGTTACCCTGGTCACTGACGAAAACGCTTTGGTTCATCTTCAGGATTTCGCTGGCACCTTGCCAGGTGACCGTGGCATCCATTTGGCCGTCGACGAACGATTGGATTTGATTACTGCTCATGGGAGATCCTCCGTTGTGTGAGACACAAGGATGAAATGAGGGGGTATTTGCCACAACTGGCAGAATTACCAGGAACTCCGAACCGGTTACCAGCCGAACAACGCTATGGCGTTGCCCGTGCTGGCTTCGGCCAGTAGCTGGGCGTCCACACCCATGAGCCCGGCCAGCGCATCGGCGATCTCGGGCAGGTGCTCCGGGCTGTTGCGCAGGCCTGGGAACATCGCCGGTGCCATGTCGGGGGAATCGGTTTCCAGCACGATGCTGTCCAGCGGCAGCCGGCCAATGGTTTTACGCAGGCGCAGTGCCTGCGGCCAGGTTCCGGCACCGCCAAGCCCAAGCTTGAAGCCCAGCTTGATGTACTCACGCGCTTCTTCGTAGCTGCCGGCGAAGGCGTGGATCACGCCAGCGCGGCGCGGCTTGTAACGCTTGAGCGTGGCGATGACCTGGGCGTGGCTGCGGCGCACATGCAACAGCGCCGGCAGCTCGAAATCGCAGGCCATCTGCAGTTGGGCTTCGAACAGGTCTTGCTGGCGCTGGCGGTCCAACGTCTCGACGTAGTAATCCAGGCCGAACTCGCCCACCGCGCACAGCCGCCGGTCGCCGTGCAGGCGTTCGAGCCACTGGCGCAACTCGAGCACGTGCTCCGGGCGATGTTGGTCGAGGTAGATCGGATGCAGCCCCAGCGCCGCAACCAGGCGTTCATCGGCGCAGGCCAAGTCCCAGACACGCTGGAAATTACCCTGGAAGACACCCAGCACCACCATGCGCTCGACCCCACGCGCCGCCGCGTTGGCCAGCAGGCGCGTGCGGTCGGCGTCGAACTCGGGGAAGTCGAGGTGGGTGTGGGTGTCGATCAGGCGCATGCTCAGGCCTTGCTGATACGTTGCTTGAACGTTCGACCGATGGCATGCACGCCGGGTTCGTAGCGTTTGTGTTCGATCGCCGCCAAGGCCAGGTCCAGCGCGGTAGCGGCGATCTGGCCGTGTTGCTGGGCCATGGCGTTCACCGGCAGGGGCAGGAAGTCGAGCAACTGGTTGTCACCGAAGGTACCCAACTGCAACTCGCGCTCGCCAGCCGGGCGCGCTTGCAGGGCGTCGAATACCCCTTGCAGCAGCACGTACGAGGTGGTCACCAACGCATCCGGCAGGCCGCCCAGTTCGTCGACCAATTGCTGCATCAGGCGCTGCCCGCACTCACGGCTGAAGGCTTCGCCCTGGTAGCGCCGCACGTCACCTGCAAAACCGACCAGGGCCTGGTCGAAACCACCGGCCCGCGCCTGGCTGACCGACAGCTCCGGCCGCGCGCCGATCAGGGCGATGCTGCGCGGCTTGGTGTTCAGCAGGCTTTCGGTGAGTTGCTGGCTGGCGTCGAGATCGTCGCTGATCACCGAGCAGAAGTACGCCGGGTCCAGGCGTCGGTCGATGGCGATCACCGGCAGGCCCTTGTCTTGCAGTTCGCGGTAGCTGCCGTCCTGCGGTGGCAGGCAGCTGGCGACGAACAGCGCGTCGCAGCGGCGGGCGCGGAACAGCTGCTGCAATTGGCGCTCGCTGTCGGGCTGGTCGTCGCTGCTGGCGATCAGCAGCTGGTAGCCCCGGGCGCGTGCGCCTTGTTCGAGCTGCTTGGCAATGCGTGCATAGCTTGGGTTCTCCAGATCCGGGAGAATGAAGCCCAAGGTGCGGGTGTGGCGGCTGCGCAGGCCGGCGGCCTGGGGGTTGGGCGTGAAGCCATGGGCTTCGACCACGGCCCGCACGCGCTCGACAGTGCTATTGCTGATGCGCTGCTGTTCGGCCTTGCCATTGATGACGTAGCTGGCAGTGGTCACGGACACACCGGCCAGACGGGCGATATCGCTGAGTTTCACCGAGTTTTCCTTGTTATTACCGGGGCTGGCGACGAGCCCTGACCGGGTAGTTTGACCCAGTCGGTGCACCGCGCGCAGACGACCATTGTCGCAATTGTCCGACAGGATGGGGCTTTTTCGTCGGAAGATAATCGAGTACCGTGGCCACCTGATCAGATTAATCGTTTCAGCAGGCTATTTTCTGCCGTCGTTACAGCCTGCTGAAGGCCATCCTAATGGCCATTCGCTTGGAATTCACAACAATACCTCAGTACCCGACCTGGGGCTGGAAAAGGAGAAGGTCATGCTCGAACTCGCCAAGGAGCAGATCGCCATGGGCCAGTCGGCCGCCGACAAGGCCGAGGCGTTGCGCCTGATGGCTGAACGCCTGGTCGCCGATGGCCTGGTCGCCGAGGGTTACCTGGAGGGTCTGCAGGCCCGCGAGGCGCAAGGTTCGACGTTCCTCGGCCAAGGTATCGCCATTCCCCATGGCACGCCGCAGACCCGCGATCTGGTGTTCGCCACGGGTGTACGCCTGTTGCAGTTTCCCGAAGGCGTGGACTGGGGCGATGGCCAGACCGTCTACCTCGCCATTGGTATCGCGGCACGCTCTGACGAACACCTGCGCCTGCTGCAGTTGCTCACCCGAGCCCTGGGCGAGACCGACCTGGCCGAGGCACTGCGCCGGGCGACCTCCGCCGAGGCGCTGCTCAAGCTGCTGCAGGGCGCGCCCCAGGCGCTGGCCCTGGACGCGCAACTGGTCGGCTTGAACCTGCCCGCCGAGGATTTCGACGAACTCGCCTGGCGTGGGGCGCGCCTGCTGCAACGTGCCGGTTGTGTCGATCCGGGCTTTGCGGCGTTGCTCCAGCAGGCCGAGCCGCTGCCCTTGGGCGAAGGCTTGTGGTGGCTCAACAGCGAGCGCCAGGTGCGCCAACCGGGCCTTGCCTTCGTCACCCCGCAGCAGCCCTTGCGTTACCGCGACCAGCCACTCAACGGCCTGTTCTGCCTGGCCAGCATGGGCGCCGGCCATCAGGCCTTGCTCGAGCGCCTGTGCGAGGTGCTGATCGAAGGCCGCGGGCAGATGCTCTACCAGGCCACCAGCAGCCGCGCGGTGCTCGAAGTGCTGGGCGCCGATGCACCGGCCGACTGGCCGAGCGTGCGTCAGGTACTGGCCAACCCGCACGGCCTGCATGCCCGTCCGGCCAAGGTGCTGGCGCAGTTGGCCAAGGGCTTCGATGGTGAGATTCGTGTGCGCGTGGTCGACAGCGGCCAGCCGGGCGTGTCGGTCAAGAGTCTGAGCAAGCTGCTGGGCCTCGGCGCACGGCGTGGCCAGGTGCTGGAACTGGTGGCCGAGCCGTCGATTGCCGAGCAGGCGCTACCGGTGCTGCAGGCCGCCATCGAACAAGGCCTGGGCGAGGAGGTCGAGCCACTGCCGAGCGTTGCCGAAGTCGCTTCGAGCACCCCGGACGATGAGCTTGTGGCACCTGCTGCCGGCAGCCTGATCCAGGCGGTCGGCGCGGCCCCTGGCATCGCCTGCGGGCCGGCGCATGTCTGTGTCGAGCACGTCATCGACTACCCATTGCGTGGTGAATCCCCCGCTCAGGAACGCCTCAAGCTGCACACCGCGCTGGCCGCGGTACACGACGAACTCGACGCGCTGGTGCGGCGCAGCGACAAGGCGATTGGCGAGATTTTCATCACCCACCAGGAAATGCTCGCCGATCCGGCGCTGGCCGATGACGTCGAGCAGCGTCTGCTCCAGGGCGAAAGCGCTGCGGCCGCCTGGATGAGCGTGATCGAGGCGGCAGCACGGCAACAGGAGTCGTTGCATGACGCGCTGCTTGCCGAACGCGCCGCCGACCTGCGCGACATCGGTCGCCGGGTACTGGCGCAGCTGTGTGGCGTGCAGGCCCTGTCCGAACCCGAGCAAGCCTATGTGCTGGTGATGGCCGAGGTCGGCCCGTCCGATGTCGCCCGCCTGGACCCGGCGCGGGTCGCCGGCATCGTCACCGCCTATGGCGGCGCCACCGCGCACAGCGCCATCGTCGCTCGCGCCTTGGGCATTCCGGCGGTGGTTGGCGCCGGCCCTGCGATCCTGCTGCTCGACAACGCCACGCCGCTGTTGCTCGATGGCCAGCGCGGGCACGTCCAGGTCGCGCCCTCGGCCGATGCGCTGGAGCGGTCGCTGGCCGAGCGCGAGCTGCGTGAAAAGCGCTTGCAGGCTGCCTGGGCCAACCGCCACGAGCCAGCCGTGACCCGCGACGGGCATGCCATCGAAGTGTTCGCCAACATCGGCGACAGCAGCGTCATCGACAAGGTGGTGGAGCAGGGCGCCGAAGGCGTCGGCCTGTTGCGCACCGAACTGATCTTCATGGCTCACTCCCAGGCGCCGGATGTCGCCACCCAAGAGGCCGAGTACCGCCGCGTGCTCGATGGCCTGGCGGGCCGGCCGTTGGTGGTGCGCACCCTCGACGTGGGCGGCGACAAGCCCTTGCCGTACTGGCCGATCGCTGCGGAGGACAACCCGTTCCTCGGCGTGCGTGGCGTGCGCTTGACCCTGCAACGCCCACAGGTCATGGAAGAACAACTGCGCGCCTTGCTGCGTGCCGCCGACCAGCGGCCGCTGCGCATCATGTTCCCGATGGTCGGGCAGATTCACGAGTGGCGTCAGGCACGCGCGATGGTCGAGCGCCTGCGCGAGGAAATCCCGGTCGCCGACCTGCAGGTCGGAATCATGGTCGAAGTGCCTTCGGCTGCGCTGCTGGCGCCGCAATTGGCCCGGGAGGTCGACTTCTTCAGCATCGGCACCAACGACCTGACCCAATACACCCTGGCCATCGACCGGGGTCACCCGAGCCTGTCGGCCCAGGCCGACGGCCTGCACCCTGCGGTGCTGAGCCTGATCGACATGACGGTGCGCGCCGCCCATGCCCACGGCAAGTGGGTAGGGGTGTGCGGCGAGCTGGCCGCCGACCCGCAGGCGGTGGCCGTGCTGCTGGGCCTGGATGTCGATGAGCTGAGCGTCGCCGCCCCGAGCATCGCCGAAGTCAAGGCCCTGGTCCGCCAGGCCGATCACCAGACCGCCCGCGCCCTGGCGCGCGAGGCCCTGCAACAGGACAGCGCTGCGGCGGTTCGCGCGCTGGTGGAGCGTTACTGATGGCCAAGATCCTCACCCTGACCCTCAACCCGGCGCTGGATATCACCATCGGCCTCGATCTTTTGCGGGCGGGAGCGGTCAACCGCGCCCAGACCCAGCAGAGCCACGCGGCCGGCAAGGGCTTGAACGTGGCCCAGGTACTGGCCGACCTTGGCCATAGCGTCACCGTCGCCGGCTTTCTCGGCCAGGACAACCTGCAACCGTTCGAGGAGCTGATCGCCTGGCGCGGTTTCGCCGACTGTTTCGTGCGCGTGCCCGGCGAGACCCGCAGCAACATCAAGCTGGTCGAGGCCGATGGGCGGGTCACCGACATCAATGGCCAGGGGCCGGAAGCCGACGAGGCCGCGCGCAGTGCGCTGATGCGCCGGTTGCTGCAGGTGGCGCCGGGGCATGCGGCAGTGGTGGTGGCAGGCAGCCTGCCGCGCGGCATCAGCCCCGAATGGTTCTGCCAGTTGCTCGATCAACTCAAGGGCCTTGGCCTCAAGGTTGCCCTCGACAGCAGCGGCCAAGCGCTGCGTGCCGGGCTTGGCAGTACGCCTTGGCTGGTCAAGCCCAATACCGAGGAGCTCGGTGAAGTGCTCGGCGTCGACGTGCACGGCCTGGCTGAACAGCGTAGCGCCGCCCAGCAGTTGCTGGCCCGCGGTGTCGAGCATGTGGTGGTGTCCGACGGCGCCCAGGGCGTCAGCTGGTTTGCCACGGGAATTGCCCTGCATGCCCAACCACCGAAGGTGCGGGTCGCCAGCACGGTGGGCGCGGGCGATTCGTTGGTGGCGGGGATGGTCCACGGGCTGTTGCAGGCCGAGCCCGCCGTGCAGACCCTGCGCCGGGCAACGGCCATCGCCGCACAGGCGGTCAGCCAGGTCGGCTTCGGCATCCGTGACAGCGAGCAGTTGGCCCATCTCGAAGCCGGCGTGCGCCTGACAGAACAACAAGAGGGTTGCCGATGAACATCGCCATCGTTACTGCCTGCCCCAATGGCCAGGTGTCCAGCATACTCAGTGCCCGCCTGCTGGCGGCCGCGGCGCAGCGGCGCGGTTGGCAGACCTGCGTCGAGGTGCTGGATACAGAGCATTCCGAGCGCCAGTTGAGCGCTGCGCAAATCGCCGATGCCGACTGGGTGCTGGTGGTCAGCACCGGCCCGGTTGCGTTGGATCGCTTCGTTGGCAAGCGCGTCTACCAGAGCACTCCGGCGCAGGCATTGGCCGACCGCGAGGGCTTTCTCGACGAGGCTGCGGCGGGCGCCGCATTGCTTGAGCAGTCGCCGGCCCCGACAGAGGCCCCTGCGCCTGGCGCGGGGGCTCGCATCGTTGCGGTCACCGCGTGCCCGACTGGCGTCGCGCACACCTTCATGGCCGCCGAGGCCCTGCAACAGGCGGCCCAGCAGTTGGGCTACCAGTTGAGCGTCGAGACCCAGGGCTCGGTCGGTGCACGCAACCCGTTGTCCGCCCAGGCCATCGCCGATGCCGACGTGGTGCTGTTGGCTGCCGATATCGAAGTGCCGACCGCGCGCTTCGCCGGCAAGCGCATCTACCGCTGCGGCACCGGCATCGCCCTCAAGCAGGCCAGCGCCGTGCTGGACAAGGCCTTGCGCGAGGCCAAGCAGGAAAACGCTGGCGCTGCCACGCCCAGCGCCGACAAAGCCGAGAAGACCGGCGTGTACAAGCACCTGCTCACCGGCGTGTCGTTCATGTTGCCGATGGTGGTGGCCGGTGGCTTGCTGATCGCGCTGTCGTTCGTGTTCGGCATCGAGGCCTACAAGGAACCGAACACCTTGCCCGCCGCGCTGATGCAGATCGGCGGCGAGGCCGCGTTCAAGCTGATGGTGCCGTTGCTGGCCGGTTACATCGCCTGGTCGATCGCCGACCGCCCGGGCCTGGCGCCGGGGATGATCGGCGGATTGCTGGCAAGCACGTTGGGGGCGGGGTTCATCGGCGGTATCGTCGCCGGCTTCCTGGCCGGTTACAGCGCCAAGGCCATCGCCCGTTGGGTGCGCCTGCCGAGCAGCCTGGAGGCGCTCAAGCCGATCCTGATCATTCCGCTGCTGGCCAGCCTGTTCACCGGGCTGGTGATGATCTACGTGGTCGGCCAGCCGGTGGCGGCATTGCTGGTGGGGTTGACGCATTTCCTCGACAGCATGGGCAGCACCAATGCCATCCTGCTCGGCCTGCTGTTGGGCGGGATGATGTGCGTCGACCTGGGCGGCCCGATCAACAAGGCGGCCTACGCCTTCTCGGTCGGCTTGCTGGCCTCGTCGAGCTATGCGCCGATGGCCGCGACCATGGCCGCTGGCATGGTGCCACCGATCGGCCTGGGTATCGCCACCTTCCTGGCCCGGCGCAAGTTTGCCCAGAGCGAGCGCGAAGCCGGCAAGGCTGCCTTGGCCCTGGGCCTGTGCTTCATTTCCGAAGGCGCCATTCCGTTCGCTGCCAAGGATCCGCTGCGGGTGATCCCGGCCAGCATCGCCGGTGGCGCCTTGACTGGGGCATTGTCGATGTACTTCGGCTGCAAGCTGATGGCGCCCCACGGCGGGCTGTTCGTGTTGCTGATTCCCAATGCCATCAACCACGCGCTGCTGTACCTGCTGGCGATCGTTGCCGGCAGCCTGGTGACGGCAGTGGTGTATGCCGTGATCAAGAAAGGTGAGCAGGTGGAGTTGGCGGTGGCGCCGGCCAAGGGCTAGACAAACCTCTCTGGAGGTCGATTACCTTGTGGGAGCGGCCTTGTGTCGCGAATGGGCTGCGCAGCAGCCCCAGCAGTTTATGCAGCGGTGCTGAAATCTTGGGGCTGCTGCGCAGCCCATTCGCGACACAAGGCCGCTCCCACAATGCCCCCGTGGGGTGGTCAACGCTGATGCTTCTGGCGCAAGGGTACCAATAGATCGGCCAGACCGTTGTGATCGACCTCGTGCATCAATGCCAGCAAGCCGCCCAGTTCACCTGTCGGAAAGCCCTTGCGGGCAAACCAGGCCAGGTAGTCGCCTGGCAGGTCGGCGATGATCCGCCCCTGGTACTTGCCAAAAGGCATGGTCCGGGTGACCAGCAGTTCCAACATCTCGGGTTTCATCGGCTTGCCTGGCAGTGGAAAACGCCGACCATACTGCAAACTGCACGAACGCCCAAGCGGCAATCATGCAGAAAACCGCTTCGCAAGGTGTGTGGTCGTTTTATAAGTAATTGATTTATAAGGATTATATTTATCGATCAGGTTTGGCACGCAGCCTGCAATTCCACTGGTGACTATCACCTGCCTAGGAGTTCGTGCCATGAGCAACCCAAACAAAGACGTGATCGATGTACTGAACGACCTGATTGAGTACAGCAAGGATGGGGAGAAGGGTTTCAGGGAGTCGGCCGACGACGTCAAGAACCCCGAACTCAAAGCCTTCTTCGTGCAACGTGCCGGGGAATGCGCTAACGCAGCCGCCGAGCTGCAGAGTGAAGTACGCCGTCTCGGTGGCGACCCTGAAACCTCCACCAGCGTCAGTGGTGACCTGCACCGTGGCTGGGTCAGCCTCAAGTCGATGGTGACCGGTAAGAGCGAGGAAGCAGTGCTCAATGAAGTCGAGCGCGGCGAGGACCACGCGTTGAAAGCCTACAAGGAAGCCCGGGAAAAACTGGTCAAGCATGGCCGCACTGCTACCGATACGGCCTACGCGTTGGTCGAGAAGCAACTGCAAGGTGTGCAGCGCAACCATGACCAGGTGAAAGCCCTGCGCGATTCCGCCCGCGCCCGCTCCTAAGCGTCGGGCCCTTCTACTCGGTTACGGCCCTTGGCCTTGGCCCGGTAGGCCGCTTCGTCCGCGGCACCCAGCACGCTCGCCAAATCGTGTTGGGTGCCCGGTTGATAAAGACCGATGCCAATGCTGACTGTCACCGAATGGGTGTCCTCGCCCAAGGGGGCCAAGGCCTCGACGCTGGCACGGATCCGTTCTGCCAGCAGCCGTGCCCCCGCCAGATCGGTTTCCGGCAAGATGACCTGAAACTCCTCCCCGCCATAGCGAGCCGCGAGGTCGGCCGGGCGCCGAATGCAGCGCTCGATGGTCTTGGCCACCTCACGCAAGGCGTGATCCCCACCCGCATGCCCGTGACGCTGGTTGAATGCCTTGAAGTGGTCCACGTCCACCATCAGTACCGCCAACGGTTTGCGGTTGCGCTGCGCACGCGCCCATTCCTGGCGTAGCACCTGATCGAGACGGCGACGATTGGGCAGCCCGGTCAGGCTGTCGGTGGCGGCGAGAGTAGCCAAGCCGCGCTCGGCCAGTTGCCGGCGGCGCAGTTCGCGGCCCAGCAACAGTGTCAGCCAGAGAATGCCGATGCACAGCAGCCCAGTGGCCACGCTCACCAGCATCGCCGTGCGCCGCCAGGGCTGGAACACTTCGTCGGTGGCATGCACGACCAGCACGATCAGTGGCAGGTCGCTGACCCGGGCGAAGGTATACATGCGCTGCCCGCCGTACACGCCCGAGTGCGCGGTAAAAGTGCCGCTGTGCTGGCCAAGGATGCGCTTGAAATTGGGGTATTCGGCGAAATTGGTGCCGATCAGCGGGTCTTGGGGGCGCGTGGGCTGACGCGCCAGCAACTGGCCGTCGGTATTGAGCAGGTTGATGCTGCTGTCTTCGCCGATATCCAGGCGTTGGAACAGTTCGCTGAAGTAGGACAGGCGCAAGGCCCCCGCTGCTACTCCGGCGAATTGGCCGTTGGCACCATTGATACGACGGCTGAAACTGATGCTCCACTGCTGGTTGGCCAGCTTGGCCTTGAACGGCGGGCCGATCAGCAGACCGAGATCGGGGTTGCGCAGGTGGGCCTGGAAAAAGCCAGCCTCGCCGAAATTGGCCTGGCGCGGGACGATGCTGGTGGAGTCGCCGACTACGTTGCCCTGTCGGTCGAGCCAGAGTACGTCACCGCGTGAGCTGTCGATGGCCTGGTTGAACAGCAGGCGCTGGCGCAGCACGCCGGGGATTTCCGGCAATTCCTTGCGGCCCACCGCCCAGATCAGCTCCTGCAAGGAATGGTCGTAGAGTTCGACGTTACGCAGGGTGTCGCTTTCGATGAGCTGGACGATATTGTTCGACGAGCGTATGGCCGACTGCTCGACATTCACCCGTTCGCGCACCAGCAGGTAGCCGACGATCGCCACGATGGCGAGCACGGCGAGGCAACTGCCCAGGGTGAGGATCAGCTCGGGGTGCGACCTGTAAACGGCGAAACGCGATGATCGAATGAGCATGCTCGCTACTGCGGTGGCAGGGCCATGGTACGGCGCGCGACATTCTAGGGAAGCGGGGATTGTCTAACAAGGTCGGGGTATGACATCCGACGGCTGGAAAGGCTGCGTTCGCGCGGGCGGCGCGCGATTTCCGTGGCGCTGCAACGCCCAGGCGAACCACAGGGGGCCAATACCTGACCCCCTGCCGTGCCGTCTTAGAAAATGTTCAACGGATAGTCGACGATCACCCGCAGCTCGTCGTTATCTTCTGTCGCATCGGCAGCCGAGTAGCCCTGTCCACCCCGGTGGGTGGCGTAGCGCACCTGTACCGCCAGATCCTTCAGGTCGCCTTCCTGGAACACGTACTTCACGTCCAGGTCGCGTTCCCAGTGCGTAGCGTTCTTGCCATTGGCGTTGTAGTAATAGTTGTAGTGCTGGTTGTTCTGGTCAACCTTGCTCAGGTCGGCTTCACCGCGCGAGTACGACAGCGACGAAGTCAGGCCGGGGATGCCGAGGCCGGCGAAGTTGTAGTCGTACTGCAGCTTCCACGAACGCTCGTTCGGGGCGTTGAAGTCCGAGTACATGCGCGAGTTGTCCAGGTAAACGCTGTCACCCTGGTTGATGTAGTCGAACGGCGTATCGCCGTTGACCCGCTGGTAGGCGGCAGTGACGCTGTGGTAACCGGCGTTGACGGTGAAGTGCACGCTGTAGGTGTTGTTGTCGATCTTGCCGAGCAGCGCCTGGCCGGTGTCCTGGGTGTGGTAGAAGTGCACGCCCGGGTTGAGGCTGACCCTGTCGTTGACCACGTAGGTGTAGTCGAAGTCGGCGTAGTACTGGTTCCAGATGTCCTTGAGCTCGGACGCGTAAAGGTTGGCGGTGATGTTCTCGGTGCCGCTCCACGACAGGCCGGCCCAGTTCAGGTGCTTGCTCTTGGCGTTGTCATCGAGCAGGCCGTAGAAGGTGTCGATGCGGCGGTGGCCGCTCTGGTTGTACGGCTTGGTGAAGCTCACCTGGCCACCTTCGAGCATCAACCCATCGATGCTGGTGTTGGTCAGGCCGAAGCCACGGAAGGTTTGCGGCAGCATGCGCGTCTCACCGCCGGCGATCACCGGGTTGGTGAGGAACAGGTCGCCGGCCTTGAGCTCGGTGTCGAAGGCCTTGATCTTGACGGCAGCGCCTGCGGTAGAGAACGAACCCGGGGCGGCAGCCAGATCACCATTGTCCTTGTGGCTGACCGGCAGGATGCTGCTGCCTGCATGACCGCCGCCGCCGTCGAGCTTCAGGCCCAGCATGGCGTGGGCGTCGAGGCCGAAGCCCACGGTTCCTGGGGTGTAGCCGGACTCGAAGCGCAGTACCGCGCCTTGGCCCCACTCGCGGGTGTCGTTCTTGCCGGTGTTGTGGTTGTCGCGGTTGAAGTAGGCGTTGCGCAGATGCAGGTTCAGTGAAGAACCCTCGATGAAGCCCTCTGCCTGGTCTTCATCTGCCTGGGCGGCGAGAGGCATCGTTGCGGCCAATGCAATGAACAGCGGGGTAAAACGGAACGCGGTAGGCACCGGTACTAGCTCCTTTGGTCTGACGTTGTGGCAGTTTTTATTTTTGAATGTGCAACTTTCTTATTAGGAACGAAACGCCGGGGCTTAGCGTTACAGCACATAAAAAAAGCCGCTGATCGGCAGCGGCTTTAAAAGGCTAACATACGGGCACCCAGGGTGCCCATGGTATAGCCGAGGGAAATCGGAAACTCGAGCAGGGCAAGATCAGCTGTCGGCATCGGCGTCTTGGCTGGTTTTCGAAGCGGTCTGTTCTGCGGCTTTGCCGGCATCTGACTTGTGTGCAATGGCGTCGCGGGCTTGTTGATGAACAGCGGCGAGTTCGGCATTGCGGGCGACGAAAGCCTGGGATTCTTCGGCCATGGCCAGGGGCGACAACAACAGGGAAGACAGAATGAAAACGCTGGCAACACCCATACTGTTGGACATTTGTTTCTTACCTTCTTGCGATGCAAGTGCTATGAGGACAGGGCCTAAGTTAGTCGCTTCGGCAGTTGGGAAACAGCACCGGGCGCGATAAGCACTGTTGCGCAAAAGGTAACGATCAGGCAGCGAACGTCCGCTCAAATGCGCCAAACGCCCGTTCTAGAGGCTCTGGCCATGAATCGGCAGACGCATGCCGAAGATGTTCGCGCCACCTTCGCTGCGCACGAATACCTCACCCCCATGCATCAGCGCGATGGCCTTGACGATCGCCAGCCCCAGGCCGTGGTTGCCGCCGCCGCTGTTGCTGCGTGCGGCGTCCACTCGATAGAAGCGTTCGAACAGCAGCGGCAGGTGCGCGGCGTCGATGGCCGGGCCGGGGTTGCTCACGGCGATGCTGACCTGCCCGGCGCCGGCATCGATGCGGACCTCGATCACCTCGTGCGGCGTGGTGTGTTGCACGGCGTTGTTCAGCAGGTTGATCAGTGCCCGGCGCAGCTGCGCTTTCTCGATCGGCGCCTGGGCATCGCCGCTCACGCGTACGCTCACCTGGGCGTCCTCGAGGATGAAGTCCAGGTAGTCGAGGGTGGTGGCGACTTCCTCGGCCAGCGAGGCCTGGGTCAGTGCGGTGGCCTTGCTGCCCTGGTCGGCGCTGGCCAGGAACAGCATGTCGTTGATGATGCTGCGCAGGCGTTCGAGTTCTTCGAGGTTCGACTGCAGCACCTCGAAGTAGTGCTCGGCGCTGCGCCCGCGGGTCAGGGCGACCTGGGTCTGGCCGATCAGGTTGGTCAGCGGCGAGCGCAGTTCGTGGGCGACGTCGGCGTTGAACGCCTCCAGGCGCGAATAGGCCTGGCTGACGCGATCGAGCGCGGCATTGAACGCGCCGGCGAACTGCGCCAGCTCCGGCGCCAGGTTCACGGTTTGCAGGCGCCCGTCCAGGCGCGGCGGCGCCAGCGCCTGGGCCTCGTTGGACAGCGCCAGCAGCGGGCGCAGGCCGATGCGCGCGACCCAGTAGCCAAGCACCGACGCCAGCAGCACGCCGAGCACCGCCAGGCCGACGATGGCCACCAGCAGGCTGTGCTGCGCCTGCCAGAAGGTCTCGGTATCGATGCCGATCAGAAAGCGCAGCGCTGGGCGATCGCCCAGGGCGGGCAATTCGCTGACCAGCACCTTGTACGGGTAGGGGTGTTCAGGCAAGCGCAGGTCGCGCATGCCCTCGGCGCCTTCGGCGAATGCGCGCACCAGCTCGCTGGGATGACCGTACTCGAAGGCCGGGTCGCTGCCGACTACCCAGAAGCGGATGCGTTTGTCCTCCTCGCTGAGCAGGTTGAGCTTGTTGTTGATCTTCGCCCAGTGTTCGGGCGTACCGAAGCGGTTGAGGGTCGATTCCAGCACGCTGAAGCGGGCGTCCAGTTCGGCTGCCGGCAGCAGGTCGAGGCTGCGGTCGACCTGGCGATACAACGCCGAGCCGATCAGCACGAACACACCCAGCGCCACCAGGATGAACAGCGCCGACAGACGCAGAGCGATGGAATTAACCGGCACGGTTTTCCAGGACATAGCCCATGCCTCGAATGGTGTGCAGCAACTTGTTGTCGAACGGCCCGTCGAGCTTGGCACGCAAACGCTTGATCGCCACCTCGACGACATTGGCGTCGCTGTCGAAATTGATGTCCCAGACCAGTTCGGCGATGGCGGTCTTGGACAGGATCTCGCCCTGGCGCCGGGCCAGTACGCTGAGCAGCGAAAACTCCTTGGCGGTCAGCTCCAGGCGGGTGCCTGCGCGGCTGGCCTTGCGAGCCATGAGATCGATCCACAGGTCGCCGACCTGGATCTGCAGCGGTTCGTGGCTGCTGCTGCGACGGGTCAGCGCCTGCAGGCGGGCGACCAGTTCGAGGAAGGAAAACGGCTTGCCCAGGTAGTCGTCGGCACCTTCACGCAAGCCATGGATGCGGTCTTCCACGCGTTCGCGGGCGGTGAGCATGATCACCGGCGTCTGTTTGCGCGCACGCAGGGCGCGCAGCACGCCATAGCCATCCAGGCCAGGCAGCATCACATCCAGCACGATCACCGCGTAGTCGCCCTCCAGGGCCAGGTGCAAGCCATCGATGCCATCGCGGGCCAGGTCGACGGTGAAACCCTGCTCGCTCAGGCCGCGGTGCAGGTAGTCGGCGGTTTTTTCTTCGTCTTCGATGATCAGCACACGCATGGCTTGTTCTCAACTGGCACTGGGCGCGGCCGCACGAGCGGCCTGGCGGCGATGGAACAGGCGTTCCAGGGCCAAGTATATGACCGGGGTGGTGAACAGCGTCAGCATCTGGCTCACCAGCAAGCCGCCGACCACGGCGATGCCCAGCGGCTGGCGCAGCTCGGCACCGGCACCGAAGCCGAACATCAGTGGCACCGCGCCGAGCAGGGCGGCCAGAGTGGTCATGATGATCGGACGAAAGCGCGTCAGGCACGCCTGGTGGATCGCCTGCTCGGGTGTCATGCCCTGATGGCGCTGCGCCTCCAGCGCGAAGTCGATCAGCAGGATGCCGTTCTTCTTGACGATGCCGATCAGCAGCACCACGCCGATCAGGCCCATGATGCTGAAGTCCTGGCCCATGGCCCAGAGCAGGATCAACGCGCCCAGGCCCGCCGAGGGCAGGGTGGAAATGATCGTCAGCGGGTGGACGAAGCTCTCGTACAGCACGCCGAGGATGATGTACACCGCCACCAATGCGGCGAGGATCAGCCATGGCTGGCTCGACAGCGAACTCTGGAAGGCCTGGGCTGCGCCCTGGAAGTTGCCGCTGATCGAGTCGGGCATGCCCAGCTCGCGCTGGGTCCGGTCGAGGATCTGCACCGCATCGCCCAAGGCCACGCCGGGGGCCAGGTTGAACGACAGGTTGGCGGCCGGGAACAGCCCGTCGTGGCTGATCGACAGCGGCCCGGTGGTCGGCGGGGCGACGTGGGCCAGCGCCGACAGCGGCACCATTTCGTTGGTCAGTGGCGAGCGCAGGTAGAAGAAGTTCAGGCTCTCTGCCTTGCCGCGTTGCTGCGCATCGAGTTCGAGAATGACCTTGTACTGGTTGGTCTCGGTCTGGAACTCGCTGATCTGCCGCTGGCCGAAGGCGTCGTACAGCGCCTGGTCGACGTCGGTGGTGGTCAGGCCGAAGCGCGCCGCGGCCTGGCGGTCGATGTCGATGTGCGTGACGCTGGCGCCCAGCTGCAGGTCGTTGGACAGGTCACGGAACGCCGGGTTTTCGCGCAGACGCTCGGTCAGGCGCTGGGTCCACAGGTTCAGCGCGGCGCCGTCGTTGCTCTTGAGCACATACTGGTACTGGGTGCGCGAGGGGCCGGAGCTGAGGTTGATGTCCTGCCCTGCGCGCATGTACAGCACCACGCCAGGCACCTGGGCGAGCTTGGGTCGCAGCCGGTCGATCAGCTCGCTGGCCGACACGTCGCGTTCTCCGCGTGGCTTGAGGGCGATCCAGAAGCGCCCCGTGGCGATGGTCTGGTTGCTGCCGGTCACCCCCACCGAATGCGAGAAGGCACGCACGGCGGGGTCGGCTTCGATGATTTTCGCCAGCGCCAGGTGCTTCTCGATCATGGCTGGGTACGACACGTCTGCCGCCGCCTCGCTGGTGCCGAGGATCAGGCCGGTGTCCTGCAACGGGAAAAAGCCCTTGGGGATCGCCACGTAGCCGACCACGGCCAGCGCCAGGGTCAGGCCGAACACGCCGAGGGTCAGGCGCTGGTGGGCCAGGGCGCGGACCAGGCCCTTTTCGTACCAGCGCACCAGGCGCTCGCTGAAGCCGCCATGGTGCTCGCTGGGCGGGCGGCGCATGAACAGCGCGCAGAGGGTCGGCGCCAGGGTCAGCGAGACCACCACCGAGATCAGGATGGTTGCCGTGGCGGTCAGGGCGAACTCCTTGAACAACCGGCCGACCACACCGCCCATGAACAGCAACGGGATGAACGCGGCGATCAGCGAGAAGCTGATCGACACCACGGTGAAGCCGATCTCGCCTGCGCCCTTGAGCGCCGCGGTGCGGCTGTCGTCGCCGGCCTCCAGGTGGCGGTGGATGTTCTCCACCACGACGATGGCATCGTCCACCACGAAGCCCACGGCGATGACGATGGCCACCAGGGTCAGGTTGTTGAGGCTGAAACCGAGCACGTACATCAGCGCGCAACTGGCGATCAGCGACACCCCGAGCACGCTGGACACCACCAGGGTCGCCGACCATTGCCGCAGGAACAGCGCCATCACCCCGATCACCAGGGCCACGGCGATCATCAGGGTCAGCTCCACTTCGTGCAGCGAGGCGCGGATGGTCTGGGTGCGGTCCTGCAACACAGAGACCTCGACCGAGGCGGGTAGCATCTGCTCGAGCTTGGGCAAGGCTGCCATGACCCTGTCCACGGTATCGACGATGTTGGCGCCGGGCTGGCGGAACACCACCAGGTTCAACCCGGGTTTGTCCCCCGACCAGGATTTTACGTAGGCGTTTTCGGCGCCGTTGATCACCTTGGCCACATCCTGCAGGTGCACCGGTGCGCCGTCACGGTACGAGACGATCAGCCGGGCGTAGTCCTCGGGGTGGAACAACTGGTCGTTGGCGGCGATGGTCGAGACACTGTGCTCGCCGTACAGCGCGCCTTTGGCCAGGTTGAGGCTGGTCTGCTGGATGGCCAGGCGCAGGTCGGCCAGGGTCAGGCCGATGGCGGCGAGCTTCTCCGGTTGGGCCTGGACGCGGATCGCCGGGCGCAACTGGCCGGTGATGTTGATCAGGCCTACCCCTTCGATCTGGCTCAGCTGACGGGCCAGCAGCGTCTCGGCGTAGTCGCTGAGTTCGTTGCCGGGCATCTGCTCGGAACTGACGGTGAGCACCAGCACCGGGCTGTCGGCCGGGTTGACCTTGCGCCAGGTCGGTGGGTTGGGCAGGTCCTGGGGCAGACGCGCTGTGGCGGTGTTGATCGCTGCCTGGACTTCCTGGGCGGCGGTGTCGATGTTCTTGTCGAGGGTGAACTGCAGGATCAGCGTGGTCGAGCCCAGCGCACTGCTGCTGGTCATCTGGGTCATGCCGGGGATGGCGCTGAACTGCACCTCCAGCGGAGTGGCCACCGACGAGGCCATGGTCTCGGGGCTGGCACCGGGCAACTGAGCAGTGACCTGGATGGTTGGGAAGTCCGCCTCCGGCAGCGGTGCCACCGGCAGGCGCGGGAAGGCGATGGCGCCGAGCAGCACCAGGGCGAAGGTCAGCAGCAGGGTGGCGATCGGGTGATCGATGCACCAGGCCGAGACACCGTTGCGGGTGTTCATGGCTGGCTCCGGCTAGCGGCGACTTGCTCCGGGGCTGGCGCGCCCGCTGTGACTTCGACCCGTGCGCCGGGCTTGAGCCGCGACTGGCCGTCGAGCACCAGGCGCTCACCAGGCTTTACCCCGGCGATGATGTTCAATTCGCTGTCCTGGTACAACACCTTGACCGGTACGCTGGTGACCTTGTCGCCGTCCAGGCGATAGACGAAATGCCCCTCGGCACCACGTTGCACCACCGGGGGCGGCACCACCAGGGCGTTCTCGTCGACGGCGGTACGCAGGCGGATGGTGACCAGCTGGCCAGGCCACAGGTGGCCGGCCTTGTTGTCGAACTCGGCCTTGACCCGCACCGTGCCGGTAGTGGCCGAGATCTGGTTGTCGATCAGCGCCAGGTGGCCTTCGCCGAGCAGGTTGCGGTCGCCGTTGGCGTCCATGTATGCCTCTACCAAGGCCGGCGTGGGCGCTTCGAGCAAGCGCTGCAGGGTGGGCAGCATCTGTTGCGGCAGGGCGAACTCCACCGCGATCGGGTCGATCTGGGTGACACTGAACAACCCCTGGGTATCGCTGGTGCGGACCAGGTTGCCGGGATCGACGTTACGGATGCCGACCCGCCCCGTGACCGGTGAGCGGATCTGCGTGTAGGAAAGCTGCACCTGGGCATTATCGATGGCCGCCTGGTTGCCCTTGACCGTGGCCTGCAGCTGGTTGACCAAGGCCTGCTGCTGGTCGAGGGTCTGCTTGGATACCCCGTCGTCGGTGCTCAGCAGGCGGTAGCGGCGCAGGTCGACATGAGCCACCTGCAATTGCGCCTGGCTCTGGCCGAGCTGGGCGCGGGCCTGGTCGAGGCTGGCGCGAATGGCCCGGTCATCGAGGGTGGCGAGCAGATCGCCGGCCTTGACCCACTGGCCTTCCTTGACTAGTACTTGGGTCAGCACGCCCTCGACCTGGGGCCGGATCTCGACACTGTGCAGCGACTGTACCGAGCCGATGGCGCTGGCGAAGCGCGGCACGTCCTGCTGCGCGACGCTGACCACCCGCACCGGCACGGCGGCCTGTGCATGGTTGGCAGGAGTGCCCTGGCGCAAGCCGAACCAGGCGGCCAGAAGCAACAGCGCCAGCAGCGCTGCGCCGGCAAGGAATAGGGAACGGGTGCGAAGGCGCATCGTGGCGGGGACCTTGGCCAGGATAGGGGATAGTCAGGTTATAGCGCCCGAACCGGGTCGCCAGCGTGACGTCAGGCTGACAGCGCTGACAGTTTCGCCGCGGCAATGGCCAATTGCCAATGACTACGCCTTGCTTATTTGACCCCTGGATTCCACTCGCTGACCGAGGCCACCGCTTTCTCGCGGTTGTACAGGCACAACTCGGTGCCTCGCTGGCCGTTCATGTGCTTCTGCGGGTACATCCCTTCGATCAACAGCGCGCTGATGCCGACCTGGTCGTCGAACTCGGCGAGTTTGCTGAGCACATACGGGGCCTTGAGCTGGCTGGCGTGGAGACAGGCATCGACCACCTTCTTGCGGTAGTCGTCCCAGGCCTGGCTGCTTGAAGCCTGGGCGACGCCGCTGAACAGCGCATAGGAAATCAGGAGAGTGCTGAGAAACTTCATACGCGATTCCGGCAAAAAAACATGCGAGGGGCGCGAATTATGCCCGAGACACCCCTGGACTCGAGCCAGGGAGTTTGTCGCTGAATATAACAGCGCCAGGGCAGACGCCCCACCTGTCAATTATGACGGGTGCTGGTCAACGCTCGCCGAACACCACGGCCCGCGCCGCCACAACCAGGCAATCAGTCAGCTCGGGCGAGGAAAACTTGGTGAGGATGGCGTTGGCCCCGGCCTGCCTGGCCTTCTCGCCGCTCATGGTGCTGTCCAGCGAGGTGTGCAGCAGCACGTACAGGTGCTGGAAGTCCGGGGTCTCGCGCAGGGTGCGGGTGAAGGCGTAGCCATCCATCTCCGACATCTCGATATCGGAGACGACGATGTTGATTTCCTGGGCGGTACCCTGCAGTTCCAGCAGTACGTTGATCGCGTCCTTGGCGCTGCGCGCGGTGTGGCATTCGATGCCGAGGTTGCGCAGGGTGTGCACTGATTGCTGCAAGGCGACCTGGCTGTCATCGACCACCAGGATATTGGCGGCGGCCAACAGACTGGCCGCTTCCTCGTCCAGCTCGCCGGGGTGCGCTTCAGGCGCGGGAGGGGCAATCGCGTGGATGACTTTCTCGATATCCAGCACCTGTACCAGCGTGTTGTCCACACGGGTCACGCCGGTGATGAACGAGCGGTTGCCCGAGCCGAAGGGCGGCGGTTTGATGTCGGTGCTCAGGCAATGCACGATGCGGCTCACCGCCTGCACGTGCAGGCCCTGGCGCGAGCGGCTGATCTCGGTGACGATCAGGCAGCCGCCGTCGGGGTCGGCCAGTGGGCGCTCGCCGATGGCCCGCGACAGGTCGATCACCGACAGCGAATTGCCGCGCAGGGTGGCCACGCCTTTTACGTGCGGGTGCGCTTCGGGCAGCCGGGTCAGCGGTGGGCAGGTGATGATTTCGCTGACCTTGAGCAGGTTGATTGCCATCAGCTTGCCGCTGCGCAACGTGAACAGCAGCAGCGACAGCGAGTCCGCGCGGGCGTTTTGCGTGGGCATGGTGACCTTCGAGGAAGACGGGGGATGACGGGTTATCGGCCTGGATTGGGTGGGCTTTAGGTTTTTGCGCGGGCGGCGCTCGATATCCGCAACCCCCACAACCTCACCGCCGGGCTCCGCATGCCCCAAACCCCATCCTTACCGCTCGCGCAGCGCCTCCTTGGCCCGGTTCAACGGTTTGATCAGGTAATCGAGAATGGTCTTCTCCCCCGTGCGGATGTCCACCGTGGCAATCATCCCCGGCACGATCGCGAACCGCTTGCCGGCCTTGTTCTGCAGGCTGTCCTGCTCGGTGCGGATGAACACCCGGTAATAGTAGATCTCCGGTTTCACCTCATCCTGCAAGGTGTCCGGCGAGATGCCCACGACCTTGCCGTCCAGGCCGCCGTACACCGAATAATCGTAGGCGCTGATCTTCACCTTGGCCGCCTGGTCGGGGTGAATGAAGGCGATATCGCGTGGGGCGATGCGGGTCTCGATCAGCAGGCGCTCGTCCATCGGCACGATCTTCATCACCTGGCCACCCGGCTGCACCACGCCGCCCAGGGTGTTGACTTCGATGTCCTTGACGATGCCGCGCACCGGCGAGCGCAGGGTCAGGCGCGTCAGCGAATCGCTGCGCCCGCGGATCACCTCCGACAGGCTGTCGGCTTCGGCGCTGGCCTTGGCCAGATCTTCCCGGGCCCGCACCAGGTAGTCGGAACGGGCTTCGTTGGCCTTGAGTTCCAGTTCCGAGCGCTGGCGGTTCAGGCGGATCACCTCGACCCGGCTCGAAGCCCCCATCTTGGCCAGGTTCTCGGTGATCTGCAGTTCGCTGCGCACCAAGCGCAACGAATCCTCGATGCCCGCCAGGGTTTGCTCCAGGCCGCGGCGGCGGGTCTGGTACAAGGCAGTTTCGGTCTCGATCAATTCGGGAGAGTCGCGCAAGCTGTCGGGAAAACTCAGCGGCTTGCCGGTGACCTCGGCGCGCAAGCGAGCCACGCTGGCCGTGGCGGCGCGGTACTTGGCCTCGCTTTCGCCGACACTGGAGGCGGTCTTGGTCGGGTCGAGCTGGGCGAGGATCTGGCCGCGCTCGACCAGGTCGCCCTCGGCCACGTTCATCTGCGCGACGATACCGCCTTCGAACGACTGGATCACCTGCTCGCGGGAGCTGGGGATGACCTTGCCGGTGCCAGTGGAGACTTCGGTCACCTCGAACCAGGCGGCCCAGGCGAGGAAGGCGGCGAGCATGACGGCGCAGACCATGATCACCCGGCCGGCGCGCAGCACCGCCTGGTCGTCCTGGCCATCGAGGTACGAGGCGGGAAGTTCGTGGTTGCTCATGCCTGGCCTCCTTGCAGTTTGGCCAGCGCGGCATCGCGCAGGTCGTCGACGACGATGCGCCCGCCATCGAGCACGATGATCCGGTCCACCCGCTGCAACACACTCAGGCGGTGGGTGGCGATCAGCAAGGTGCGGCCCTGGCAGAAGCGTTCCAGGTTATCCAGCAGCTTGCGCTCGGTCATGTCGTCCAGCGAGGCCGTGGGTTCGTCCAGCAGCAGCACTTGCGGTTGGCGCACCAGCAGCCGCGACAGCACCAGGGCCTGGCGCTGGCCACCGGACAGGCCCAGGCCGCCTTCGAGGATCAGGTGGTCCATGCCCTTGGGCAGGCGTCGCACGAAGTCCAGTGCCCCGGTGGCGGCCAATGCCGCGACCAGCTCCTGATCGCTGGCTTGGCCGGCGCCGAGGGTGAGGTTTTCCCGCAGGGTGCCGTGGAACAGGCGAGCGTACTGCGGCAGCAGGCCGACGTCGCGGCGCAGGTCGGCGGGGTCGAGGTGGGCCAGGGCGATGCCGTCCAGCGTGATCTCGCCTTCGACCAGGTCCATCGCCCCACCCAGGGCTTGCAGCAGGGTGGACTTGCCGGCGCCGTTGCGCCCGAGCACGGCGATGCGTTCGCCCGGTTTGTCAAGCTGACCGATGTTCAGCACCGGCGGGGATTCGGGGCTGTAGCGGAAGTTGGCCTGGCGCAGGGCGTACTCGCCGCGAATCGCCGGCAGGTGTACGCGGGCCTCGCCTTCGGGATGATCGACCGGCGACTGCATGAGCTTGTCCAGCCCCTGCAAGGCCACCTTGGCCTGCTGCCAGCGGGTCAGCACGTGGGTCAGTTGCGCCAGCGGCGCCATCATCCGCGACGACAGCATCGAGGCCGCCACCAGGCTACCGGTGGTGAGGTCGCCGGCGATGACCATCGGCGCGCCGACCACGATGACCACGGCGAACACCGCGCCCTGGACGTTCTGGGTCCAGGTCACCAGGCCGTTGGTGAGGGTGCGCAGACGCAGGTTGGTGTGCGCGCAGGCGGCGTTGTACTGGTTCCATTGGCGCTCGAAGCGCGCCTCGGCCTGCAGGGCCTTGATTTCGTCCAGGCCCTGGATGCTTTCCACCAGCATCGCGTTGCGCAGCGCCGACTCGCGCATCGACGCATTGGCCAGGCGCGCCAGGCGCCGCTGCGCCAGCAGCCCAGGCAGGACCATGGCCAGCAATGCCACCAACGGGATGATGACCAGCACCCCGCCGATCAGCCAGAACACGAACAGGAACAGCAGGAAGAACGGCAGGTCGGCCAGGGCCGTGGCGGTGCTCGAGGTGATCAGGTCGCGGATCGATTCCAGCTCGCGCAACTGCGAAATGAAAGACCCGGTGGACTTCGGCCGCACCGAGTTGCGCAGGCGCAGCGCATGGCCATAGACCAGGTCGGACACCCGCAGGTCGGCGCGCTTGCCGAGCAGGTCGGTGACCTTCAGGCGCAGCAGGCGCATGCTGAAGTCGAACCCCAACGCCAGTACCACCCCGCCGAACAGCACATACAAGGTCGGCAGCGACTCGGCCGGGATCACCCGGTCATAGACCTGCATCGAGAACAGCACCCCGGCCAGGGCCAGCACGTTGGCCACCAGGGAGGCGATCATCACCTGGCCATAGGGGCGCAGGTCGCGCAGTACGATGCGGGCGAACCAGTGGCGGTCGTAGGGCGCGGTGTAGTCGTCGGTGCGCACGTCGCGCAGCGGGCGTGCCGGGCGCATCAATGCCACGCGAACGATGCGGCCTTCCAGTGCCTCTCGGGGCAGGCGGGAAGTCAGGCCCTGGTCGCCAGCGAAGACCACGGCCAGTTCGTTTTCCTCGGTGACCGCTTCGACGGTGGCCAATTGACCATCGTCCAGTTCCAGCACCAGCGGCGTGCGCCACTGCCGCAAGCCCTTGGCGTCGAAACGCACGAAGCGCAGCGTAAGCCCGGCCTGGCGGGCCATGTGCCTGAGGATCTCGTCCAGCGGGCGGGCATCTTCGACCGCAGCCAGGCGGATTCGCTGGGGCGAAACATCGAGACGATAGTGATGGGCTACCTGGAGCATCACCTCCAGCCATGGCCCAAGGTCGGGACGCGGGGTCACCAGGTGTTCGCTGCTTGGCGCCTGGCCAGTCTGGGCCAGGTTGACGGTATCGTTCATGGCTCGATCTCCACACCTTGCAGGTTGCGCCCTTCGAGCCCGAAGGCGGTGCGCAGGGCCCCGGTGTTGTAGAGGCAGTCGACATCCAGGCGCAGCAGGTCCGAGCGCGTGCCGGCGAGGTCGAAGCGGGACTGGTAGATTTCCTGTTCGGCGTTGAGCAGGTCGAGCAGTGGCCGGGTTCCCAGGTCCAGGTATTGCCGGCCGTAGAGCATGCGCGCTTCCTGAATGCTGCCCTGGCGTGCCTCCAGCGAACTCAGGCGCCGGCCCAGGCCGGACGTTTGTGCCATGGCCTCGGCCAGGCCGCGCCGCGCTTGCAGGCGGGCGGCATCCTCGGCCGAATCGGCGGCAGTCAATGCGTAGCCGGCGGCGCGGGAGCGGGCATTGATCGCGCCGCCCTGGTAGATCGGTACCTCGAGGTTCAGGTAAATGCCCGCCTGGGTACGGTCGAGGCGGCTGTTGTCGCGGTCGTAGTCGTTGTCCAGGTAGTGATTGACCTGAGGTTGCAGCGACAGCGTCGGGTAGGCCTCGGCCTTGGCCTGGGCCAGTTCGGCCTGGGACTGGGCGCGCTGGGCCAGGGCCATGAGCACGGCCGGCAAGCGGTCGTCTCCGGCGCCCGGGCGCTTGCAGGCGCTGTCCAGCTCCGGCGGCGACTCCTCGGCCAGGGCCGGTGGCGTGACACGCCCGAGCAGGGCGGCGAGGGTGGAGCGCCAGCGTTCGTACTGCGACTGGTATTCCTCGAGGGTGGCGCGGGCGGCCTCGACGCGCGATTCGGCCTGCACCACATCGCTGCGGGTGCTGGCCCCCATATCGCTGCGCTGACGGGCCATGCCGGCGATATCGCCGACGCCGCGGATCTGGTCGCGGGCGATGATCATGAGCTGCTCGTAGCGACGCGTCTCGATCCAGGCGTACGCGGTGTCGCGGGCGAGCTCGTCCAGCACCAGCAGGATATTGGCCTGGGCCCGGGCTGCGGCGGCGCGCGCGGCATCCACCGCCTTATCGACCTTGCCGAAATCGTAGAGCATCTGCTTGAGCGAGAGGTTCAGCGCCTGGCTGCCGCGATCGGCACCGTTGCCGGTGTCGTAGCCGGCGCGGATGCCGCCGCTCACTTGCGGGTAGTAACCGGCGCGGGCCACGGTGATGCCCTCGCCTTGCTTGTAGAGGTTGCCGATGGCTTCGGCAATGCTGGGGTGCCACTGCGCGGCGGCTACTACCGCCTCGGCCAGCCCGAGGCGATCGCGGCCGGTGGCGGCTTGGCCAGTAGGGGGACGGGCGGGGATGGCGTTGGGTGCATCGCGTAGCAACGAAGGCCCGATGGTGCGCAGTTGTGGATCGATGTCATTGTCTGCCATGGCCGGCGGACTCAGGGTGAAACTCAGGACCAGGAGCCCGCAGGCTCCCAGCAACAGCGGTGACAGCGGATTGCTTCGCTTCACATCATTCCCTTACTGCTGTCATTCCATGCCGCCGGGCGTGTGCCCGGCGGGTTGCAGCGACCTCAGACGACATGGATGCCGTTCTGCACCCACAAGTGGTGGCTCGGATCCTCCTGGGCCGTGTATTGGGTATAGTCGATGCCGTCAGCGGTTTGGTTCCCTACCAATGTCCAGTTATCCGTCATGTGTACGGAGTCCTTGTCATCCCCCTTGATCATGAGCGTGTCCTTGCCGGTTTCGGTGATGGCCACGACATCCGCGAGATTGAGCGTCAGCGCCACGGAACTGGTGTCGTTGAGGTCGATGACCTCGATGTCGTGGACCCGCCCGACCAGGTTGCCGAGGTCGATGCTGGCATCGCCGCCACCCCATAGCAGGGTGTCGGTACCCGTACCGCCATCGACGCTGGCGAAGTTCTGGTCGACCACCACCAGGGTGTCGTCGCCCGCGCCGCCTTGCAGGGTGATCGCCCCGCCTTGGCTGCCATCGAGATGATCGTTGCCATCGCTACCGGCGAGCACCTCGCTGGAGGCTGAAGCCGCCACACTGGCCAGCGCCGTGGTTTCATCGCCGGTGTCGGCCAGCAACGAGGAGAAGGCGGTGACGCTGGCGGCGTTGTTCAGATTGACGGTCAGCGTTGCGGTGTCGGTGGTGCCATTGGGGTGGGTCAGCTCGTAGGTGAAGGTGTCGTGCTGGCCGATGACCGCCGAGGTCAACCCGCTCTTGAGGGTATAGCTGTAGCTGCCATCGGCTTGCACGAGCAGCGTGCCGTACTGACCGGTGACCGATACCCCGTTCTGACCCGGAATCGTGTAGGTGTTGGCCGCCACCAGGACGCTTAGTACCGTGAGTGAAGAACCGAGGTTATCGGCGCCGCTGCCGGTCAGCAGGTTGCCGGTAACTGCGGTGTAACTGCCCACATCGAACTGGTTGTTATAGGTCGTGGTGGTGTTGAGGTTGGTGGTCACCGAGGCGGCCAGCCCGATGCCGCCGGCAGTGACGCGGATGTGGTAGGTACCTGCGGTCTGATCCTGGAAGGTGTAGCCGGCAGCGCCGGTGCCCAGCCCTACCAGCGAACTGCCTTGCACCGCTTGTACCAGCACGTACTGTCCGGTGGCGGGGTTGAGTTTGAGCAGTTCGATGGTGGCGCCGTTGAGTAGCGACAGGATGCTGGTGGAGTTGAGCACCACTTGCAGGTCGGCCGTGGTGTCGGCGCCGACCGTGGTGGTGTAGGTGGCTGCCTTGGAGCCGAGCAGAGGCAACGTCAGGCTGCCCAGGGTAGCGCTGCTGGTGGTCTCGTGGTTGACCAGGGTGATGCGCGTGTTGCTGACGTCGTTGACGGCATCGACCACCGTGGCCGGTGCGCTCAGGTTGCTGTCACTCCACACCTCGGTGGCTTGCGGGCTGTCGATGCGCACGTAGAGATTGGCGGTGTCGCTCTTGCCGTTTGCGTGCAGCAGTTGATAGCTGAACACATCCACCTTGCCGACGCTGCTCGGGCTGCCGTTGGGGGTGTAGGTGTAGCTGCCGTCTGCGCGGATCACCAGGGTGCCGTACTGGCCCTGCACCGTGGTAGCGCTGCCGGCCGAGACGTAGCTGCCGTTTTTCAGTACCTGCAGCACGGCGCCGCTGTCCGGGCCGAGGGCGTCGGTGGTGCCATCGGTGCCTGCGTCGGTGATCACGTTGCCGTTGGTTGGCGTGCCGGTGCCGGTGAACTGGGTCAGGCTGGTGGTCTCGATGTCCAGGGTGGTGGTCACCGTGGTCAGCAAGCCGATGCCGCCACTGGCCACGGTCAGGCGATACTCACCTGCCAGCAGTTCGCCGATGTCGACGCGAATACCCTGGCCCAGGGGTAGCAGGACCAGGTCGAGCAGGCCCTGGCTGGTGCCGGTGGCGAGGGTCACCCAGGCGCCGCTGGCGTTCTTCACTTGCAGAGTGAAGGTGGAGTTGTCCAACAGGGCCAGGGCGCTGCTGGTGGTCAGGGTCAGGGTTGGGTCGACCGAGGTGCCGGCACCGACCGTCCAGGTGTAGGTCTTGGAGAAGCCCGACAGCAGGGTGGTGAAGCTGTCCTGGTAGGTCTGGGTGCTGACCACCGCTGCCAGGTTGACGGTGGCGGTGGCCAAGTTGTCGCTGGCCACCACTGGCGCGTTGGCATCGACGTCCGGCGCGGTGATATTGACGTTGCCGGAGACGTTGTTGCGTGGGTCGGTGAGGGTCACCGACAGCACCTGGCCGTTGTCCTGCACCGGGCTCAGGGTCAGCGTGAAGCTGCCGTTGGGCTGCACCGTGCCGGTTTGCAACACGGTGCCGCTGGGACCCCGCACGGTCACCGTGGCACCGGGCTCGCCACTGCCTGTGAGGGTGCTGCCATCGGCACTGACCACCAGGTTGGCGGCGGCGGCCGGTGGGGTGAAGTCCGGCGCGGTGACGGCGGTCGGGTTGGAGGTGTTGCCGGCGGCATCGGTGAGGGTGACGCTCAGTGCCTGGTTGTCCACTTGCGCTGCGGTCAGGCTAACCACGAACAGGCCGTTGCTGCCGACCGTGGCGGTGCCGAGCACGGTGCCGGCGCTGTTGCGCACGGTGACCGTGCTGCCGATCTGGCCGGCGCCGCTGATCGACGTGCCGTTGGCATTGATGGTCGCTGTCGGGGCCGTGGGTGGCGTGGTGTCCGGTGCGGTGACGCTGGCGCTGCCGGACTGGTTGCTGGCCGCGTCGGTCTGGCGCACGGTGAGCACTTGCCCATCGTTCTGCGTCGTGTTCAGGTCGATGCTGAACGTGCCGTTGGGCAGCACCGTGCCGGTGCCGAGTGTGGCACCGTTGGCGCCGAGCACGGTGACGGTCGCGCCGGGTTCACCAAAACCGGTGAGCGTGGTGCCGGCATTGATGACGGCGAGGTTGGTGGGTGCCACTGGCGCCTGCACATCCGGCGCGGTGAAGCTGGTGCTGCCGGAGGCATTGTTGGCGGCATCGGATTGGGCCACGCCCAGTACCTGGCCGTTGAGCTGCGCGCTGGAGAGGTTGACGGTGAATCCGCCTGCGGCGTTGACCACGGCAGTGCCGAGGATGACGCTGCCGGGGCCTGTCACGGTGACCGTGGCGCCGGCCTCGCCGGTACCGGTGAGCACCAGGCCGTTGGCCGACAGGGCCGTTACCACGGGGTTGTCGGGCGCAGTGACGTCAGCGGCCTGGACCACGACCGGCACCGATTCGCTGCCCAGCACTGCCTGGGCGGTGACGGTGAACGTCTCGCCATTGAGCTGCGCACTGTCCAATTGCAGACTGAAACTGCCATTCAGGACATTGGCCACGCCTGTGCCGAGCAGGTCGCCGTTGACATCGTATACGCGGATGATGGCCCCCGCAGCGGCGGTACCCGTCAGCGTCAGGCCATCGGCCCCCAGCGCGACATCGAGTGGCGCTGCAGTCGGCGGCTCCGCCGGTGTCACATAAGTTTCGACATCCGAGGTATTGCCGCTACGGTCGGTCTGGGTGACGGTAAGCGATGCATCCGAGCCTGCAGCCGGGTCGAGGGTTACCTCGAAGAAGCCATTGGCGCCTACCACGGCGGTACCGAGTACATCGTCCCCGAGTCTTACCGACACGGTCGCACCAGGTTCGCCGCGGCCGCTGAGCACGTCGTACGTCGTATTGATGGCCAGCTCGGTAACGACGGCGGGCGGCGCGGTGTCTGCCGTCTGGAAGGTCGCCGGCAGCGACGCGTTGCCGGCGTCGTCGGTGGCGATCACGGTCAGCTGCTGGCCATTGTTCTGCGCCGGATCCAACGTCACGCTGAAGGAACCGTTCGCCGGCACCTCGATGGTGCCAACCTCGGTGCCGTCAGGCGCCAGGACGGTGATGGTACTACCCGCTTCTGCGGTGCCGGTCAGCGTCGTGCCGTTGTTGGTCACGGCGATATCGGTCGGCGCGGCTGGGGCGGTCAGGTCCGGTGCGGTCACTTCGGTTGGCGTCGACGGATTGCCGGTGGCATCGCGAGCGATGATCGACAGCACCTGGCCATCGACCTGGGGCGTGGTGAGGTTGAGCACGAAGTTGCCGTCGGCATCGACCCGGCCTTCACCGACCATGTCGCCACGGTCGTTCATCACCACCAGGCGCGCGCCGGCTTCACCGGTGCCGGTGAGCTGGGTGCCGCTGGCATTGAGGGTGGCCGTGACGGCGACGGGTGGGGTGATATCCGCTGCGGTCAGGGTGCTGATCGCAGAAATGTTGCCGCTGGCATCCTCCAGGGTCACCTGCAACTGCTGGCCATTGGTCTGCGGGGCGTCCAGGGTGACCACGAAAGTGCCATTGGCACCCACCACGGCGGTTCCGATCGGATCGGCGCCGAGGTATACGGTCACGGTAGTGCCGGCTTCGCCGGTGCCGCTCAACTGGCTGCCATCGGCGCTAAGGCGCAATTGCGTCGCAGCCTCCGGTGGCGTCAGGTCCGGTGCGTCGACGGTGACTGCCGGACTGACGTTGCCAGGTGGGTCGGCCTGCTGCACCGACAGTACCTGTTGGTTGATCTGCGCCGGGCTCAACTCTACCCGGAAGGTACCGTCGGCCAGCACCGTGGTAGTGCCGATCACTACACCGTTGGGGTCGGTCACGGTGACGGTCGCGCCGGCCTCGCCCAGGCCGCTGACCACGCTGCCATCGGCGTTGATGACCACCTCGGTGAGTTCGGCAGGTGGTGTGAAATCGGGCGTCTGCAGGGTGGCGACGGGCGAGGCGTTGCCGGCCGCATCGGTCTGCACCACGCTGAGCACTTCGGCATTGCTCAGCGGTGTGTCGAGGGTGAGGGTGAAGTGGCCGCTGGCGTCGACGATGGCCGTGCCGATCTCGTCGCCATTCGGGTCGCTCACCACCACCGTGGCGCCCGGCTCGCCGCGACCGGTGATGGTCGCGCCGTCGCTGCCGATGGCAAGTTCGCTGACGGCTGTCGGCGGGGTGGTATCCGGCGCGGTAATGGCCGCGGCAGTGGACTGGTTGCCTGCCGCATCGCTGAGCACCACCTGCACCGCCTGGCCGTTGGCCAGTGGCGGGCTCAGGGTTACCTGGAAGGTGCCGTCGCCGCGAACTACCGCTGTACCCAGTTCACTGCCGTCAGCTGCCAGCACGCGCACGTTGGTACCGGCCTCACCGGTACCGTTGAGCAGGCTGCCGCCTGCGCTGAAGGCCAGGTCCTCGGCGGCGTCCGGCGCTACGCGGTCAGGCGCCGTGAGGCTGCTGCTATCGGATTCGTTGCCGGCCACGTCGGTCTGGCTGGCGCTGAGCAGCTCGCCGTTGAGCTGCGCTGCTTCGAGGTCGACGCTGAAGGTGCCATCTGCACCGACCACGGCGCTGCCAAGGTCGACACCGCCTTCGCCGATCACATTGACCGTGGAACCCGGTTCGCCACGGCCGCTGAGTACCAGGCCGTCGGCAGACAGCGCCAGTTGCGTCAGTGGCTGCGGTGCGGTGGTATCCGGTGCTTGCAACGTGGCGGGCAGCGAGGCGCTGCCGTCGGTGCCGACGGCGCTCACCTGGAGTACTTCGCCATTGGCCTGGGCACTGCCCAGGTTGACGCTGAAGGTGCCGTCGTTGCCGACCGTGGCGGTGCCCAGGAGCAGGCCATTGGGGCCATAGACGTTGACCGTGCTGCCGGCCGAGCCGCTGCCGCTGACCACCAGGCCATCGGCGGACAACGCCAGGTCATCGGGAATGGCCGGCGCCAGGGCGCCGGGCGCGGTGATCGACTGTGCGGGCGAAGCATTGTTGGCGGCGTCGGCCTGCACCACGTTCAGGCTGTCGCCAGTGCCTGCCGGCGGAGCGAGAGTGACGCTGAAGCGGCCGTCGGCACCGACCGTTGCACTACCCAATGCGCTGCCATCGGCACCGCGCACGGTCACGGTTGCACCGGCCTCACCGGTGCCGGTGAGGGTGGCGCCGTCGGTGGATACCGCCAGGTTGGCCACTGCCTCTGGTGCAGTGGTGTCCTGCGCGGTGTAAGCGGTGCTCGGCGACACGTTGCCCGCGGCGTCGGTTGCAGTGACGGAGAGAGCCTGGCCGTTGGTCTGGGCGCTGTTGAGGGTGACCTGGAAGGTGCCGTTGCTGGCTGCCACTGCAGTGCCCAGCACATTGCCAGCGGCATCGCGCACGGTCACCGTGCTGCCGGCTTCGGCCGTGCCGCTCAGTTGCACACCACTGCTGGCCAGGGCCAGGGCAGTGGGGGCCGCGGGTGGGGTGAAGTCGGGGGCGATGACCTGGGTCGGGCTGGAAGTGTTATTGCCAGCGTCGGTCTGGGTAACGCTCAGGCGTTGGGCGTTGAGCTGGGCGCTGTCGAGGGTGAGGGTGAAGCTGCCGTTGGCCGCCACCAGCCCGGTGCCGATGATGGTGCCATCCGGGCCGCGTACGGTCACCGTGGCGCCGGCTTCGCCCAGCCCGGTGAGGGTCAGGCCGTTGTTGTTGAGGACCAGGTTGGTCAGCGCAACGGGCGCGGTCAGGTCCGGCGTCGAGACGTTGACGGCAGGCGAGGTGTTGCCGGCGGCATCCACTTGGGTGACGCCGATCGCCTGGCCACTGGCCTGGGGCGTGTCGAAGGTGACGGTGAAGCGTCCATCGGCACCGACCGTTGCCGTGCCCAGCACGGTACCTGCGGCATTGCGTACCTGCACCGTGGCGCCCACTTCACCGCTACCGGACAACTGACGGCCATCGCCGCTGAGCACGGTGTCGGAAACGGCAGCTGGCGGTGTACGGTCCGGGGTCGCCAGGTTGATGGGGGGGGAGGTGTTGCCAGCGGCATCGGTAAGGGTCACCTGCAGTGGGCTACCGCTGGTCTGCGCGCTGGGCAGGGTGATCTGGAATTGACCGCTCTGGTTCACCGTGCCGGTGGCCAGCACCGCACCGCTGGCATCGCGTACGGTCACTGTCGAGCCGGCTTCGCCCTGGCCACTGACTACCGTGGCGGCGTTGTTGAGGGTCACGCTGCTGGCTGCTTGCGGCGCCTGCAGGTCGGGGGCCGTCACGCTGGCGGCCAGCGAAACGTTGCCGGCGGCATCGGCCTGGGTGATGGTGAGGCTCTGCGCATTGGCCTGTACAGGGTCGAGACTGATGCTGAACAGCCCGTTGCTGCCAACGGTCGCGGTGCCGACCACGACGCCCTGGGCATCCACCACGCTGACCGTGGCGCCCACTTCGCCGCGCCCGGTCACGGTCGTGCCGGTGCGGTCGATGGTGACATTGGTTGGGGCATCCGGCGCGGTGTTGTCGTCGGCGACGATGGTCGCTGGCAGCGACGGTTTGCCGTCTGCCCCCGCGCGGGCCGAAACCTGCAAGGTCTGGGCATTGAGCTGGGCGTTGCTGAAGAACACGCGGAATATGCCGTCGCTGCCGACCGTGGCGGTACCCAGGGTGGTGCCACCGGACGTCACCGTGATCAGCGCTCCGACCGTGCCTTGGCCGGTCAGCAGGAAACCATCGTCGCTGAGGCTGAGGTCGGTAGGCGTCGCCACTTCGGTGCCGTCGGGGCCGGTCACCTCGACGACGGTGTCGTTGCCCCCACCGTCACGAACCACCACCTCCACGGTTTCGCCATTGGCGATCGGCGGTGAGACCGGAATGGTGAAGGTGCCGTCTGGCCCGACCACCACGCTGCCGCGTTCAGAGTTGTCGACCGGGTCGCGCACGATCACCGTGCTGCCCGGCTCGGCGCCGCCACCGACGATGGCGCCATCCGGGCTTACCGCGACATTGGTCGGTTCGGCCGGAAGCGTGGTGTCCGGGGCATCTACCGTGGTGGGCAGGGTTGCGTTGCCAGCGGCGTCGCGCACCACCACGCTCACGGTCTCGCCATTGCTGAGCGGGGTATCGAGGTCGACGCTGAAGCTGCCATCGGCCTCTACAGGCACGGTGATCGGTGTGCCGTTCGGACCGGTCACGGTCACCTCGGTGGCACCCGGTGCGCTACCGGTGACCGTGGTGACACCGCCCGTGTTGGTGACTGCCAGGCCGGTCGGATCGGCGGGCGGCGTGAGGTCTGGCGCTGTTGCGGTCGCCGAACCGCCGGCATTGCCAGTGGCGTCGGTCAAGCTCACGGTGAGCGATCCACCGTCGAGTTGTGCAGGGTCGAGTGGTACCTGGAAGCTTCCGCCTGCCGGGATGGTGACGCTGCCGAGCAGGTTGCCGTCGGCATCGCGCACTTCGACGGTGGCCCCGACTTCGCCGGTGCCCTGCACCGATGTGCCGTCGGCGCTTACGCTGAGCCCGGTAGGCGCGGTCGGGCCGGTGGTGTCGGGTGCGGTAAGGGTGGCCGAAGGCGAGGCGTTGCCGGCGCCATCGGTGAGCACCACGGAAATCGTTTCGCCGTTGGCCTGTGCAGGGTTCAGGGTGATGCTGAAGTTGCCGTCTGCGTCGACCTCGCCTTCACCGAGCAGAACCCCAGCGGCATTGCGCACCTCGATCGTGCTGTTGGGTTCGCCTTGGCCGGCAAGAATGCTGCCGCCCCCGGTCAGGGCCAGACCTTCGGCAGGTTCAGGGGCCTGCACGTCGCGGGCGGTTACCTCATAGGCATCGGAGGTCTGGCCGGCAGCGTCGGTCTGCGTGACCGAGACCGTCTGGCCGTTGAGTTGCGCAGGCGAGATCGTCACGCTGAAGCTGCCGTCGGCCTGCACTACGGCATTGCCCAGCGGCACGCCGCCTTCGCCGACAACCCGCACCTGCGCGCCAGGCTCGCCGGTACCTGTGATGGTGGTGCCATCGGCCGATAGCACCACGCCGTCGGGGGCGTCGGGAGCCTGGGTGTCAGGCGCTGCCAGGTCGACCGACGACGAAACATTGCCTGCCGTGTCGCGCTGCTCGACGGTCAGGGCCTCGCCGTTGGTCTGCGGTGGATCCAGTGTGACTTCGAAGCTGCCGTCGGCATTGGCCACGGCGCTGCCCAGCTCGGTGCCGTCAGGCGCACGGACGATGACCGTGGCGCCGGGCTCGCCGGTGCCGCTGACCGTGGTGCCGGTGCCATCGATGGTCGGTGTGTCGACCGCCTGCGGTGGGGTGCTGTCCGGTGCGGTGATATCCACGGTGCCCGAACTGTTGCCGGCCCCGTCGGTCGCTTCGACGGTGAGGCTTTCGCCATTGCGTTGCGGTGGGTCCAGCGGCACCTGGAAGCTACCGTCGGCGCCTACGGTGGTGCTGCCGAGAACGTTGCCATCGGCGTCGCGCACGGTCACGGTCGAGCCGCTCTGGCCGCTACCGGTGACCACCGTGCCGTTGCCGCCGACCGCTACATCCGTCGGTTGCAGCGGGCCGTCGAGGTCCGGTGCGGTGAGTGTGGCGGTGGAGCTGTTGCCGGCGGTATCGCGCAGCACCACGTCGAGCAGTTGGCCGTCGGTCTGGGCTGGCGACAGGGTGACGGTGAAGGTGCCATTGGCGCCGACCACCGCGGTGCCGAGCACGGCGCCCTGGGCATCGGTGACCTCGACCCGTGCGCCGACTTCGCCTCGGCCGGTGAGCGTCACGCCGTTGGCGCTGAGGGCCAGGTCGCTGGCCTCGGTGGGCGCGGTGATGTCCGGCGCGGTGATCTGCGTCGGCAGCGAAGCATTGCCGTCGGCGTCGATGGCAACCACGTCGAGCAGTTCGCCATTGGCCTGGGCCGGGTCGAGCGGGATGGTGAACGTGCCGCCATTGCCCACCTGGACGCTGCCAACGACGGTACCGTTGGCGTCGCGCACTTCGACCAGGCTGCCCACGGGTGCGGTGCCGCTGATCGAGGTGCCGTCACCGTTCAGTACCAGGCCGTCGGGGCTATCCGGCAACGCGGTGGCGGGCACTGTGACGGTCAGGCTGGGCGACGGGTTGCCGGCGGCGTCGGTTTGCACCAGTTGCAACGCGTCACCGCCGCCCACCGGGCTGTCGAGGTCGACCAGGAATGTACCGTTGGCGGCCACGGTGCCGGTGCCAAGGAGCGTGCCGTTGGCATCGCGGACCTCGACGGTGGCGCCAGGCTCACCGCGCCCGCTGATCGTCAGGCTGCCGGCGCCGACCACCACGTTGCTGATGATGGCGGGCGGGGTGGTGTCCGGTGCGGTGTATTCCAGGGGCACCGAGCTGTTGCCCGCGGCATCGACTACGCGGATAGCCAGTTCCTGGCCGTTGGCCTGGGCCGGGTCCAGGGTCAGGCTGAAGTTGCCGTCGGCGCCGACGATGACGCTTCCGATCAGCGTGCCACTGGCATCGCGCACCTCGACCCGAGCGCCGGCTTCGGCGTGGCCGGTCAGGGTGGTGCCGTTGTCCAGCGCCAGATCTGTGGGCTGCGCGGGGGCAACCAGGTCCGGGGTCTTCAGCGAGCTTGGCGTGGAGACGTTGCCGGCGGCATCGGTGAGGCTGACCTGCACGGTCGAGCCGTTGATGATCGGCGTGCCCAGTTGCAAGGTGAAATGGCCGTCGGCTTGCACGGTGCCAGTGGCGACCACGTTGCCTTGATCGTCGAGGATGCGCACCGTGGAGCCTGGTTCGCCACGACCGGAAACCGTGCGCCCGTCCTTGCTGATGGCCAGCTCGCTGGCCGGCTGTGGCGGCGTGGTGTCGGTCGGCGTACTGCCGTCCGGAGCCGTGACCGTGCCGGCCTCGGAGGGGTTGCCGGCGCGGTCGCTGGCGATTACGCGCAGTTGCTCACCATCGATCTGCGGTGGGCTCAGGGTGATGCTGAACACGCCGTTGGCGCCTGCGGTCGCACGGCCCAGTTCGGTGCCGTCGGCGGCCAGCACGCGTACGGTGCTGCCAGGTTCGGCACGGCCGGTGAGGTGGCTGCCGTCGGCGGACACCGCCAGGTTGGTCGGCTCGTCCGGCGCGGTGATGTCGGGTGCGGTGATCTGCCCGGGCAACGAGGATGCCCCCGTGCTGTCGATGGCCACCACATCCAGCAGTTCGCCGTTGGCTTGTGGCGGGACCAGCACCACGGTGAACTGGCCGTTGGCGCCTACGACCACGGTACCGATCACTGTGCCGCTGGCATCGCGGACTTCGACACGGCTGCCAGCTGCGGCGTTGCCGCTGATGCTGGTGCCGTTAGCGTCGATGCTGAGGTTGCTGGGTGTGGTCGGCGCGGTGGTGAGCGGTACTTCGAAGTCGAGGCGGGGCGAGATGTTGCCGCTCGGGTCGACTTCCACCAGGGTCAGGTGCTGGCCCGCCTGCACAGGCGAGTCGAGGGTGATGACGAAGGTGCCGTTGGCACTGACCACGGCGCTGCCGATCAGTGTGCCGGCCGCATTGCGCACCTCGACCGTGGCGCCGGGTTCACCACGGCCACTGAGGGCCAGGCCGCCGTTGCCGACCACGATGCCACTGACGGCGACTGGCGGGGTGATGTCCGGGGCATCGAACTGCAACGGCGTGGAGCTATTGCCGGCGGCATCGACCAGGCGCACGTCGAGTGCTTCGCCGTTGGCCTGGGCGGGGGAGAGCGTGAGGCTGAAGTTGCCGTCGGCATCGACGCGACCGCTGCCAATCAGGACGCCGGCGGCGTTGCGCACCTGCACGGTGCTGCCGGGCTCGCCACGACCGGTCAAGGTAACGCCATTGGCCAGCGCCAGGTCGGTCGGCTGCTCCGGCGCCAGCAGGTCCGCCGAGGTCACGGACCCTGGCTGGGAGACGTTGCCGGCAGCATCGGTCAGGGTCACTTGCAGTTTGCTGCCATCGACCACCGCGGGGTCCAGGGTGATCTGGAACGTGCCGTCGGCGCCGACGGTACCGGTGGCGATGACGTTGCCCTCGGCATCGCGGACCTGTACCCGGGTACCGGCCTCGCCGCGGCCGGTCAGCTGGCGCCCGGCCTGAGCGACGACCAGATTGGTCGGGGCATCGGGAGGCGTGGTGTCGGGCGGGTTGGTGCTGCCATCGTCCGGGGCGGTGATGGCGGCGCCGGAGGAAGTGTTGCCGGCGGCGTCCTCGGCGGTCACCTGCAAGGCCTGGCCGTCGGTCTGCGGTGGTTGCAGGGTGATGCTGAACGCGCCATCGGCACCGGCCACGGCACTGCCCAGCAGAGCCCCGTTGGCGCCGCGCACCTGCACGGTGGAGCCGGGCTCGGCGCGACCGGTGAGGGTCGTGCCGCTGTCGTTGATCGCAAGGTCGGTGGGGCATCGGGGGCGGTGATGTCCGGAGCGGCGACATTACCGGGGGCCGAGACGTTGCCGGCCTCGTCGGTGAGGGTGACGTCGAGGTTCTCGCCGTTGACCTGGGGTGGGTCGAGGGCGACGTCGAAACGACCATCGGCACCGACGGTGCCGGTGCCGATCAGGTTGCCGGCGGCATCGCGAATGTTCACCGTGCTACCCGGCTCGCCGCGCCCGGTCAGGCGCAGGCCATCGGGCGATACCAGCAAGTCGATCGGCGTGGCCGGAGCTTCGGTGTCACCACCGCCGCTGCCACCCCCACCTCCACCGCCGCCACCACCATCGGCGGCTGCCGCTGCACCGCCAATACCGAGCAGGCTCAAGCCGGCGATGGCCCAGGTCGGCATGGCGCTACCCGCTTCACCGATACCGGCGACCAGTTGATCGAGCGAGTCGACCTCGTCGAAGGTGAAACCTGTGAAGGCCTCGGCATCGTAGTTGGCGTGCCACAGCGTGCCGTCCTCGCCGACGAAGACCATGTCACTGGCAGTCCCTGCCTGATCCACGGCGAAGAAATTGCCGACGGTGACCTTTTCGCCCGACTTGAGGGTGACGATCAGGTCCTGGCCGCGTTTGGTGACGGTGGCCACCTGGTCGGGTGCGACCGGCATTTGCACCACACCTGGACTGTTCAGGCTGAGGTTGCCCCAGGCGTTCTGGGTGGCGACTGCGGATTGCTTATCGGCGACTACGATGTTGTCCATGGGTGCTCCCTGCTTATGTTCGCGATACAGGGCTGACTGCCGGTACCCGGGCTTGGCGCAGGCCCTCCGACGAATGGAGGCACTGCACGAAACCCAGGCACGAGTAACGGCCCTGTTAGCGCTCGTTAGGGAGATATAGCAGCCTGGTGGCACCCAACCAGATGGCTTTCTGGACTAATCCTTTTGTTAACGCATGGGTTCAGCGTACGCCCAGACGGCGTGCCAGGCGGCTCAGGTTGGCGCGGTCCAGGCCCAGTTCGCGGGCGGCTGCGGCCCAGTTGTCCTGGTGCTTTTGCAGGCAGCTTTCGACGATGGTGCGCTGGTACTGATCGACCGCCTCGCGCAGACCTCCAGCGGGCAAGGGGAACGGTTCGAGCGCGGGGAGAACCGGCGTGTTTTCGACCGGCGCGACGGCGCGCAGGTCGAGGTCGCTCGCTTCCAGGGTCAGGATGCGCGGACGTTGTAGGTGTTGGCCCATGGCCTTGAGCGCGCAGCGACCAATCAGGTGCTCCAGCTCACGCACGTTGCCTGGCCAGTCGTAGGCCAGCAGCGCGGCCTGGGCCTCGCCGCTCAGGCGCAGGCTGCCGAGCCCCAGCCGCGAGCGATTCTGTTCGAGGAAGTAGCCGGCCAGCAGCAGCACGTCGCGGCCACGCTCGCGCAACGGCGGCACCTGCAGCGGGTACACGCTCAAGCGGTGATAGAAGTCGGCGCGGTAGTTGCCGCTGCGCACCTCTGCGGCCAGGTCGCGGTTGGTGGCGGCGATCAGGCGCACGTCGACCCGGTGCTCGCGGTCCGAGCCCAGGCGCTGCAACTGGCCACTCTGCAACACGCGCAGCAGCTTGGCTTGCACGGCCAGGGGCAGTTCGCCGACTTCGTCGAGGAACAGCGTGCCGCCGTTGGCCAGTTCGAACTTGCCGCGACGTTCTCCGTGGGCGCCGGTGAAGGCGCCGCGTACATGGCCGAACAGTTCGCTTTCCACCAGGGTGTCGGGCAGCGCTGCACAGTTCAGGCTGATCAGCGGCTTGTCGGCGCGGTTGCTGGCCTGGTGCAGGGCTTGGGCGACCAACTCCTTGCCGACGCCGGTCTCACCGGTGATCAGCACGGTGAGGTCGCTGCCGCCCACCAGGCGAATCTCCTCCACCAGGCGCTTGTGCGCCTTGCTCTGGCCGATCAGCTCGCGGTCCTGGCCGCTGGCCTGGCGATAGACCTCGGCGCGTTGGTGTTCGTCCTCGACGCGCAGGGCCAGGCCCTCGATGCGCTCGGCCACGGTGACGGTGGCGGCGGCCAGGCTGGCGAACGCCTGCAGGGCGTCCAACTCCAGGCTCTGGAACTGGCCGGGGGTCAACGCATCGAGGGTCACCAGCCCCCATGGGCGTTCGTCCACCATCAACGGGCAGCCCATGCAGTCGTGCACTTCCAGGTCGGCGTCGGGAGCGTTGACCAGGCCGTCGTAGGGGTCAGGCAATTGCGAGTCGCTGGCGAAGCGCGTGGGCTCGGGGCGGCTGAGCAGAATCTGGAAGCGCGGGTGCTCGCTGACCCGGAAACGCCGCCCCAGGGTGTCGGGCGACAGGCCATCGACTGCCAGCGGCACCAGCCATTCGCCGTCCAGGCGCAGCAGTGCGGCGGCGTCGCACGGCAACAGCCCGCGCATGGCCTGCAGCAGTCGGCGGTAACGTTCCTGGTCGGGAAGTTCGCGGGACAGGTCGCTGACCAAGGGGAGGAGGGCGGTAAGCAGTGGCTTTGCAGTCATAAGGACTCCTGTAGGTCTTTATGACTATACGCCGTGCTTGGTCATTTTGACATAGACAGCCCTAAGCCCTCGATTTCAGGGGGCTGCAGAGTTGGCACGATTGCTGAAGTACCCCTTGCAACCCATTCGAAGCCCAAGGCTCAGGAGTCGTTGCAAATGCTCACTGCCGAACAACGTGCAATCATCAAGGCCACCGTCCCCCTGCTGGAAAGCGGTGGCGAAGCGCTTACCACCCATTTCTACAAGATGATGCTCAGTGAACACCCGGAGGTTCGCCCACTGTTCAACCAGGCCCACCAGGCCAGTGGCGACCAGCCACGCGCCTTGGCCAACGGCGTGCTGATGTATGCCCGTCACATCGACCAGCTCGAGCAGTTGGGCGGCCTGGTCGGTCAGATCATCAACAAGCATGTCGCCCTGCAGATCCTGCCGGAGCACTACCCCATCGTCGGCGGTTGCCTGCTGCGCGCCATCAAGGAAGTGCTCGGCGAAGACATTGCCACCCCAGCGGTGATCGATGCCTGGGGCGCGGCCTACGGCCAACTGGCGGACATCCTGATCGGTGCCGAGGAAGGTCTGTACCAGCAGAAGGAAGAGGCGTCCGGCGGCTGGCGCGGCAGCCGCGCGTTCCGCGTGGTACGCCGGGAACAGGAAAGCTGCGAAATCGTCTCGTTCTACTTCGCTCCGGTCGACGGCAAGCCGGTACTCAAGGCCGAGCCTGGCCAGTACATCGGGCTGCAGCTGTTCATCGACGGCGTCGAGCAACGCCGCAACTATTCCCTGTCGGCCCTGTGCGATGGCAAGGAATACCGCATCAGCGTCAAGCGCGAGGCTGAGGGCAAGGTATCCAACTTCCTGCACGACGTATTGCAGGTTGGCGATACCCTGCAGCTGTTCCCGCCAGCAGGCGATTTCATTCTGGCGGCCAGCGATAAGCCGCTGGTGCTGATCAGCGGCGGCGTGGGCATCACCCCGACCCTGGCCATGCTCGAGGCGGCGCTGCAGGGCGAGCGCCCGGTGCACTTCATCCACTGTGCGCGCAACGGCGCGGTACATGCCTTCGCTGACTGGATCGATGCTCTGGCGGCGCGTCACCCGCAGCTCAAGCGTTTCTACTGCTATGCCGAGGACGACGGCAGCCAGCGCGCCGATGCTGTTGGCCTGCTGAGCCAGGCGCAACTGGGCCAGTGGCTGCCCGAGGAACGTGACGTGGATGCCTATTTCCTGGGGCCCAAAGGCTTCATGGCGGTGGTCAAGCGCCACCTCAAGGGGCTGGGCGTGCCGGAGCAGCAGAGCCGTTACGAGTTCTTCGGGCCGGCGGCTGCGCTGGAGTGATGGATTGACCGCAGCGGCCCCATCGCCGGCAAGTCGGCGATGGGGCCGCTGCAGACACTCGATCGTCCCTGCTACTTCCTGCCTATATATAAAGGAAGGAGATGAGCCGCCCCGGGGCGATCTTTCATCTTTAATCCTCCGTTAATCACGGTATCCTTCACTCCCGGGTGTCGAGGGGCTTGCCCCTGCGCGGCGCCCGGGCAGGCGCTTTTTTGCCGGCTGGCATTGAACCCGTTCGGCGCTCGCCGGTCACAAGGCCTCTGCGGATAGCGCAGCATAGCTCCGGCCGCTTCCTCGGCATGCTCTGAAGACCATGCCAGCGTGTAGACTTGCGCGAGGCAGGCTCCCACGCTGCCACTATCCATCGAAGGAACCGGCAATGAACGAACAAACACTGCGCCTGAACCGCGAGCGGCGCTTCCTGGTGTTGCTTGGGGTAATCTGCCTGTCGCTGATCGGCGGTGCGCTGTACATGCAGATCGTGCTCGGCGAGGCGCCTTGCCCACTGTGCATCCTGCAACGCTACGCACTGCTGCTGATCGCGCTGTTCGCCTTCATCGGCGCGGCCATGCCGGGGCGCCGCAGCCTGACGTTGTTCGAGGGGCTGGTGGTGCTCAGTGCGATTGGTGGAATCATTGCAGCGGGCAACCATGTGTATATACTCGCCAACCCGATGGTCAGCTGCGGCATCGATACGCTGCAACCGATCGTCGATGACCTGCCCCTGGCCAAGGTCTGGCCATTGGTGTTCCAGGTCGATGGCTTCTGCAGCACGCCATACCCGCCGATCCTCGGCTTGTCGTTGGCGCAATGGGCCTTGGTGGCCTTTGTCCTGACCGCTGTGCTGGTGCCGCTGGGCATCATCCGCAATCGGCGCCGGGGTTAGACAAAAGTCCCGAATTGCGCAGGGTCTTTTACAGGGGATGAGAAGAGCGAAAAGTCGCCCATCGCTTACTTCAGATCAACCTCTAGGCCTTGCGCGGCGCGGGTTTCAGGGCTGGCAAGCGGGGTGCGACAAACTGTCGCGAAGTTGATTTATCGAGCAGTATTGTTGCGTATTCTGTAAAAGACTGTTGCTCAATAAGTCATAGTCAAGGGTTGGCGACCTATCTACAATCGCCCCCAATTTCCGTTCGGCACTGCTTGCGAGTCGCAGGATTGAAGGAAGCCCCAGCGCTCCTTTTTGCTGACTTCGTCAAGTTTCGCCCAACGGCGATCCCGGGCGGACCCCCCTCCGCGTTTTCCGCACCAAATGGACTTGGTCTGAAGTACAGGCCTTTTGCCTACGAAACCAAAAGCACCGCTAACACGCTTGAAGCCAGGATCCTGCAGTCGGACCCCGGCAGGAGCGAGTACGGGCGCACATTGCTGACACCTGGCAGGACGACGTGTTGGCTACCAAAACACAAATTGCATTGAAGCAAGCTGATCTAGAGGTCGTGAGATGAGTAAAAAGCGTTACCCCAGACTGTTTGGCATATTGCCCTTTTTAGGCATGCTTTTACTCAGTGGGTGCAACTGGACCCTGCTCGACCCGAAGGGCCAGGTGGGCATTGAGCAAAAGAACCTGATCCTGATCGCTACCGGCCTGATGCTGCTGGTGGTAATCCCGGTCATCATCATGACCGTGGCCTTCGCCTGGAAGTACCGTGCTTCCAACAAGGCTGCCACCTATACCCCCGACTGGTCGCACTCGACCAAGATCGAGGCTGCGGTGTGGATCATCCCGATCATCATCATCATCGCCCTGGGTTACGTCACCTACAAATCCACCCACAAGCTGGACCCGTACCGTCCACTGGATTCCGATGTGAAGCCGGTGCAGATCGACGTGGTCGCTCTGGATTGGAAGTGGCTGTTCATCTACCCGGAGCAGGGTATCGCCACGGTCAACAAGATCGTCTTCCCGGCTAATACCCCGGTCAACTTCCGCGTCACCTCCGACGCCGTGATGAACTCGTTCTTCATCCCGGGTCTGGGCGGCCAGATCTACGCCATGGCCGGCATGACCACCAAGCTGCACCTGATCGCCAACGAGAACGGCGAGTTCGACGGTATCAGCGCCAACTACAGCGGCGCTGGCTTCACCGGCATGAAATTCAAGGCCACTGCCACCTCCCAGGAAGACTTCGACAAGTGGGTCGCCGAGGTCAAGCAGTCGCCTAAGAAGCTGGACAAGGCCGAATACGAAGCCTTGGCCAAACCAAGCGAAAACAACCCAGTCGCGCTGTATAGCGAGGCTTCGCCTGACCAGTTCCAGCTGATCGTCGACAAGTACGAAGGCATGAACCGCGGTCGTCCGAGCCACGAAGAAGCAGGCAGCAAAGATCTGGCCACAACCAAGGGTGTGGAAACGAGTATGCAACCAGCTGCCGGTGCAGAGGAGTAAGAGATGTTCGGTAAATTAAGCCTGGAGGCGATACCCTATCACGAGCCGATAGTCATGGTGACGCTTGCCATGATCGCGCTCGGTGGTATCGCTGTCGTCGGTCTTATCACCTATTTCCGCAAGTGGACCTACTTGTGGAGCGAGTGGCTGACCACGGTCGACCACAAAAAGATCGGCGTGATGTACATCATCGTCGCGATGGTCATGCTGCTGCGCGGCTTTGCCGACGCGATCATGATGCGTACCCAGCTGGCTGCCGCTACCGGTGGCTCCGAAGGCTACCTGCCGCCTGAACACTATGACCAGATCTTCACCGCTCACGGTGTGATCATGATCATCTTCATGGCGATGCCGTTCTTCACCGGCCTGATGAACCTCGCGGTTCCTCTGCAGATCGGTGCACGTGACGTTGCCTTCCCGTTCCTGAACTCCCTGAGCTTCTACCTGCTGCTGGCAGGCGTGCTGCTGGTCAACATCTCGCTGGGCGTTGGTGAATTCGCCAAGACCGGCTGGGTTGCCTATCCGCCGCTCGCAGGCATCCAGTACAGCCCTGGGGTAGGTGTCGACTACTACATCTGGGCGCTACAGTTATCTGGCCTTGGTACGACACTGACAGGCGTGAACTTCCTGGTTACTGTCCTGAAGATGCGTGCCCCTGGCATGAAGCTGATGGACATGCCGATCTTCACCTGGACCTGCACCTGGGCCAACGTGCTGATCGTCGCTTCGTTCCCGATCCTGACCGCTGCACTCGCTCTGCTGACCGTTGACCGTTATCTGGACTTCCACATCTTCACCAACGAGCTTGGTGGGAACCCGATGATGTACGTCAACCTGTTCTGGGCGTGGGGTCACCCTGAGGTTTACATCCTGATCCTGCCGGCCTTCGGCGTGTTCTCGGAAGTCACCTCGACGTTCTCTGGCAAGCGTCTGTTCGGCCACCACTCGATGATCTACGCATCGGGCGCCATCGCCGTCCTGGGCTTCGCCGTATGGCTGCACCACTTCTTCACCATGGGTGCCGGCGCCAGCGTCAACACCTTCTTCGGCCTGGCGACGATGCTGATCTCCATTCCGACCGGTGTGAAGCTGTTCAACTGGCTGTTCACCATGTACCAGGGCCGTGTGCGTTTCACCGCACCGATGCTGTGGACCCTGGGCTTCATGATCACCTTCTCCATCGGTGGTATGACTGGCGTTCTGCTGGCTGTTCCAGGTGCTGACTTCGTTCTGCACAACAGCCTGTTCGTAATCGCTCACTTCCACAACGTGATCATCGGCGGTGCGGTATTCGGCTATATCGCCGGCTTCGCCTACTGGTGGCCGAAGGCCTTCGGCTTCAAGCTGAACGAGAAGTGGGGCAAAGCTGCCTTCTGGTTCTGGATCTCGGGCTTCTACGTAGCGTTCATGCCGCTGTACGCCCTGGGCTTCATGGGCATGACTCGTCGTCTGAACCACTCCGACAACCCGCTGTGGGAACCCTACCTGTACGTAGCCGTCGTCGGCGCCGTGCTGATCCTGTTCGGTATCGCCTGCCAGCTGATCCAGATCGTCGTTTCGATCCGCGACCGCAACCAGAACCTGGACGTGACCGGCGACCCATGGGGCGGCCGCACCCTGGAATGGTCGACTTCTTCGCCACCTCCGTTCTACAACTTCGCTCACATGCCTGAGAAAGTTGGCCTGGACTGCTGGCACGAAGCGAAGGAAGCCGGTGTTGCCTACAAGGCGCCTGGCAAGTACGAGCCGATCCACATGCCGAACAACACCTCTACCGGTCTGTTCATGGGTCTGTTCCTGACCATCTTCGGCTTCGCCTTCATCTGGCACATCTGGTGGCTGGTCGGCGCGAGCCTGGTTGCAACCATCGCTGTCTTCGTTCGCCACGCCGCGCGTGACGACCAGGGCTACATGGTTCCGGCCGAAGAAGTGGCGCGCATCGAAGGCGAGCGCATGAAAGCGCTGGCCCAAGCAGGTGCTCTGCCTGCCGGCGCACGTGTCGAATCGTTTGAGCGGGTGTAATCAATGTCCAGTCAAGTAATCCACGGCGGCGCTCATGGTCACGACCATGGGCACGACGATCACCACCACGACTCGGGCCAGATGACCGTATTCGGTTTCTGGCTGTACCTGATGACCGACTGCATCCTGTTTGCGTCGCTCTTCGCCACCTATGCGGTGCTGTCCGGCAGTTTTGCCGGCGGCCCGTCGGGTCACGACATCTTCCAGCTCGACTTCGTAGCGGTTGAAACGCTGTTCCTGCTGCTGTCCTCGATCACCTTCGGCTTCGCCATGCTGAAGATGTTCGACGGCAAGAAAGCGGGCGTACTGGGCTGGTTGGCCGTGACCTTCCTGTTCGGTGCAGGCTTCATCGCGATGGAAATCTATGAATTCCATCACCTGATCGGCGAAGGCTTCGGCCCGAACCGCAGTGGCTTCCTGTCGGGCTTCTTCGCCCTGGTAGGTACCCACGGTCTGCACGTGACCGCCGGCCTGATCTGGATGGCAATCATGATGTACCAGATCAACAAGCACGGCATCACGCCGACCGCCAAGACCCGCATGAGCTGCCTGAGCCTGTTCTGGCACTTCCTGGACGTGGTCTGGATCTGCGTATTCACCGTCGTCTACCTGCTGGGAGTTCTGTAATGGCTAACGCACACGACACTCATCACGAAGGTAATCACGGCAGCGTGAAGTCGTACATGATCGGCTTCGTCCTGTCGATCATCCTGACCGCGATCCCGTTCGGCCTGGTGATGTACCCGAGCCTGCCGAAGAACCTGACCGTTCTGATCGTTGTTGCCATGGCCGTCATCCAGGTAGTTGTGCACCTCGTGTACTTCCTGCACATGGACCGCTCGAAAGAGCAACGCAACAACGTATCGACGTTCCTGTTCACCACCTTGGTGATCGCTCTGCTGGTCGGCCTGTCGCTGTGGATCATGTTCAGCATCCACTTCGAAATGTTGGCCAAGTGAGGTAAGACTGCATGTCCGTTAAGCACTTTATCCAAATCACCAAACCGGGGATCATTTTCGGTAACGTGCTTTCCGTGGCAGGCGGATTCTTCCTTGCCGCGAAGGGCCATGTGGATTTCGCCCTGTTCCTGGCAGTGGTGGTGGGTACTTCCCTGGTGGTGGCGTCCGGTTGCGTGTTCAACAACTGCATCGACCGCGACATCGACCAGAAGATGGAACGTACCAAGAACCGCGTCATGGTTCAGGGCGGCATGTCGCTGCCCCTCGCACTGATCTACGCCACCCTGCTCGGGGTGGCGGGCTTCAGCCTGCTGTATGTCCAGGCCAACCCGCTGTCGGCGTTCTGCGCAGCTATAGGCTTCATCGTCTACGTCGGTTTCTACAGCCTCTGGCTGAAGCGCAAATCGGTGCACGGCACCTTGGTCGGCAGCCTGTCCGGTGCCATGCCTCCGGTGATCGGCTACTGCGCCGTGAGCAACAGCTTCGACCTGGCTGCAGTGACGCTGCTGGTGATGTTCAGCCTGTGGCAGATGCCGCACAGCTTTGCCATCGCCATCTTCCGCTTCAAGGACTACAGCGCTGCCAACATTCCGGTCCTGCCGGTGGCGCGCGGTATCCTCGCGGCGAAAAAGCAGATCGTGCTGTACGTGCTGGCCTTCGTGCTCGCGACCTTGATGCTCACCCTCGGCGGTTACGCCGGCCTCGGCTACCTGGCCGTGGCAGCGGCCATGGGCCTGTACTGGCTGTACATGGCCTGGGGTGGCTACAAGGCCGAGGACGACAGCAAGTGGGCCCGCAAGGTGTTTGGCTTCTCGATCCTCACCGTCACCGCACTGAGCGTGATGATGTCGGTGGATAGCCAGACCGCTGCGGACGTGCTGATGACCTACGCTCGCTGATAGCTGCCTGCTGCAGAGAAAACCCCGGCCATGTGCTGGGGTTTTTTATCTTCGCGAGTTAGGGGGCTTTGGCCTTGGGGGCTGATCCGAGGGGTGTGGCGGCGCTACCGGCCCCTTCCGCCTTTACGGCGGGTCCCTTTTTTCTTGGAAAAAGGGACGCAAAACCGCTTGCTCCCACATACGGCCCCTACGCTGCGCTTCGGGGTTCCCTCGCTTCGGCGGCTTGCGGGCCCGCGCGGCCTACGACTTGCTCCGCAAGTCTACATCTCGCGCCTCCGGCTACGCCGGAGGGTGCTGCGCACCTGGCCCTCCAGCCGCCTACGCTCGGCCTCCTGAGGTCGCGGGTAGATCAAGAGCCACATCAAAAGCCAGATCAAGAGCCAGAGCAATGGCAGGCGAATCGCTGCGCTCTCGCGGTTTACCTATCGCTTTGTGTTGTAGCGGATAGCGCGGTGTCTCTTTCGAAGATAACGCCAGTGCAGGCGCCGCCGCTAACTTCGCGACGTCAGGAGGCCGAGCGTAGGCGCCTGTAGGGCCAGGTGCGCAGCACCCTTCGGCGTAGCCGAAGGCGCGAGATGTAGACTTGCGGAGCAAGTCGTAGGCCGCGCGGGCCCGGAAGGCGCCGTAGCGAGGGGACCCGTAGCGCAGCGGAGGGCCGGATGCAGGAGTGTACGGGTCACCCTCATGGGTTACACAAAAGTTCGTTCACATAGGTGACAACACCTGAAGTCTTACATAACCATCATCGGCTTCTCGCTCATCGACCCTGCCGAGAATGATTGGGCCGAAAATAACATCCCACACCCCATCCCCGACCCGCTCCAGCCCAATGGTCTGGTGCTTGAGCACATAACCTACATAGATCCTCAAACCCCGGCGGTTGACGATGCCACTACAATCAGCTTGCAGGCTCTCGATATGACTGGGGTAAGTCATTTCGGGTAGTTGCTCCGGAAACGGGCGTGGCGAAGGCTGATAACAGGACGCCGGCGTTTTCTGCTTCAGCGCTTCGTGCAATCGCTCGTAATTGTAGTGTTGCCGAAAGCGGTCGAAGTGCCGCTGTTGAGCCTCCCAAGCCACTGCAGGCGGGGATGGAAGCGTACTTTTGAGTGTCCGGTGCATACGCTCGTGCCGACCATTTTGCTCCGGCCTGCCAGGCGCAATACGTTCAGGAATGATGCCCAGGCGCAGCCACCAAATGGACAGCTGGGAGAGGCCTGCGCGTCCTTTACTCGCAAACGGCACGCCGTTATCGGTTCGGATACGTTCAGGTAGCCCGTTTTCGCGAAAGACCTCAGCGAACACAGCCTGTGTCTCCAGGAAGTTCGTGTTGGCCATGCTGTGGCACGCAAGCAAGAAGCGACTGGCGTGATCCATGATCGTCAACGGATAGCACCAGACCCCTGCTCCTGTCAGAAACTGGCCTTTGTAGTCCGCAGTGAATAGCTGATTGGGCGACTCCGCTTTCTCCAATGGCTTGGGATAGACCGCTACACGCTGACGCAGGCGTCGCGGTTTGATCAGCTCGGCCTTCTTGAGGATGTTGTAGATCGTGGTCTTGGAGGGAGGCGCCTGGTCGGGAAAACGCGCCTGCAATGCTGCCTGGATCTTCTTGGGTCCAGGCTCCGTCTGGCCTTGACCACGCAGCTCGATGATGGCCTCGCGAACGGCGACGGGTACAACCCAGTCTTGTGTCAGCCGGCGACGACTGCGCTCCTCCAGGCCCGCCGGGCCCTCTTTCTCGTACCGCTCGACCCATTTGTATCCGGTCTTTCGACTGATCTCGTAGGCCTCGCAGAGGGCGCTGAAGCTAGGCGGACCCTGCAGGTAATCCGCGATGAAAAGCGTTTTCATGTCCATAGGTTTCAGCTCTCGCCAAGGCATGGTCAGATCCTCGAAAAACCGACCCTGCCAGTTAAAAACTGTTACCTATGTGCGTGAACTGATTTGTAACCCATGTGGGTGAGTCATACCGGAGCGGGCGGTTTTGCGTCCCTTTTTCCAAGAAAAAAGGGACCCGCCGTAAAGGCGGAAGGGGCCAGTAGCGCCGCTACACAAATTGGACCGTTCCCAATCTCAATGCCAAGCCAAACCCGCTACTGAATACATGGATTCTGAATTTACACATCATTCATCTGAAAAGGTCTAACAAAACAGGAAATTAACCTTTACAGAAATCCTATTTCGGCATTATCTTCTGATCCAGGCCGCCACATCGGCCAACGTCGCTCGGACGGTTCCGGGCGCTTACGTCTCCAGAGGAAGCCATGGCCAACCCAGGTTCGCCGCGCCGCTTTGCGCGCATTGATCGTCTCCCCCCCTACGTCTTCAACATCACTGCCGAACTCAAGATGGCTGCCCGCCGCCGTGGCGAGGACATCATCGACCTGAGCATGGGCAACCCCGACGGCGCCACGCCGCCGCACATCGTCGAAAAGCTCGTGCAGGTTGCCCAGCGTGACGATACCCATGGCTACTCCACCTCCCGTGGCATCCCGCGCCTGCGCCGCGCCATCTCCAACTGGTACAAGGAGCGCTACGACGTCGCCATCGACCCGGAGAACGAAGCCATCGTCACCATCGGCTCGAAAGAGGGCCTGGCGCACCTGATGCTCGGCACCCTCGACCATGGCGACACCGTGCTGGTACCCAACCCGAGCTACCCCATCCACATCTACGGCGCGGTGATCGCCGGCGCTCAGGTGCGCTCGGTGCCCCTGGTGCCAGGCGTGGATTTCTTCAACGAGCTGGAGCGGGCCATCCGCGAGTCGATCCCCAAGCCGAAGATGATGATTCTGGGTTTCCCCTCCAATCCCACGGCGCAGTGCGTGGAGCTGGACTTCTTCGAGCGCGTGGTGGCCCTGGCCAAACAGTACGACGTGCTGGTAGTGCACGACCTGGCCTATGCCGACATCGTCTACGACGGCTGGAAGGCACCGTCGATCATGCAGGTGCCGGGCGCCAAGGACATCGCGGTGGAGTTCTTCACGCTGTCCAAGAGCTACAACATGGCGGGCTGGCGTATCGGCTTCATGGTTGGCAACCCCGAACTGGTGAGCGCCCTGGCGCGGATCAAGAGCTACCACGACTATGGCACCTTCACACCGCTGCAGGTCGCGGCCATCGCCGCCCTCGAAGGCGACCAGCAATGCGTGCGCGATATCGCCGAGCAATACCGCCAGCGCCGCAACCTGTTGGTCAAGGGCTTGCATGAGCTGGGTTGGATGGTCGAGAACCCCAAGGCGTCGATGTACGTCTGGGCGAAGATCCCGGAGCAATACGCGCACCTGGGTTCGCTGGAGTTTTCCAAGAAACTGCTGGCCGAGGCCAAGGTGTGCGTGTCTCCGGGTATCGGTTTCGGCGACTATGGCGATGACCATGTGCGCTTTGCCCTGATCGAAAACCAAGACCGCATTCGCCAGGCCATCCGCGGCATCCGACAGATGTTCCGCGCCGACGGACTAGCCCGCAAGTAACGCTTTCCCGAGCCCGCCTTGGCGGGTTCGGGCCAGCCGGATAAGCGGCGAACTATTTTTGCTTCACCCCCTTCTCAGCCGACCTGGCTTCGATTACAAATGGCGCGCGGGCCCAGCCCCGATAACAATAACCTTCCCTCCGTGCCATCATGTCCGAATACAACCCTTGCCTTGACTGCGGCGCCTGCTGCGGGTTTTTCCGTGTGTCCTTCTTTTGGGGTGAATGCCAGTCTGCCGGCGGCCTGGTGCCGGATGATCTGGTCGTGCAGATCAACCCAACCCGTGTCGCCATGATCGGCACCGACGCCAAGCCATGCCGCTGCGTGAGCCTGCAAGGCGAGATCGGCAAGGAGGTGGCGTGCAGTATCTACGCCAACCGATCCAGCCCTTGCCGCGAGTTCGAGGCATCGTGGGAAGGCGGGGTGCACAACCCCAGCTGCGACGCTGCGCGGGCCGCCTATGGCCTGCCGCCGCTGACCCCGCCTGGGGCCAACGAGCCGCATTGGCCGGATGACGGGGCCGAGGTGGCCTGATCCCAGCGCATCAAGGGCGAGCTGGCTCCTACAGGCGCAACGGCGTCTCGTGGGCGTCGGCTCGGTGGCGATCGGGTGCTACAAACCGCCACATGACGTTAAGATGTCATCTCCCCAGCCATGGACAGGAGATCCGGCGTGACCCCACCCCGCAGTTTCCCCAGTGACCTCTGCCTCGACAGCCCGCGCTTGCAGCTGCGCCCCATGCGCCACGCCGATGCCGCTCAATGGCTGACGATCATGGCCGACCCCGAGGTCATGCGTTACTGGCACCACGCCCCCTGGCAGGACCTGGCCGAGGCCCAGAGCGCCCTTGCCGCCGACCGCGAAGCCTATGCCAACGGTGACCAGCTCAAGCTCGGCATGTACCGCCGCGACAACGGCGAACTGATCGGCATGGTCCAGTTGTTCAATATCGATGACGTTTCCCGTCGTGGCGAGATCGGCTACTGCCTGGCCAGCGCCGTGCAGGGCAGGGGCTACATGGACGAAGCCCTGACCTGCTTCATCGACTACATCGCCCACACCCTGCACATGCGCCGCCTGGAAGGCGAAATAGACCCGCGCAACCAAGGCTCGGCGCGTACCCTCGAGCGCCAGGGCTTCGTCCTCGAAGGCACTCTGCGGGCGCGTTGGTGCGTGGCCGGCGAGCTGTCCGACTCGGGAATCTACGGGCTGTTGCTCGAACCGCCTGTCGCCTGACGAGGTCGTACTGTATGGTCGGCAGTTTCACGACCTGTCGCGGAGCAATCGTTTGCCAGCCTTCTACATCGCCATAAGCCTTGCCCTGTACCTGCTCAGCCTGGCGTTCGACGGCGCGCTGATGGGCGCCGGGCGGCACATGCCAGCCTTGCAGATGTTGCTGTATGGGCCCTGGGGCGTACCATTCGGGCTGTTTCAGTGGTTCGCCAACCCCTTGCTGGCGCTGGCGATCCTCGCCCATCGACGCTTTCGGCGTCTGGCCCTGGTGCTGGGCCTGGCAGCCTTGTACCTGGCGGCGACCAGCCTCGGCATCGAGCGCCTGCCCGACAACCGGAGCTACGAGTTCCACGACCTGACCGGCTTTGGCGCCGGTTTCTACCTGTGGTTGCTGGCGATCCTGGGGTTCTGCCTCGGCCAGGCCTGGCAGTGCTGGAAGGCACGCCGCGCCGACGACGTGCCGGGCTGGCACTGGCTCGACGTGGTGCTGATCGCGGCGCTCGCGGTCACCCTGTATGCCGCCACGCAGATGCCTGCGTTGCGCTTCGAGCCGGGCAAGGTACTGATGCCGCCGGAGCAACCGCAGACGCTGTAGACGTTCACCAGGAGGGATGCTCGATGAACAAGCGATACCTGATCGGACTTGCGCTGGCTTGCCTGGCGCCACTGGCCATGGCCGAGGACAACTCGTCGGCCTATACCGCGTGCATGGACAAGGCTTCCAGTACCGTGGCCATGAGCAGTTGCATCCAGGCCGAAACCAAGCTGCAGGATGAGCGGCTCAACCGTGTGTACAAGCAGCTGGCGACCCAGCTCGATACCGGCCCGAAGAAGAGTCTGCGGGATGTGCAGCGGCAATGGATCGCCTATCGCGACGCCAACTGCAAGTTCCATGTGCAGGCCAGCGAGGGGACCATGGCCCAGCTGGAGGGCGGCATGTGCATGCTGGACATGACCCGTGAGCGCGGGGCGGAGCTTGAGCGGGTGCTGAGCCCTGGGCAGTGATGGCGCCCGCGAGTGCCCTATCGCCGGCAAGTCGACTCCTACACCAGAACCCTTGCACCTGTAGGAGCCGGCTTGCCGGCGATGGGCTGCAAAGCAGCCCTGCTAGTTGGACCTGGGTGCGCGCAAGGCGCGGGCCTTGAGGTACTCGCGCACCTCGACACCATCGCCGGCGAACTCGATGCGCTCGGCCTTGGCCTCGCGCTGATAGGCGTACATCGGGTCGTAGTATTCCTTCAGCAAGCCTTCGATCCAGCCCCGGTGCAGGTCCACCGCACCACTGCGCTGCTGCTCCTCCAAGGCCTGGCCGAGGATCTCGGACAATCGCTGGAAGCGCTCGCCGCCCAGGCGCTTGTGGATGTTGTTCATGCTCTGCAGCATGCGCTCGGCGAACAGCCGACGGCCATCCTCCTCGCCGTGCACAGCGATGAATTCAGCGCAGAGATTGATCACATAGTCGCGCAGGATGCGTTCGACCCGGTTCTCGAAACTGTCCTCCAGCCACACCAGCGGGTACTGCTGCATACCTTGGTACAGCTCCAGCGGCAGCGAACAGCTTCCGACGATGCGACCCTCGTCTTCGAGCACGAACTGCTCGATGCCGCGGGCGCGTTTCTTCAGCACGTCGATGGCCAGCTTGTTCTCGAAGTCGATCTGCGACGGCTGTGCGGTGGCGCGCTTGCCGAAGCTCGAACCACGGTGGTTGGCGTGGCCCTCGAGGTCCAGTACGTTGCTCAGCTCGTGCAGCACATCGGTCTTGCCGGTGCCGGTCAAGCCGCCGACCAGGACGAAATCGCATTGCTCCACGGCTTGCTGGGTGGTTTCCAGCAGGAAGGTGCGCAGCGCCTTGTAGCCCCCCTTGATGCGCGGGTAATCGATGCCGGCTTCATCGCGCAGCCATTGCTGCACGATCAACGAACGCAGGCCGCCGCGAAAGCAGTACAGGTAGCCATCGGGATGCGCCTTGGCGAAGCTGGCCCAGGCATGCAGCCGCTCGCGCTTGGTGGCGCCGCTGACCAGCTGGTGGCCGAGGGTGATGGCGGCGGCCTGGCCCTGCTGCTTGTAGCAGGTGCCGACCTTCTGCCGTTCGTGGTCGGTCATCAGCGGCAGGTTGACGACACCGGGGAAGGCGCCCTTGGCGAATTCGATCGGTGCGCGCATGTCCATCATCGGCGCGTCGTCGAGGAACAGTTGACGGAAATCGGTGCAGTCAGGGCGCATCAGTTCACCTCGACTGCGTGGCTCTGTCGCTCGACCAACTGGCCGATCGGCGAGAGTTGCAGACCCAATTCGGCGGCCACGGCAAGAAACTGGGCCTCGCCCTCGGGCGTCACGGCCACCAGCAGGCCACCGCTGGTCTGTGGATCGCACAGCAGGTGCTTCTGCTCCTCGCTCAGGGCGCCGAGCTTGTGCCCATAGCTGTCGAAGTTGCGCAGGGTGCCGCCGGGGATGCAGCCTTCTGCCAGGTAGTGATCGACGCTCGGCAGGCGGGGCACCGCGGCATAGTCCAGCACGGCGGTCAGGCCGCTGCCTTCGGCCAGTTCGACCAGGTGGCCAAGCAGGCCGAAGCCGGTCACGTCGGTCATCGCCTTGACCCCGTCGAGTTTGCCGAAGCGGCTGCCGGGGGTGTTGAGCGTGCACATCCAGTCACGCGCCAGGCCCTGGTCCTGTTCGCGCAGCTTGGCCTTCTTCTCGGCGGTGGTGAGAATGCCGATGCCCAGCGGCTTGGTCAGGAACAGGCGGCAGCCGGCAGTGGCGGTGTCGTTGCGCTTGAGGTGGCGCTTGCTGACCACGCCCGTCACGGCCAGGCCGAAGATCGGCTCGGGAGCATCGATCGAGTGGCCGCCGGCCAACGGGATGCCGGCTTCGGCGCACACGGCGCGACCGCCCCGGATCACTTCGCGAGCGACTTCCGGCGCCAGCACGTTGACCGGCCAGCCGAGGATGGCGATGGCCATCAGCGGATCGCCACCCATGGCGTAGATGTCGCTGATGGCATTGGTGGCGGCGATACGGCCGAAGTCGTACGGGTCATCGACGATCGGCATGAAGAAATCGGTGGTCGAGACCACTCCACGCTCGTCGTCCAGGGCATACACCGCAGCGTCGTCGCGCGAGGCATTGCCTACCCATAGCTTCGGGTCCAGGGCCTGGACGCCGCTTTCGGCGAGGATCACGTCCAGTACCTTGGGGGAGATCTTGCAGCCACAACCGGCACCGTGGCTGTACTGGGTCAGGCGAATCGGCTCGCTCATACGTACCTCAAGGGGGTAATTGATTGCGCGATTGTAGCAAAGCTGGCCTTTGCGCCCGTGCCTCTTATAATTCCCAGCGTCGGCACGTCGCCGGCACTTTCCCCGCTATTGAACCGGAGAACCTCCATGCTCAAACGCCCTTTGGCGCTCGCCGCCGGCCTCGTGCTGTCCTGCTGTGCCGTTGTCGCCCAGGCCGCCGACACCCTGCGTGTCAGTGCCATTCCCGACGAAGCGCCGACGGAACTGCTGCGCAAGTTCAAGCCGCTGGGCGAGTACCTGTCCAAGCAACTGGGCATGGAGGTGAAGTTCGTCCCCGTGGCCGACTATCCGGCGGTGGTCGAGTCGTTGGCCAGCAATCGCCTGGACATGGCCTGGCTGGGGGGCTTCACCTTCGTCCAGGTGCACTTGAAGGACCCTACCGCCACGCCGCTGGTGCAGCGTGAACAGGACGCGCAGTTCACCTCCAAGTTCATCACTGCCAACCCGGACGTCAAAAGCCTGGCCGACCTCAAGGGCAAGTCGTTCGCCTTCGGCTCGATCTCGTCCACGTCCGGTAGCCTGATGCCGCGCTACTTCATGCTCAAGGAAAACGACATCAAGCCGGAAACCTATTTCAGCCGCGTGGCCTATTCCGGTGCCCACGACGCGACGGTGGCCTGGGTCCAGGCTGGCAAGGTCGATGGCGGCGTGCTCAACGCCAGCGTATGGCAGAAGCTGGTCGATGCCGGTAAGGTCGATACCAGCAAGGTCAAGGTGTTCGCCACCACGCCGACCTACTTCGACTACAACTGGACCGTGCGCGGCAATATGGACCCGGCACTCAAAGAGAAGATCAAGCAGGCCTTCCTCCAACTCGACCCGGCCAATCCGGAGCACAAGGCGATCCTCGACCTGCAGGCGGCCAGCCGCTTCATCGAGACCAAGCCGGAGAACTACGTGGGTACCGAGCAAGCGGCACGCGAGGCCGGCCTGCTCAAGTGACTATCCATGTACAAGGCGCCGGCCTGCGCCATGGCCAGGTCCGCGCGCTCGATGACGTGAGCCTGCGCATCGAACAGGGCGAACGCGTGGCGATCATCGGCCCCTCCGGGGCCGGCAAGTCCAGCCTGCTGCACCTGATGGCCACTGCTGTGCAGCCTGGCAGCGGGCGTCTTGAACTGTTCGGTGAGCGACCCTGGACGTTGTCGGCCGGGGCCAGGCAACGCCTGCGTGCCCGTATTGGCCTGGTGCACCAGGCGCCGCCGCTGCCACCGCGCCAGCGGGTGGTGACGGCGGTGCTGGCCGGGCGCCTCGGGCAGTGGGGCCTGGCGCGCGGGTTGCTCAACCTGGTGTATCCGACCGACGTGCCTGGCGTGCGTCAGGTATTGGCCGAGCTGGGCCTGGCCGACAAACTGTTCGTGCAGTGCGGGCAGTTGTCCGGTGGGCAGTTGCAGCGCGTCGGCATCGCCCGGGCGCTGTATCAACGCCCCGAGATCCTGCTGACCGACGAGCCGGTGTCGGCCATGGACCCGGTCCTCGCCGACCACAGCCTGGCGCTGCTCAACCGCCATGCCCAGGCCAATGGCGTGACCCTGGTGGCCAGCCTGCACGCGGTCGACCTGGCGCTGGCGCACTTCCCGCGAGTGATCGGCATCCGCGAGGGCAGGGTGGCCTTCGACTGCCCGGCCGAAGCGGTGACCGAGCCCTTGCTCGATGCGTTGTACGCCAATGAGCAACTGGCCTCGCCACAAGTCCAGGGGCCGACCCTGAACGTGCAGATTCCGCGATGCTGAAAACCGACACCCGCGATCCGGCGGCGTTGCCGCGTCTGCTGATGACCCTGCTGGCCCTGGCCCTGTTGTGGCCCGGGCTGCACTTGAGCGAGTTGAACCCAGGGGTGTTGTTGCAGGCGGAAAACCGTCAGCAGATCGCCAGCTTCACCCGCGCCTTCTGGCCACCGGCACACGATGCCGAGTTCCTCGAGCTGCTGTACCAGTCGACTTTGCAGACGTTGGCCGTGGCCACCGCCGGCATGGCCCTGGCGCTGCTGTTGGCGATTCCCACCAGCTTGTTGGCCAGCCGTGCGCTGTCGCTGCGCGCGGCCTCGCGAGGCGGGCGGGCCGGGCTGTGGTCACGGCTGTTGCGCTTGCCGGTGCGCGGCTTGCTGATCTTTCTGCGCAGCGTGCCGGAGATTGTCTGGGCGCTGCTGTTCGTGCGTGCGGTGGGCCTCGGGCCGACCGCTGGCGTGCTGGCCATCGCCATCACCTACAGCGGCATGCTGGGCAAGGTCTACGCCGAAATCTTCGAGTCGGTCGACCAGCGTCCGGCGCATGCCTTGCTGCAGGCCGGCAGTGGCCGGTTGACGGCATTCTTCTATGGCATCCTGCCCAGCGCTGCGGCGGAGTTGGTGTCGTACACGGTCTACCGCTGGGAATGCGCGGTGCGCGCCTCGGTGGTGATGGGCTTCGTCGGCGCCGGTGGCCTGGGGCAGCAGATCGACCTGTCGATGCGCATGTTCGCCGGCGGTGAAGTGGCGAGCATGCTCCTGGCCTTCCTCGGCCTGGTGCTCCTGGCCGACTTGCTCAGCCGCTTGCTGCGCGGGAGGCTGGCATGAATCGGGTGATCAACCTGTTGCTGATCGCGGGCATCGTCGCGGCGGTGGTGGCTTCGTTCGGCTACCTGGAGTTGGACCTGCACGCCCTGGTCGGCAATGGCGGTCTGGGGCAGATGGGCGAATATGCGGGGCGTTTCCTGCATCCTGACCTGTCTGCCGAGCACCTGCGCGCGGTGGGTCGGGGCGCCCTGGAAACCCTGGCCATGTCGGGGTTGGGGACGTTGTTGGCGATGGTGCTGGGGATGCTGCTCGCGCTGCCGGCGGCGGGGCGCTTCGGCTGGCCGTTGCAATCGGTGGCACGCCTGCTGCTCAACGCCTTGCGTGCCATCCCCGAACTGGTCTGGGCGGCGCTGACGGTGCTGGCTGCCGGGCTCGGCCCGAATGCCGGTACCCTGGCCCTGGCGCTGCATACGGCGGGCGTGCTGGGGCGCTTGTTCGCCGAGGCACTGGAGAATGCGCCAGCCGAGCCAGCGGCGGCCATTCGCCTGCAAGGGGGCGGGCAGGTGACGGCGTTCTGTTTCGGCACCTTGCCCAACCTCTGGCCGCAACTGCTGGCGTACAGCCTGTACCGTTGGGAGAACAACATCCGCATGGCCAGCGTGCTTGGCTTCGTCGGTGCCGGCGGGTTGGGCCAGATGCTCTACACCACCCTGAGCCTGTTCCAGGAGGCCCAGGCCAGCACGGTGATCCTCGCCATGCTGGTGCTGGTATTGCTGGTGGATGCGTTCAGCGATGTATTGCGCCAGCGCTATGTTCGGGCCTGAGCGCTAGCGGCCCTTCACTGCACCAACTCACCGCATTGCGCCTCGCGCTGCATCGACTCCAGGTTGCGCTCGATGGTTTCGCAGATGGTGTCCATCTGGATCTGATGCTCACTGAAGCGAAACGGGCTTTGCAGGTCGGTGCCGATGCGCTCGATCGCCAGCAGCATGAAGCCGACCACGGTCGAGGCCAGCGGGGTGAACCAGCCGAGCGACTCGACCAGCCCCACCGGCACGATCAGGCAGAACAGCGTGATGAACAGCCGTGGGAAATAGACATAGGGGTAGGGCAGTGGCGTGTTGGCGATGCGCTCCATGCCGCCCTGGGCATTGGACAGGTCGACCAGGGTCGACTCCAGCCGCGCCAGGCGGATGCTGTCCAGACGCCCGGCCTGGTACTCCCGCGCCAGCAGCGCGGCGGAGCCGCCGAGGATGTCGTTGGCGAAATTGTTCGACTTGTTGCGGCGCTCGAATTCGGCCGGTGGGATGAAGGCCATCAGTTCGTCGGGGCACGCGCCGCCCTTGAGGTGCGCCGCCAGGCAGTTCACATAGGCGATATGCCGGCGCAGCAAGGTGGCCTTGACCGGATTCAGCCCCTCGTCGGGGTCATCGATCAGCGTCAGCGTCTGCCGGGCGAAGCTGCGCGAACTGTTCACCAGCGCGCCCCACAACGTGCGCGCCTCCCACCAGCGGTTGTAGGCGCTGCTGTTGCGAAAACTCACCAGCACCACCAGCGCCGAGCCGAGCAGGGTCAGCGGGATCAGCGGCAGGGTGAATTCGCTGTTGAAGAACAGCATGAAATCGATGGTGACCAGCACGTCCCAGGCCAGCAGCCATAAGAGCGACCAGCCGATGTAGCCGAAGGTCTTCACCATCAGGCGGTACTTGCGGGCGATGATCTCTTTCACACGGGCTACCTCGAAAAGCGTGGGATGAAGAATCCGACGTCGAGGGTGGGGGAAGGTTCGCTGGAGGGGTGTTGCAAGAGGTGTTGGTGGGTATGTGCGGGGGATTTTTCTGACGTTAGTACAAGAGGCCGCTGAGTTTTTCACGCGCCAGCGTTTGCCAGAGTGGAGCACATCCATTCTTGTAAATATGTATCCAATAGGATACTGTGGAGCATCGTGTGAATCATGCTATAGCGCAGACTAGAAGCTTTTCCCGTTGGTGGATGAGTTTGAAAGACACCAAAGCGAAGGTTGCAATCGGTCGCAGGATCGAGCGTATACAAAGCGGAAATCTTGGCGATTACAAGGCGCTTGGCGGAGGGCTTGGTGAGTTGCGGATCGATCTTGGTGCTGGTTACCGAGTCTATTTTGTCCGCAGGGGAGAGACACTGATTTTCCTTCTTGCAGGGGGCGACAAGTCCTCCCAAACCAACGATATAGCGAAAGCCAGAAAACTGATAAGGGAGCTGAAATGAGCGTGGAATTGATCCCCTTCGACATGGCCGCTGTGCTCGACAGCGATGAAGCGATCAGCGAATACCTCAGCCAGGTGCTAGCCGACGGTGATACCGATGAAATCATACGCGCGCTAGGCCATATCGCCAGGGCGCGTGGCATGGGCCAGATTGCGGCGCACAGCGGTTTGGGGCGAGAGAGTTTGTACAAAGCTCTTAGCCCGGGCGCAAAACCTCGATTCGATACCGTCCTCAAAGTCATTCGTGCTTTGGGGATCGATCTTTTTGCCCAACCTCATCCTGCCTCACGCTGAATGCGTGACCGAGGGTAACGGGTATCATCGTTCATGCGTTATTTCGTCTACCCGGTTTGTAGGCGGATTCGCAGTGCTGGCACAATGCCTTTAACGCCGAACCGAAGGGCACTTTTCTGCCCGCCAACCTGTCCGGTGAATTTCAAAGGACCGTTTTTTCGGTGATCCCGCCATGAACGAGCGCAGGGGCAAGGGCCTTTCTTTCGCCAAGCGTATGTACGTCCCCCGTGCCATCGGCACGGGCCTGGGCTTTTTCTGCGTGCTGATCGGCATCGCCCCGATGGCACCGGGGTGGTGGATCTGGGCTTTGTTGCTGGGCCATGGCTTCGTCTGGCCGCACCTGGCTTATCAATTGGCGCGCCGTTCACGCCACCCCTTTCGCGCCGAGCAGCGCAACCTGATCTTCGACGGCTTTGCCGGTGGCTGCTGGGCCGGGGTGATGGGCCTGAACCCATTGCCGAGCGTGATCATCCTGTCGATGATCGCCATGGACAAGATCGCTGCCGGCGGCTGGCACATGTTGGTCAAGACCCTGCTGGCCCAGGCGTTGGGCATCGGGGTTGGGTTGTGGCTGTATGCTCCGCCGCTGTTCCCGCAGACCAGCCAGGCGCAGATGCTCGCCTGCCTGCCGATCTTGCTGATCTACCCGATGGCCATCGGCATGATCTGCTACCAGGTCACCGTGCAGTTGACCCAGCACAAACGCGCCCTGGCGCGCCTGAGCGAAACCGACAGCCTCACCGGCCTGCGCAACCACGGTGCCTGGCAAGGCATGCTGATCCGGGAGTTCCAGCGTTGCCAGGGCAACGACGCCAGCTGCCACCTTGCACTGATCGACGTCGACCACTTCAAGCGGATCAATGACCGCCATGGCCATCTGGTCGGCGACGACATCCTGCGCACCATCAGCGCCAAGCTGTCGCTGCACTTGCGCAAGCGTGATCCCGCGGCGCGCTACGGTGGGGATGAATTCTGCGTTCTGTTGCCCGATACCACCGCCGAGCAGGCTGTCGAAATCCTCGAGCGCCTGCGCCAGTCCATCGAGGCCTACCACGACCCGGCGTTGCCACAGCTGTCGTTGAGCCTGAGCATCGGCGTGGCACCCTACGCCGATCGGTTCGCCAACGCCGAAGCCTGGCTGCACGCGGCGGACATGGCGCTGTATGCGGCCAAGAGTGCCGGGCGCAACCGTATCATGCTGGCCGACGAGGCTGGGCAGGCCGAGCATTCGGCCTGAGCGTCAGGGCTTGCTTGCTACCGTGATGAAGCCTTGAACCGCAGCGGGCGCGCGGGGCTTGGCCTTGTTCGCCATCTGGTACTGGTAGCGACGCCATTCCTTGTCGATTTCGGCATATGACATGAACACGCTGATGCGCTCCCGGCCTGCCAGGTCGGGACGCTTTTGCGCATCGATTTCGCGGGTGGGAATGAACGCGACATTGATGCCCACCACCTTGCCGTCGTCGGCGAACACCGGGCCGCCGGACATGCCCTTGGCCATCGGGCCGTCATGTACCGAGTAGAAGACGCTACCCGGCGTACCTTGCAGGCGCACCAGCGAGGGCAGGGTGTGGCCCTTGCCCTGCACCGGCATCATCAGGCTGTTGAAGCCCACCGCAGTGACCTGTTCGCCAGGAACGTACTGGCGCCACTCCGGCACCGTGCTCGCCTTGTGCTTGAAGAACACCAGGTCACCGAGGCCCTCGTGCACCACGCCCCGCAAAAACGGCGTGTGCTTGGCGGTAACGGCGTATTCAGCATTCCACTGGATGGCGGTGGCCATCAGCAGCATTGGCAAGGGGGGGCCTGAGGTGACTACGAAAGCCTGGTCATAGACGGGATCGGAAACGTATGTCGTGGGCAATCCATTGCACCCACTGAGCAGCATCATGGCTGCCAGGCAGGGCAGGGTAGGTTTCATAATGGCGGCGGTGATAGTTGGTTGGAGATAGCACTATCGTATGCTGCCAATATGACATCAATACTTTGATGATATATCCGACGTATGGCCGCTGTGCTGGGTTGCTTCCTGTGTCGGCCGGCTTTCCCGAAACATGAGCGCAAGCTTGCTACGGGGAGCCAGGCCGACCCTCAAGCGTCAGAAGCTGATGATGCTGTAGGCAAACTCGTTGGGCTTATGAGCGATGCCATTGAGCGAGGTCTGCACCTGGACCTGATCGTCATCGTGCACCAGCAGCAATTGGTTGGGACCAAGGGTGGTCACGCCTTCGGGCTTGTTGGCGAAGCGCAGTGGCGCACCGTCGGCGCCCTTGACCAGCCTTGGCTTGCCTGGCTTTCCGTCGGTCCATGGCACCTCCCATAGATAGCCGCCAATGCCCTGGTCGTCCTCCATGCTGGTCACCGCGTAGAAGCGGTCGTTGCTGAAGCTGTCGAAGACCAGGCCCGACAGCCCGAGCAGGCGGGATTCGTCAGGAACGCGTGGCGTGATGTCGAGGATCTTGCGGAAGGTGCCGGTGAGTTCCATGACCTCATGGTTGAGGTTGAAGGGGGCGGCTATGAGCATGAACGAATGGACGGAGTCACGCGAGCTGTTGCCATGCTTGCGGATGCCGAGCACCAATTGGTTTCCGGGGGCGACCGCAAGGGACTCAACCTTGAAGTAGCCTGAGCCGATCGCCTCGCTTAACGGTTTGCGCAGACTGATCGAGCTGGTGATGCCGCTACGGCTGGTCGGTTCGAGCACCTTTGCAGCATGCGCAGCGTTCGCAGGCCAGTAGACGATGGCGTTCAGCTTGTCGTCCTTGGGGTCGTTCTTGGTACCGCTGCGGATGAACGCCGTGCTGGCGATGATGTAGCGCCCATCCGGGGTCGAGGTCAGCGCTTCGTACTTGTCGGCGCCGTCGATGGCTGGGCTTTTCAGGTAGGTAGGCGGGGTGTCGCCGATCCTGCCGTCTGCCAACGGCAAGCTGAAGATCGCCGAACTCCCCTCGCCGGGAATGGGCTTGTCGTTGGCGAATACCAACGTCTCGGCGCTGCGCACGACTCCGGACACCTGGCATAGCGCCGCGCTGCCGCCCGGGGGCAGGTGCGCGGGGTCCATGCATTGCGCGACATGGTGGGTGACCGAGCGCGCCGGCCGCTCGGGGCCGGCGGCGGATGCGCCATGGCTTGCAAGGCTGAGCAAGAGCGCTGTCGTTGTTGTGGTGCGCGCGAACATTGGAACATTTCCTTTGGCGGGAGGTCAGTCCGAGCCTAAAAGGCGTTCCGCTTCCAAGGATACTGGCAGTTTTACCAGGTGCGCCGTGGCAAGGGGTGTGGTTAGGTGGAGCTGGCGGTGCCCCTGATCGCCGGCAAGCCGGCTCCTACGACTACGCCACCGCTCCAGGGTGAGTGGGGTATTCGTAGGAGCCGGCTTGCCGGCGATCAGGGGCGGCGCAGCTGTTAGTGCGAGTGCCGTGGCATCCCGCCTTCACGGGCGATCACGCGCATGTGCAGGGTCGCAGGCTCCAGGCACCCGCCGGTGGACAATTGCCCCACCAACTGACGATAGAGCTCTTGCCAAGGCGTCTGCGAAGCCGGGATGTTCGGCTTCCAGGCGGCGCGACGACGCGCCATTTCCTCGTCGTCCACCAACAGGTCGACACGCCGCTGGTTGAGGTCGACGCGCAGGATGTCGTTGGTCTGCAACAGCGCAAGGCCACCGCCAACCGCCGCTTCCGGTGACATGTTGAGGATCGACGGGCTGGCCGAGGTACCGCTCTGGCGGCCGTCACCCAGGCAGGGCAACGAGTCGATGCCTTTCTTGATCAGTGCCGCCGGTGGCGCCATGTTGACCACCTCGGCGCTGCCCGGATAACCCACGGTACCGGCACCGCGGATCACCAGGATGCACCGTTCGTCGATGTCCAGCGCTGGGTCGTCGATTCGCGCGTGGTAGTCCTCCGGGCCTTCGAACACGATCGCCCGTGCCTCGAAACTGTTCTCCTTGCCCGGTTCGGCCAGGTAGGTCTTGCGGAAGGCCTCGCCGACTACCGACATCTTCATGATCGCGCTGTCGAAGAAGTTGCCGCTGAGCACGATGAAGCCGGCGCTGTGCTTGAGGGGCTGGTCGAAGGGCAGGATCACGTCACGGTTGCTGGTGACGGTATCGCTGACCACTTCGCCGATGCTCTTGCCGCTGACCGTGGCGCACGCCTCGTGCAGGCGTCCGGCCTTGCGCAGCTCGTGCATCACCGCAGGCACCCCGCCGGCGCGGTGGAAGCCCTCGCCCAGGTACTTGCCTGCCGGCATGCAGTTGACCAGCAGCGGCACGTCCTCGCCGATGCGCTGCCAGTCGTCCAGCGACAGCTCGATGCCCATGTGCCGGGCGATGGCGATCAGGTGTGGCGGGCAGTTGCTCGAGGCGCCCAGGGCCGAAGCCACGGCGATGGCGTTCTCGAATGCCTCGCGGGTCATGATCGACGAGGGGCGCACGTCCTGCATCACCAGCTCGCAGATCCGTCGCCCGGTGGCGTAGGCCATTTGCCCACGTTCACGATAGGGCGCGGGGATGCTGGCGCAGCCTGGCAGCGACATGCCCAGTGCCTCGGCCAGGGCGTTCATCGACAGCGCCGTACCCATGGTGTTGCAGTGGCCCACCGACGGCGACGCGGCGGTGGTCATCTCCATGAAGCCCTCGTAGTCGATCTCGCCAGCGGCCATCAGGTTGCGCGCATGCCACAGCACCGTGCCCGAGCCGATCAGCTGGCCCTTGTGATGGCCGTCGAGCATCGGCCCGCCGGACAGCACGATAGCTGGCAGGTCGGTGGTCGCGGCCGCCATCAGGCAGGCGGGGGTGGTCTTGTCGCAACCGGTGGTCAGCACCACGCCGTCCAGCGGGTAGCCGTGGAGGATTTCCACCAGGCCCAGGTAGGCCAGGTTGCGGTCCAGCGCGGCGGTAGGGCGGCGGCTCTGTTCGGCGATCGGGTGGACCGGGAACTCCATGGGGATGCCGCCGGCATCGCGGATGCCGGCCTTGACCCGCTGGGCCAGCTCGATGTGGTGGCGGTTGCAGGGCGTCAGGTCGCTGCCGGTCTGGGCGATGCCGATGATCGGCCGCCCGGACTGCAGTTCGTCGCGGGTCAGGCCGTAGTTCATGTAGCGCTCGACGTACAGCGCGGTCATGTCGGCGTGGCTTGGGTCGTCGAACCATTGCTGGCTGCGCAGCGGGCGTTTCAGGGTATCGGTCATGTCGTTCTCTCTTGTAATTCATTCACGCCGGTCAGCGTTGCAGCACAGCGTTGCCTGCGCGGCTGTGCTCAGGTGTTGCGCCGCTTCCCACCGCGTCGTCCAGCGCGGTCAGGTCACGGCCACGGGTTTCGGTCGACAGGCAGGTGCCGATCAGGGTCAGGCCGCACAAGGCCAGGGTGTACAGCGCCAGCACCCAGTAGGCGCCGCCGGCCAGGCCGACCAGGAAGATACCCAGGATCGGCGCCAGGCCGCCGGACAGCATGGCGCCCAGTTCCCGCGCCAGGGCTACTCCGGAGTAGCGGTAGCGGTTGCCGAATAGCTCGGTGAAGTGCGCGCACTGGGCGCCGAGCATGCTGTTGGCGGCCAGGGCGAAGCCGCCGACCACGGCGATGCACACCAGGGTCGAGTCGCCGCTGTCGATCATCCACCACGACGGGAAGGCCCACAATGCACCGAACAGGGCGCCGCCACGGTATACCGCCAGGCGCCCGAAGCGATCGGAGAGGGCACCGAACAAAGGCGTGGTCAGGACGCTGAGGATGCTGGCGGCCAGCACGGCATTGGTCCCGATGCTGGCCAGGCTGGCACCGTCCTGGCCCAGGTGGCGGCTGGCGAAGCCGGTCAGGAAGGCGATGGACACCGTGGCGTAGAGGGTCGAACAGCCGGTTTCGGCCATGCGCATCAAGGTTGTCGCCGCCAGGGGCCGGCGGGCATTGCGCAGCACGGCACGCATGGGCGATTCGATCACCTGCTGGCTCTGGCTCAACTGCTGGAACACCGGGCTTTCCTTGAGTTTCAGGCGGATCCACACGGCCATGAAGATCAGCACCACGCTGGCCAGGAACGGCACCCGCCAGCCCCAATCGAGCAGTTGCTCCTGGGTCAGCGAGGTCTGCATCACGCGGAAGGTGATGGTGGCCAGGGCGAGGCCGCTGAACACCCCGATGAAGGGCAGCGCGGCATAGAAGCCTCGTCGCTCACGGGGCGCCAGTTCAGCCATCAGGGTTGCGGCGCCAGTCTGTTCGGCTCCGGCGCCAAAGCCCTGCAGCAGGCGCAGCAGCACCAGCAGCACGGCCCCGGTGGCACCGGTCGGCAGCAGGCCGATCAGGGTGGTGGCGGTACCCATCAGGGCGATGGTCAGCAACAGCACCAACTTGCGGCCCTTGCGGTCGCCGAGCGAGCCGAAGAACAGCCCGCCGAACGGCCGCGCCAGGAACCCCGCGCCATAGGTGGCGAAACTGGCCAGCAGCGCGCCGGTGGTGCCCAGGGACGGGAAGAAGATATGGCCGAAGACCAGCGCCGAGGCCAGCCCATAGATGGCGAAATCGTAGTACTCCAGGGCACTGCCGATGGCGCCGGTATAGATGGCCCGGCGCAGTTGGCGTGGGTCGGGGACGGTGTCTGGGGTTTGGGTCTGCATGTTCTGCCTCGCTTCTTGTTGTTATGGATGCGGCGGTGCCCAGTGCATTCAGGGTTGCAGCAAACCTCGGGCGGCCAGGTTGCGCATCAGCGCGGACAAGCCGAAGGTCCAGGGGGCGGCCTGGTCACTGGTGGTGACCTGATTGCGCAGTTGGCCCAGTAGCGGGCTGGCGATGCGCACGCTGTCACCGGGTTTGTGGGTGAAGCCGGCCCCTGGCTGGTCGCGGTCTTCGGTAGGGGCGAACAGGGTACCCAGGAACAGCAGGAAACCGTCGGGGTACTGGTGGTTCTCATTCAGGGTCTGCCGGACCAGATCCTCGGGGTCGCGGCTGATCTGGTCCATCGAGCTGCTGCCGACCAGGCGGTAACCGTCGCTGCCCTGGACTTCCAGATCGACCACGCAACGGCGTACCGCGTCCAGGTCGAAGGTCTCGTCGAACAGGCGAATGAACGGACCAATGGCGCAGGACGCGTTGTTGTCCTTGGCCTTGCTCAGGAGCAGGGCGCTGCGCCCCTCGAAGTCGCGCAGGTTGACGTCGTTGCCCAGGGTCGCGCCATGGATGCGACCGCGGCTGTCGACCGCCAGCACCACCTCGGGTTCGGGGTTGTTCCACGCCGAGTGCGGGTGCACGCCGATGGCGCTGCCGCTGCCGACCGCTGCCAGTACCGGGGCCTTGGTGAATACCTCGGCATCGGGGCCGATGCCCACCTCCAGGTATTGCGACCACATGCCCTGTTCGATCAGCAGCGTCTTCAGCGCCATGGCCTGTTGCGAACCGGGGCGCACCGCACGCAGGTTATCGCCGATCACCGAACGCACCGTGGCGCGCACGGCCTCGGCCTTGCTGGCATCGCCACCGGCCTGCTCTTCGATCACCCGCTCGATCATGCTGGCGGCGAAGGTCACGCCCGCGGCCTTGATCACCTGCAGATCGACCGGCGCGAGCAGATAGGGCTGGCTGGCGTCGAAGGCCGCACCGCTGTTACCCAGCAATGCCTCGACGCTGCCCAGGAAGCGGCCGGGGGTGGTGCGCACAGCCTGCAGCGGGTTTTCGCTTTCGAGCAACTGGCTGAGGGTGGCGAAGCGTTCGGACAGGTCGAACACGCCGTCGGCGCGCAGGGTGATCAACGATGGGCCGCCAGGCTCGCCGGGGTCCAGGCGCGGCCGATCAGGGTGCCGGTCAGGCCGTCCTCGGGCAGGGTGTTGGCGGGAGTGAGCGTCATCGGCATGGCATCAAAGTCTCTTGGATCTGGAAAGCTGCACGCTAGGCAAGCCACGCGATAAACTCCAATGGCATCTTTTCACTATTCGATAACATCAGGTTATTGCACCAAAGGTGGATTCCATGTCGGACCTGTCCTTCTCCCACGTCTGCAACTGGCTCAAGTTTCGTCACCTGCTGCTTATCGACACGCTCGGGCGCACCCACAACATGCACCTGGCCGCGCAGCAGATGAACCTCAGCCAGCCGGCGATCAGCAAGATGCTCAAGGAGATCGAGAACCTGCTCGGCTTCGCCCTGTTCGAACGCCTGCCGCGCAGCATGCCGCCGACCGCGCTGGGCGAGCAGGTGGTGCGCTACGCCCAGGTCGCGCTCAACGATGCGCGCAACTTCGTCGACCAGATCGACAGCCTGCGCCAGGGGGGCCATGGACATTTGAAGGTGGGCGGCATCTTCGCCGCCACCGCGGTGGCGCTGCCGGATGCGATCGTCGAGATCAAGCAGCGCAAGCCCTTGTTGTCGATCGAGGTGGTGGAGCAGACCAGCGACCACCTGATGGCCATGCTCGAAGACAAGAACCTGCACCTGGCCGTGGCCCGCTTTACCGATGTCTCGCAGCACCAGCGCTTCGATTTCCAGCCGCTGGCGCCGGAGCCGTTCTGCTTTGTGGTCAACGACCAGCATCCGTTGAGCGCCGTGGGGCCTGTGACCCTGCCACAGTTGCTCGAGTGGCCATGGATTCTCTATCCCAAGGGCACGCCGATTCGCGGGCGCATGGAGCGGGCCTTCGCCGAGGCAGGCGTGGCGGTGCCGCGCAACACCATCGATACCATTTCCATGCAGACCTTCCTCAAGGTGCTGTTGGGCGGGCCGATGATCGGCATGCTGCCCCAGGCGATGGTCGAGCCTCACCTGGCCAGTGGCGTATTGGTCAACCTCGACACGCCCCTGCACCTGACACCCCAGGATTACGGGATCCTCACTCGCAAAGGCGAGCCCTTGAGCGGCGCGGCGTTGGAGTTTGCCGAGATCCTCGTGGCCAACGCACGGCGAACGCAAGGTGACTGATAACAAAGCGTTATCGGATGATCCCTAAAAGCCATTGGGCAAGAATCGCAGAGCCGCCTAGATTAGCGCCCAATGTCTTTCGCAACGCCAAGGAACCACCCATGACTTCACTCGCAGGCCAACAATTCATCGGCGGGGGTCGCCGCGCTACCGGCCAGGCGGCCTTGCACAGCGTCGACGCACGCACCGGGCAGGCGCTGGCACAGGCGTTTCACCAGGCCACGGTAGAGGAAGTGGACGCAGCTGCGCTCGCGGCAGCGGCGGCCTACCCGATCTACCGAGCGCTGTCCGCCGCACGCCGGGCCGAATTCCTCGATGCCATTGCCGAGGCGCTGGATGCCCTGGGCGACGATTTCATCGATACCGTATGCCGTGAAACGGCATTGCCCGCTGGCCGTATCCAGGGTGAGCGAGCGCGCACCAGCGGCCAGCTGCGGCTGTTCGCCACGGTACTGCGCCGGGGGGATTTCGCAGGCGCACGCATCGATCGGGCGCAGCCCCAGCGCGCTCCGCTGCCGCGCCTGGACATCCGCCAGTGCCGCATGGGCCTGGGCCCGGTGGCGGTGTTCGGTGCCAGCAACTTCCCCTTGGCGTTCTCCACCGCCGGCGGCGATACCGCTGCGGCACTGGCTGCGGGCTGTCCGGTAGTGTTCAAGGCGCACAGCGGGCATATGGCCACGGCGCAGTGGGTGGCCGAGGCCATCGTCGGGGCCGCCGAGCGTTGCGGCATGCCGGCTGGCGTGTTCAACATGATCTTTGGCGGGAGCGTCGGCGAGGCGCTGGTCAAGCACCCCGCCATCCAGGCCGTCGGCTTCACCGGCTCGCTCAAGGGCGGCCGCGCCCTGTGCGACATGGCTGCGGCGCGGCCGCAGCCGATCCCGGTGTTTGCTGAAATGAGCAGCATCAACCCGGTGCTCGTCCTGCCGCAGGCGCTGGCTGCCCGTGGCGAGGCTGTCGCTCGCGAGCTAGCTGCTTCGGTGGTGCTGGGCTGTGGACAGTTCTGCACCAATCCAGGCCTGGTGTTGGGCGTACGCTCGCCTGAGTTCAGCGCGTTCGTCGAGCACCTGCGCGTGCAGATGGCCGACCAGGGGCCGCAGACCATGCTCAACATCGGCACCCTGGCCAGTTATGCCCACGGTGTGGCCACGCTCAAGGCGCAGGCTGGCGTGCAGCATCTGGCGGGTGCCGAGCAGCAGGGCAACCAGGCCTGGCCGCAGTTGTTCCAAGCCGATGCGCAGTTGCTGCTGGACGGTGAGCCCTTGCTGCAGGAAGAAGTCTTCGGCCCGGCCACGGTGGTGGTCGAGCTGGCCGACCAGGCCCAGTTGCTGGCCGCGCTGCACGCACTGGGTGGGCAACTGACCGCGACCCTGATCGGCGAGCCTGCCGACCTCGCCGAGGCGGGGCCGCTGGTGGCGGTACTCGAACAGAAGGCCGGTCGAGTGCTGGTCAACGGCTACCCCACCGGTGTCGAGGTGTGTGACGCCATGGTCCACGGCGGCCCGTATCCGGCCACCTCCGATAGCCGTGGCACCTCGGTCGGGACCCTGTCGATCGACCGCTTCCTGCGCCCGGTGTGCTACCAGAACTTCCCCGATGCGTTGCTGCCCGAGGCACTGCGCGACGCCAACCCCCTGGGGCTGTTGCGCCTGGTCGATGGCCAGCCCAGCCGTGAACCGATTCGCTGACCAGCATCACCACCGGGCGCGGTCGCGTCCGGTGCTTTTTCGATAACAACAATCAGGCATGCACGACATGCCGAGAGGCTTGGCCATGGATCATCAAACTGTCGACCCCGTTCGCGATCAGGCATTCGAAGATCGCACCTACCGCAAGGTCATCTTGCGTATCCTGCCGGTCCTGCTGCTGTGCTACATGGCAGCCTATCTGGACCGCGTCAACATCGGCTTCGCCAAGTTGAGCATGCTCGACGACCTGCAGTTCAGCAACACCGTGTATGCCCTGGGCGCCAGCGTGTTCTTCTGGGGCTACTTCCTGTTCGAGGTGCCGAGCAACCTGCTGCTGCATCGCTATGGCGCGCGTTTCTGGATCGCCCGCATCATGCTGAGCTGGGCGATCATCTCGATGGCCGTGGCGTTCACCCAGCCGCTGGCGGCGTTTTTCCATATCGAGTCCAGCACCATGTTCTACGTGCTGCGCTTTTTGCTCGGGATCTGCGAGGCCGGTTTCTTCCCCGGCGTGATCCTGTACCTCAACTACTGGTTCCCGACCCATCGGCAGAGCCGGGTGATGTCGGGTTTCCTGATGGCGATGCCGGTCAGCCTGACCTTGGGCGGCGTGCTGTCGGGCTGGCTGATGACCAGCCTCGATGGCTGGCACGACATGGCCGGCTGGCAGTGGATGCTGCTGATCGAAGGCGTGCCTTCGGTGATCATGGCGGTGGTGGTGTTCACTTGCCTGTGCGACAACATCGACAAGGCCGGCTGGCTATCGGATGCTGAAAAGCAGATGCTCAAGGCCAACTTGCAGCAGGAGGAGCACGGCAAGGTCTCGCGCCTGGGCGATGTGTTCTTCAACCCGCGTGTGTGGCTGCTGGTGTTCATCCTGCTGACCTTCAACACCGGCTTCTACGGCCTGGCCTTCTGGATGCCGTCGATCATCAAGAGCGCGGGCGTGACCAGCAGCCTGGAGATCGGCCTGCTGACCGCTATTCCCTATGGCGTGGCGGTGATCGCCATGTTCCTCAACGCACGCCACTCCAATCGCACGGGCGAGCGCCGCCTGCATGCTGCGGTGCCTGCGTTCATCGGAGGCTGCGGGCTGATCCTCAGCGCGGCGTTCTCCGGCAATGTGGTGCTGTCGATCCTGTTCCTGACCGTGGCCGCTTCCGGTGTGCTCAGCCTCATGCCGATCTACTGGACCCTGCCGGGTACCGTGCTTTCCGGCGTAGCGGCTGCTGCGGGGATTGGCATGATCAACGCCATCGGCAACCTGTCGGGCTTTACCGGTTCGATGATCACCGCTGTGGCGGAGAACCTCACCGGCGACATCAACAATGGCACCTATGTGCTCGGTCTGTGCCTGTTCGTCAGCGGCGTGCTGATCATGGCGATCCCGGCAGCGATGCTCGGGCGGTCCAAGGCATCCTCGAACTCGCGCCTGGAACTGGAGGCCGCATGAACGAGGCGCAAGGGGGGACGGCCAAGCCGGCACTGCTGATGCTGGCGCCGCTGCTGGCCGAGCATGAGGCCCGCCTGGCCGAGCGCTTCGTGCTGGTGCGTGCATACGATGCCGATGCCCGCCGGGCGCTGTGGGCCGAGCGGCCGGAGCGCTTCGCGGCACTGGTCACCAATGGCGCGCAGGGCGTGCCGCCTTTGCTCATGGCGGCGTTGCCCAAGCTGTCGCTGATTGCGGTCAATGGCGTCGGCGTCGATGCCATCGACCTGGAGCAGGCGCGCCTGCGGGGAATTCGTGTCAGCACTACCGACGACATCCTCACCGATGCGGTGGCCGACCAGGCTGTGGCGTTGCTGTTGGCGTTGTTGCGCCAGGTATGCTTGGCCGACCGTTTCGTACGGGCCGGCCACTGGCGCCAGGGGGGCTTCCCGCTGCTGGGGACCAGCCTGCGCGGGCAACGGGTGGGCATCATCGGCCTGGGGCGCATCGGCACGGCGATTGCCGAGCGTTTGCGGCCGTTTGGCGTCGAACTGGCTTACCACAATCGACGGGCATTGGCGGGTTGTGAGTATGCGTACCACGGTGACCCACGTAGCCTGGCCGAGGCCAGCGACATCTTGCTGGTGGCGGCGGCGGGTGGCGCGGGGTCCAGGCATCTGGTCGATGCCCAGGTACTGGAGGCGCTTGGCGCAGGAGGCGTACTGGTGAACGTGGCCCGTGGCAGCGTGGTCGACGAGGGCGAGTTGGTGGCGCGGTTGAGCGATGGTCGGCTCGGCGGTGCGGCGCTGGATGTGTTCGCAGACGAACCCCAGGTGCCCGAGGCATTGTTTGCCCTGGACAATGTGGTGCTGCAACCGCACCTGGGCAGCGCGACGCTGCAGACGCGGCGAGCGATGGCCGATCATGTGGTGCGCGCGGTGCTGGCGGGTTAGGGCGCTTGCAGGCACACCTTGGTACAACGCAGGCCCTGAGCGGGTTCACCTGCAAACAAAGCACCGCGGTGTATGGCACCGGCTTCGCCGGTGTTCGCGGGTAAACCCGCTCCTACAGGTACGGCGCAGGCCATGGCAGCAGTGGAGATCCTGTAGGAGCGGGCTTGCCCGCGAAGCAGACGCCGCGGTGTATGGCACCGGCTTCGCCGGTGTTCGCGGGCAAGCCCGCTCCCACAGGTACGGCGCAGGCCATGGCAGCAATGGAGATCCTGTAGGAGCGGGTTTACCCGCGAAGCAGACACCACGGTGTATGGCACCGGCTGTGCCGATGTTCGCGGTCAAGTCGCTCCTAGCGGTCAGAACGTCCCTTTCAGGGTCACCATGAAGTTGCGCGGCTCGCCATAGAAGTTGCCCCATCCAGGCGCACCAATGGTCGCGTAGTACTTCTTGTCGAACAGGTTGTTGCCATTGAGCGCGACGCTCCAGTTCTGGTCGATGCGGTACTGCACACGGCCGCTCCAGAGCGTATAACCAGGCTGCACCACGCGAGTGGTGCCGGTCCTGCGCGAATTGTCGCTCTGGCTGTTCACGCCTGCGCCGAGCGTCCAGCGATCCAGCGCGCCGGCCAACTGATAATCACCCCAGACCTTGAGCATGTGCCGCGGAATGAAGCTGGAAGTGAAGGTCAGCTCGGTCGGGTCGGTGTCGTTGATGGTCTTCAAGTACTTGGTCTGGGTGTAGGTATACCCGGCCAGCAGCTGCAGGCGGTCGATCGGTGAACCACTGACTTCGGCCTCGAACCCCTGGGCACGGACCTTGCCGCTGTCGGTGTAGCAATAGCCGTCTCCAGACCCTGCGCAAGTCCCGATGAAGTCGGTCTCGGCGCGGTGGTCCTCGATGGTGCGGAACAGGTTGAACGCAGTGTTCAACCCGCCGTCGAGCAATTCGCCCTTGATGCCGATTTCATAGTTGGCGCCGGTTTTTGGCTGTAAGGATTGGCCTTCGGCGTTCACCAGGTTGCTCTGCGGCTGGAAGATATCCGAATAGCTGGCGTAGGCGGTCCACTGGTCGTTCAGGTCGTACAGCACAGCGGCGAACGGGGTGACCTGGCCGTTTTCCTGGCTGCGGTTGTTGACCCAGTAACCTCCCCAGGCCTGGGTGAAGGAATCGCTACGGTTGCGGTACCAGCTCACCCGTGCGCCCAGTACCAACGTCAGTGGCTCTGCCAGTTTCAAGCGCAGGTTGGCGTACGTACCCCACTGGCGGGTGCGCGTTTCGGTGGGCACGCTGCTGCCACGGATCGGGTCGACCAGGTAGTCGTCCTTGGACGGATGGGGAAAGTCCGAGGAGGGGTCGAACGGGTTCTGGCTACCGGTCAGCCTCATGAGCGCGAAGTAATCATGGGTCTTCTGGTCGCTGGCGTTGGCGCCGACGATGATCTCGTGCTCCAGGCCGAACGCCTCGAACTTGCCGTCGACGTAGCTATCGAAGCCGTAGTCGTCCTGGTCGTAGTCGAAGCGCCCGGCGTAGCGGCTCATGGCCCCGCTGCTGGCACCGACCGGGACCGAGCCCTCGGAGTAGCCATACTCGATGTTCTGGTTGTTGTGGGTGTAGATCGAGGCGAAGTTCAGCGTCCAGTCTTCGTTGAAACGGTGCTTGAGGTCGGCGAAGGCGGTGATGCGCTGGCTTTGCAGGTCGTTCCAGCTGGCGCCCAGGCAGGTCGAACGCGACAGCTTGAGGTCGGCGCCATCGGCGTAGCGCGGCAGGCCGTGGTAGCACGGCGAGGCGTCGACATCCTCGTAGGCCAGGCCGAAGCCCAGGGTGGTGTCCTCGGTGACGTCCCAATCGAGGGCGCCGTACAACACCTGGTCCTGGCGATCGGCATTGTCGTAGAAATACTGGCGGTCCTGCAGCGTCGCCACGGCGCGGCCACGCAAGGTGCCCGACTCGTTCAGCGGGCCGCCGACATCCACCTGGCCGCGGTAGTTGTCCCAGCTGCCGGCGGACAGCGTGACCGTGGTGGTGGGCTTGTCCTGGCCACGCTTGCGCACGAAATTGACGCCACCGGCCGAGGAGCCGGAGCCTTTCATCATGCCGGCCGCGCCCTTGAGGATCTCGACCCGGTCATAGAACGCCATGTCGCTGGAAAAGCTGTTGGCCTGCACGTAGTTGCCGCCCACATCCAGCGGCACGCCGTCGTACTGGTACTGGCCGTCGAGGTTGAAGCCGCGCGAATAGAAGTACTTGCCGCCCATGGGCGAGTCGTAGACGGTGATGCCTGGGGTCTTGTCCAGCACCTGCTCGAGGGTGTTGAGGTTCTGGTCGTCGAGCATCTTGCGGGTCATCACCGTGACCGACTGCGGGGTTTCACGCAGGCTGTGCACGCCCTTGCCGATGGTTACCGCTCGAGCGGCGTAGGAGCCCGTGCCTTCCGAGGTCGCGTTCAGGAGCTGGCTGGAGATTGTCGTCGCGCCCAGCTCCAGGGCACCTGCGCTGTCGGGGGCCAGGGAGAAGCTGCCGTCGTCGACCGCGATGATGTGCAGCCCTGTGCCACCGAGCAGAATCTGCAAGGCTTCGCCGGGGCTGTGCTCGCCACTGACGCCTGGGCTACGCAGGCCACGGACCAGCTCCGGCTCGTAGGACACGCTGGTCGAGGTGGCGGCGGCGAACTGCTTGAGCGCGGTTTCCAGCGGGCCGGCGGCGATCGCCACGGTGGTCGCGGTCGGGTGGGGCTGGGCGTGCAGTGGCACGCTGGCGAGCACCAGCACGCTACCCAGCAGGGCCCGGCGCAGGGCCTGCTGCAAGGGAGCGTATCGATATCCGCGGATCAGAGCGGTGGAGGGCATGGGAGTTCCTTTCGCCGAGTTGGCCAGGTGAGTGCAGTTACAGACCAAGTCGAATGAGAAAGAAAATCGATAACCCCCAGGCGATATTTTTTTCAGGTGACCGTCAGGCCGGTTGCAACTGCACCCAGTAGCGCGTGAAGTGGCGGGCCTGCAGCGACAGCGTGGTGCACAGGTTACGCAGCACCAGGTCACTGTCGGTCAGTTGGAACGCGCCGGAAATCCGCAACGCCGCGATGTCGGCCGAGCAGCCAAGGTGCCCGCGCCTGTAGCGTCCGAGCTCGCGCAAGAATGCCTCCAGGCGCCAGTTGTGGACCACCAGCATGCCCTGGGTCCAGGCATCTTCGTCACCGCTGGCCGGCTGGACCGCCTGGCAATGTTGCGCGTCGAAGCTGACGCACTGCCCGGCCTCGACACGGGTGACCTGCCCTGTAAGCGAGGCCGGGCGCACTTCTACCGCATGCTCCTGCACGCTGACCTGCGACCCTTCGCCCTTGCGGCGTACCACGAACCGCGTGCCGAGGGCGTGCACCGAACCCTCGGGTGTATGCACGAGCAAAGGCCGGCCCAGTGGGTCCGGCCTGGTACTGATGGCGATTTCGCCGCGTACCAGTTCGATGCTGCGCAGGCGTGCATCGAAGCGGATGTTCACCGCGCTGGCGGTGTTGAGTTGCAACTGGCTGCCATCGGCCAGGGTCAGGTCGCGCCGTTCGCCAATGGCGGTCTGCTCGTCGGCCCGCAATGCTCGCAGCGTCGGTTGGCGCCAGCCGAGCAAGCCACTGCCACCCACGAGCATGAGCACGCCGAGCACCTTGAGGCTGGCGCGGCGTCGGGCGAAGGCGCTATTGAGGGTGCGCTCGCCGATGCCGGGGGTGATGCGCTCGAGCTTGCTCTGCAGCATGCCCACGCGGCTCCAGGCTGCCGCGTGGCTGGGGTCGGCCGCCAGCCAGCGGCTGTGCGCGCCGAGCAGCGCCGGGTCGCCGGGCGCGCAGCGCAGTTCGACGTACCAGCTGGCAGCGGCTTCGAGCACTTCGCGGTTCAGCGCCGGGCTCATGGCTCAGCCCTCCAGGTGCAGCAGGACGTGGGTCAGGGCCCGGGTCGCGTGCTTCTTCACGGTGGTGACCGACAGCGACAGGCGCCGGGCGATCTCCACGTAGCTCAGCCCTTCGAGTTGCGACAGCAGGAACACGCTACGGGTGCGGGCACCCAGGCCATCGAGCATGGCATCGATTTCGACCAGGGTTTCGAGGATCAGCAGGCGTGTTTCCGGCGAGACCTCCAGCGCCTCGGGCAGATTGGCCAAGGTCTCCAGATAGGCGCGCTCGATCGAGCGGCGACGGTAGCTGTCGATGAGGATGCTGCGCGCCACGCTGCTCAGATAGGCCCGCGGCTGGCGCAGGTCGAACACCCGGCGTGTGCTCAGCAGGCGCACGAAGGTGTCGTGGGCGAGGTCGGCGGCAGTCTCGCTGCAGGCCATGCGCTTGCGCAGCCACTGGTGCAGCCAGTCGCTGTGGTCGCGGTACAGGGTGCCGACGGTGTCCTGGGGTGAGGGGGGCGAGGAAGCTGGCATGTGGCGTCAGTTAATGAGAATTGTTTCCGCGATTCTCCGATACTGATGGCACTGGATGCAAGCGGGGGGCTGTAGGGGCGTCATCGCCGGCAAGCCGGTTCCTACCGTTTCTCTCTCAGGGCCTGAACCCGGTCTTGTCCGCGTCGGTGATAGGCCGCAGGACCCGGCACGGCACGCCGGCGGCCACTACGTTCGGCGGTATGTCCGAAGTCACTACGCTGCCTGAACCAATCACGCTGCCGTCACCGATGGTCACGCCCTGGTTCACATGCACGCCGGCGCCGATCCATACCCGGTTGCCGATGCGCACGGGCTTGGCATAACAGCCGCCCGCCGCGCGCTCGGCGGCGTCGATGGCATGGTTGGAGGTGTAGATCCCGACCCGTGGGGCCAGCAGCACGTCGTCACCGATGAAGATCCCGCCGCCGTCGAGCATCACGCAGTCGAAGTTGGCGTAGAAGTTGTTGCCGATGTGGATGTTGCGCCCGAATTCACAGCGAAATGTAGGCTCGAAATGCACACCCTCGCCGATGCTGCCGAGCAAGCGGCGCAGGATGGCCTGCCGTTCGGCAGCGGGGCGCGAGAAGCTGGCGTTGTATTGGTTGCTGAGCAGCACGGCCTGCTCGCGGGCGGCTACGAGCTCGGGGGTGAGGTCGTTGTACATCTGGCCTGTGCGGATGCGTTCGAATTGAGTGTCTAGGTTTTGCACGCGAAGGTCTCCTGGTTTCGGCGAGCGTTTGGCGAACTGAGACGGTAATGAGGGTATGCGGATTTCAGTGAATATCCAGGTGCCTGGGCAGGCCCGGTCCCCTCGGCTTGTGGCCATGGCAAGCTTGCGCCCGCAAGGGTAGCGGCCGGTTTGTCAGTTTGCGCCATCGATTGAGGACGCTGGCTTGTCAGCGATCAGACCTGCCCAGGCGAAACGTGGCCAGCCCTAGGGCAGCGTCTGCGCTTGCGTGGGCATCATGGGCATGTCTTGACGGAAGATTGGAGGTGGATCGGGAACGATCTTGAGCATCGGTATAGGCCTGTTCATGAGTGGGCGCCATCACCGCTTGCTGTCAAACAAGAAGGTGGCGGCTATGTATGGGTTGACAGACCGGTGAACAGAACCAAAAGCCGGCGCACACGAGGTGCCCCACACACAGCCACCATAAAGCGATGCCATGCGGTTCGTTCAGGGCGGCCTGTCAAAGCCGCATCGTTGATTAGCAACGACACCCCGAGACTAGAACGCTGATGAGCAACGCCGCAATGGAAATCAGGCGGTGGCAGTATCTTTGGGAAACGGACTACAAGTAAGGGGCTAAGTCTGATTTTTCCCGAGCGTAGAGCCACTGTTGACGGCATAGTCGCCACCCGCGACCGCGACCAGAAAAGCTCGATCGGCGATCGTGCGCAAGTCACGCCATTCGTTCCAGTCGATCAGTTTCTGGCGATTCATCTCATCGGCTTGGCGCAGCAAGGTTTCGTGGTACGTGCTTGGGCAATCCATGCGCATTCGCACGTCCTCATACGTCGCGTACCAGGCGTCCATCGCTACCATCCGCAGATCGCTCGGCGTGGTCGAACGGGGCAATGTGATCATGACAGGCTCCACAGCTTCGTTTGCCTGTGGAGTACCTGCTACCGCGGACGGTTCAGCTGATGATCATGGACGGTCGCAATGTTGTTGCGGTAAATCCGCTCACAGCGGAGGCAAGATGAGCGGTTATCGACTAGCTACATAAGGAATTTGTTGCCTGGAGGGTTATCTGCGCCCATTTCAAGATGAGAGCGCAGGTCCTCGATCTGTTGGCCGATTGCCTGGGTGACGTAATGCCAAAACTCTGAATTCCTGACCGTCTGCATGACTACCTGAAGTGGCAGAAATCGTTGCATCTCGTTTGCGAAGTCTCGCTGTGTTTGCGCCAATGCCAAGCTGGCGGTGCGCTCCGCCCCCTGATGTAGGAAATGCCCGACCGTAACCGAATGGTCCTGAAGCTTGCGCTCTGTGAGTTCATACGCTGGCTAACGCCTCGCTGGCGAAGCCAGGCCAGATCCCAGATGTCGCGATTTTTTATGCGCCCTCGACGCAAGGCAAATGCCAACAGCTTGTCGACAAAAATTTCTTCGAGGCTCTGCGCGTTGACGATAAGGCCTTCGGTTCCCATGTCGACCCCATACGGGTTGAGCAAGACCATGGGCTGGCGTTGGTAGGAAGGCACAGCGCAGATGTCGATATGGATTTGCTGTGCGGGCAAACTGCGCGCTTCGGGGCGGGTTTGTACGCGTAGTTTCCAGGTATCCACGTTACCCGTTTCGCGGACGGGTTCACTGACCTGCACCTGTAGCCCGTATTTGTCATTGAGTTTGGTCGTCAGGTTTTGCTTCAGCGTGGAGAAGTCCTCACGTTTGAAGCTTGCACCACCGGTGAAGTCCAGGTCTTCGCTCAACCGCCTGGAGCCGTAACAGGTGCGCAAGCACGTTCCACCGATGAAACAAAGGCTCCTCAGCAGTCCGGACTCGCTAAGTATCCGCATGATGTCGTGGTGCAGCAGTTCTTTTTCGACAACCACCTGTAGAGGGGCGAGCTCCGGGGAGTTGGTCAGGGCCTGCTCGACGAGTCGGTCAAACAAGTTCATCGGCAATGCTCCAGTCGATCAGCTCGAGGCTGCGCCGGGTTCTCTTCATGTCTGACAAGGCCAGAGTGGGGCTGGCTCGCCACATCCGACAGCGCTCGTCGTAGGCAAGTTGGCTATGCAGGTCGGCCGCCTTGCGGCTGGTGTGGATGAACTCGACCGTGCCGTATGCCCCACAACGAATGGTCTGGCTTCGCCCTGAAGACATGATGGTGACCCAATTCAGCGGGACTTGGGATATCACTCCAGCGTCGCTGAGCGCCGATTCGAGACTGATGTAGTTGAAGTTGTCTGCCCGCAGGCGTGCGGCAGCGTGGTACAGGATTCGCCCTGGGTTTGGCTTGGCCTGTGTGTATAGGTAAAGGCCTCGGCACAATCTGATCAATTCGTCGCTGTCGGCAGCACGGCTCAGAAGGGACCGATACGCTGTGTCGGACAATTCGGGGAGCAGACCGCGCATGTCTGCAGGGGTGAACAGGCAGCGCTGAGGGGACGCGAACTGACGTAGGCCTTGATAAAGACGGTGCAGTGGCTGACGGGTCATGAGCTTGCTCTACAGAAAGTGGCGATTTGTGCAACTTAGTGTAGAGCTAGCGGGGACTGTTGGACCACCCAAAAGCACCCAAAAGGGGACCACCCAAAAGGGGACAGATTTATTTGTTCCGGCCGCTCGATAACGAGAATAAATCTGTCCTATTTGTTCGCACGGACGGTTCAGCTGACGATCATGGACGATAAGCCATCATGCAGGGCTCACGGTCACCGGCCTCGCTCGGTGGTAGAGCATCGTCGTTGCAGTAAAGCCGCACACAGCGGCAAACATCAGCCAGAACGCCGGAGAGGCCTTGTCCCCCGTCGTCTGCACCAGCAGCGTCGACACCGCCGGCGTGAACCCACCGAACAACGCCGTGGCCAGGCTGAATGCCAGGGAGAACCCCACCACCCGCACGTTCTGCGGCATGACCTCGGTCAGCGCCGCGACCATGGCACCGTTGTACATGCCGAAGAAGAACGAGAAATACAGCAGCACCGCCAGCAGCCGCTCGAAGCTCGCAGCTTCGGCCAGCCAGTGCATGGCGGGGTAGGCGGTGAAGATGCACAGCAGCGAGATCGCCAGCAGCAGTGGCTGTCGGCCGATGCGGTCGGACAGGCTGCCACCGATGGGCAACCAGATGAAGTTGCTCACCCCGACTAGCAGCGTGACCACCAGGCTGTCGGTGGTGCTCAGGTGCAGCACGGTCTTGCCGAAGGTCGGCGTATACACCGTGATCAGGTAGAACGTGGTGGTGGTCATCGACGCCAGCAAGCCGCCGGCGAGCACCGTGCGCCAGTTGTCGCGCATCGAGCGGAACACTTCGCCGGCGCTGGGGTGGTGCTTGCGCGCCTTGAACGCTTCAGTCTCCTGCAGCGAGCGACGGATGATGAAGATGAACGGAATGATCACGCAGCCGATGAAGAACGGGATGCGCCAACCCCAGGCGGCCACCTCGGCCGCTTCCATCGAGGCATTGAGCGTGTAGCCCAATGCTGCTGCCACCACGATCGCCACTTGCTGGCTCGCCGACTGCCAACTGGTATAGAAACCGACGTGCCCCGGCGTGGAGATCTCCGAGAGGTAGACCGAAACCCCGCCCATTTCCGCGCCCGCTGAAAAGCCTTGCAGCAACCGCCCCAGCAGCACCAGCAGCGGTGCCAGCAGGCCGATGCTGGCATAGCCCGGCACCAGGGCGATCAGCACCGTGCCGGCGGCCATGATCGACAACGTCACGATCAGGCCTTTGCGCCGCCCCACCTTGTCGATGTAAGCCCCCAGCACGATGGCGCCGAGGGGGCGCATCAGGAAGCCCGAGCCGAACACCGCGAAGGTCATCATCAGTGAGGCGAACTCACTGCTGGCCGGAAAGAAGGTGCGGGAAATGTAGGTCGCATAGAAGCCGAACAGAAAGAAGTCGAACTGTTCGAGGAAGTTGCCGCTGGTGACCCGCAGGATGGCGCCCAGCTTGGCCCCCCTGGTTTGCATTGTTGTTTTCATCATGGCTACCGTTGTGCTCGATTTTGTTGTTTTTGAGGGTGAGTGCAGCAGTCAGTCGCTTGCGGCATTGATCGGGTTGGGTTGGCGTTTTTCGATGGCGTACTTGAGCAGTGCCGCGCTGCGGAAGATGCCGTGGGCGAACTTGCTGTAGGGCATGGTCAGGAAGAACGCCATGACCAGGCCCAGGTGAATGGCCAGCAGCAGGCCAAGGGCCGCCGTTTCGCGAAACGCTAGCAGGGCCAGGCCGCTGGCGCTGACCAGGAACAGCAAGGCAATGAAGCCGCGATCCATCGGCTTCTGCTGGGCGTCGCCGTGGGCCTCGTTGCGGCGCAGGTTCAGGTAGAGCAGTCCGGCAGGGCCTACCAGCAGGCCCAGGCCACCGGTGATGCCGAGCAGCACCGGCGCGCTGAGCACCGGGTAGGGCGCCGCCATGCCCAGCAGATAGTGGTAGAGCGTGGCGGTGGCGGTGGCAGCGAGGCAGAGCAGGAAGCCGTAGAAGGTCAGGTGGTGGAAGCGCCGGCGCCACAGGGTGAAGCGGTCATCGGCGTTGTTGCAGCCTTGGCCGTGGCCACCATCGAGGTACTTGAGCCGGGCCACGCTGGCGGTCGCTTCCAGTGCGGCCGAGGTTTTCAGTGCAGCAGCAGCGGCTGGGGGCGAGACATCGCGCCAGAACTTGCGCACCCCCACGCCCAGGGCGATCAGTGCGAATCCGAACACCGCGCCGAACATCAGCGCCAAGGTGTTGTGCGGGAAGATTCGGTAGAAGTTGCCACCGGGCATGGCGCTGAACAAATTGCCCATGGCCAGCAGGCTCAAGCACAGGAACAGCACCAGGCCGAAGCCGGACGCCAAGGCCAGGGTCAGGCCGTTGCGTTGGTACAAGCGGCCCATGGCGCGTGGCCAGGCGTATTCGCTGTAGGTGTCGAGGCGGACCTTGGCCATGGCCTTGGGCACGTTGACCTCGAAGGCATGGGGCGCGGCGTACTGACAGGCATGCAGGCAGGCGCCGCAGTTGTGGCAGAGGTTGGCCAGGTAGTGGATATCCGCCTGGGCGAACTCCAGTCGGCGGGTCATGGCCGGGAACACCGCGCAGAAACCTTCGCAGTAGCGGCAGGCATTGCAGATGCTCATCTGCCGCTGGACTTCGGACTCCTGGACATTCAGTACCGGGATCAGCTGTTGGGTGGTGTTGGGATCAAACAGCTGCATGGCGAGCCTCCATTGGCTGGGTGCAGGCTGCAAAACCTGCGCTGGCCGCCGCCTGGACTCCGGCGATGCGGCCAAAGGCCGTGCCGATGGCCATGCCGATACCTGCGGTGTAGCCCTTGCCCAATACGTTACCGGCCATCATTTCTCCTGCGACGAACAGATTGCGGCTCGGCTTGCCGGCGAAATGCACGGCGGCGGTTTCGTCGGTGGCCAGGCCCAGATAAGTGAAGGTCACGCCCGGCTTCAGCGGATAGGCGTAGAACGGGGCTTGACCAGTGGTCGCGCCCAGTGGGTCTTGGCAGGCGTCAGCCCTTGGGTGTGGCAATCGTCCAGGGCGGTATGGTCGAAGGTCCCGACTCGGCAGGCGCGGTTGAAGTCCTCGATGGTCTGGATGAACTGCGCTTGCGGCAGGCCCAGCTTGCCGGCGAGCTCGGCCAGGGTATTGGCGCTGGTGCCTGGGAAAACCGGAGGCATGAAACGGCCGATGGCCTGTTGGTCGATGATCGAGTACGCCTGTTGCCCGGGTTGCCCGGCCACCAGGCGGCCCCAGATGGCATAGCGCTTGGGCCAGAAATCCTCGCCCTCGTCGTAGAACCGCTCGCCGTCCCGGTTGACCACCACCCCCAGCGACACGCAGTCGATACGGGTGCAGATACCGCCGTCATACAGGGGCGCGCGGGCGTCGATGGCGACCATGTGCGCCTGGGTCGGGTCACCGATGATGTCGGCGCCCAGTTCGCCCATGCGCTTGAGCAGAACGCCGGTATTGAACCGGGTTCCGCGGATCAGGAAATTGTCCGAGGGCCACTCCCCGCGCTCGTTCTGCCCCCAGGCTTGGCGCAGCCACTCGCGGTTGGACTCGAAACCGCCCGCAGCCAGCACGCAGGCCTTGGCGACGATGCGTTCGGCGGGCAGTCGTTGCCCGTCGACTTCGCGCTCGGCAAGGTGGGCGGCGACGAAACGGCCATGGTCAAGTTCGATATCGCTGACTTGGGCGTCATAGCGGATCTGCACGCCCAGCCGCTCGGCACTGCGAAAGTAGGCGTTGACCAGCGCTTTGCCGCCGCCCATGAAAAACGCATTGGTCCGCGCGACATGCAGCGCGCCGGACAGCGGCGGCTGGAAGTGCACCCCATGCGCGCGCATCCAGTCCCGGCAGTTGGACGAGGCGCGAATCGCGATGCGCGCCAGCTTCTCGTTGGTCAGGCCGCCAGTCACCTTGAGCAGGTCCTGCCAGTACTCCTCCTCGGGATAGGCATCCACCAGCACGTCCTGCGGGGCATCGTGCATGCAGCGCAGGTTGCGGGTGTGTTGCGAGTTGCCACCGCGCCAGGCTTTCGGTGCGCCTTCGAGCAGCATGACGCTGGCCCCGGCCTCACGCGCCATCAGCGCCGCGCAGAGGGCGGCGTTACCTCCGCCAATTACAAGAACATCGATCATCTTCGCTCCTCGGTCGCAAGGAGGCATGAACGAAGGGCCCCTTGCGGATGAGCGCAAGGTAGGCAAACCGCCAGTTTGTCGAAAGGCGCGGCGGGCTGTGGGGTGTTTAGTTTTTCTAAAGGCTTTTGGCGTCAGGTGCTCTGGTCGGCGATCCAGGTCGCGCCGGGCCAGTGCCGCTCGGCGACCAGCCGTCGGGCGACATCGACGATCACCCGGCGCGCCGCCAGCGCGGCTGGCGACAGTTCGTCGTCCGCCAGGGTCGCCAGCAGGTTGCGACGCCCGACGTGGGCGTCGCTGATCTGCGCGACGCGCAAACCGGACTCGCCCTTGAGCGCTGCCGCGGCGCCTGGCTGGATGGTCGCGGCGTGCCCGGCGCGCACGGCGTTCATCAGCACCGCGAGGCCATCGACCTCCATGGTGATGTTAGGCGCCAGGCCCGAGCGTTCGAACGCTGCCATCAGCGTCGAGCGCAGGCCGTGCTGGGCGCTGGGCATGACCAGCGGCAACTGGCCGAGGTCCGCCAGTTGCACGCTGTCGTGGGCGAGCGCCTGGGCCAGGTGCGGTGGGCTGATGACGAACAGCTTTTCATCGAGCAGCGGCGTCACGCTCCAGCGTTTGCCGCCCTCCAGCTGGAACAGGATGGCCAGGTCGATCTGCCGGGCATTGAGCTGCGCGGCCAGGTGCCCGGAGAGCATCTCGACCAGGTGCAACTGGATGTCGGGGTAGTGTTCACGCATGGCGTTGATCAGCGGCAGGGCCAGGACCGTGGCGGTGGTCGGCGGCAGGCCGACGGTGACGTAGCCGCTGCGCCGCCCACGATGCGCGGCCAGCACGGCGTTCTCGGCCTGGCGCAGGCTCAACTGGGCATGGTGCAGGAAGGCCACGCCGGCGCTGGTCGGGGTGACGCCCGTGGTGGTGCGGTTGAGCAGTCGGGTGCTCAGTTCGTTTTCAAGCTTGGCAATCTGCTGGCTCAACGCCGAAACGCCGACATCCAGCTCGAGCGCGGCGCGGCCGAGGCTGCCGTGTTCGATGATCTTGACGAAGTAGCGCAGTTGCCTGAGTTCCAAGGGAGGCTCCAGAGGGGAAACTAGGCGCATAGGGTAGCTTGAATCGGAGCTTGGACGCGTGCGCCTGGGATGTGCTCGATTCATGTAACAGCCGAAGGATCGAGTCCTGCCGCCGGAGGATTGCTAGCGTTCTTAGGTAGGCGCTAATCATTCAGGCATAAAAAAACCGACCATATAGGTCGGTTCTTTCGGATTTGGTGCCCCGAGGGAGACTCGAACTCCCACTCCTTTCGAAAACGGATTTTGAATCCGCCGCGTCTACCAATTCCGCCATCAGGGCGTGTGGCGCGCAGTATAGAGAGGTGCCAAACGTCGGTCAATCGGGTTTCATGGTCAATTTTCACACATTGGGCTAAACTTCCCGGCCCTGCCGAACCGAACATCATCATGCGCGTCGCCGATTTTTCCTTCGAACTCCCCGATTCCCTGATCGCCCGCCACCCACTGGCCGAGCGCCATGGTAGCCGCCTGCTGGTCCTCGATGGGCCGAGCGGGGCGCTGGTGCATCAGCAATTCCCCGACCTGCTCGAGTACCTGCGCCCGGGCGACCTGATGGTGTTCAACAACACCCGGGTAATTCCGGCGCGGCTGTTCGGCCAGAAAGCCACCGGCGGCAAGCTGGAAGTGCTGGTCGAGCGTGTGCTCGACAGCCACCGCGTGCTCGCCCACGTGCGCGCCAGCAAGGCGCCCAAGGTCGGCACGCAAATTCTCATCGACGGCGGCGGCGAGGCACAAATGACCGCCCGCCACGACACGCTGTTCGAACTGCGTTTCAGCGAGGAGGTGCTGCCGCTGCTCGACCGCGTCGGCCACATGCCGCTGCCGCCGTACATCGACCGTCCCGACGAAGGCGCCGACCGCGAGCGCTACCAGACCGTCTACGCCGAGCGCGCCGGCGCGGTGGCAGCGCCCACCGCTGGCCTGCATTTCGACGAGGCGCTGCTGGAAAAGATCGCCGCCAAGGGCGTGGAGCGGGCCTTCGTCACCCTGCACGTCGGCGCCGGTACTTTCCAGCCGGTGCGGGTCGACAAGATCGAAGACCACCACATGCACAAGGAATGGCTCGAAGTGAGCCAGGACGTGGTCGATGCCATCGAGGCTTGCCGCGCCCGAGGCGGTCGCGTGGTGGCGGTAGGAACCACCAGTGTGCGCTCGCTGGAGAGCGCGGCGCGCGATGGCGTGCTCAAGGCCTTCAGTGGCGACACCGATATCTTCATCTACCCAGGCAGGCCGTTCCACGTGGTCGACGCCCTGGTCACCAATTTCCATCTGCCGGAGTCCACGCTGCTGATGCTGGTCTCGGCCTTCGCCGGTTACCCCGAGACCATGGCTGCCTACGCGGCGGCGGTCGAGCAGGGCTACCGCTTCTTCAGTTACGGTGATGCCATGTTCATCACCCGCAATCCGGCGCCACGCGGCCCAGAGGATCAAGCATGAGTCGCACCTGTCGAATGTCCTTCGAACTGCTGGCCACCGACGGCAAGGCCCGTCGTGGCCGCCTGACCTTTCCCCGTGGCACGGTAGAGACCCCGGCGTTCATGCCGGTCGGTACCTATGGCACGGTCAAGGGCATGCTGCCGCGCGATATCGAGGCCATCGGCGCCGAAATCATCCTCGGCAACACCTTCCACCTGTGGCTGCGCCCAGGTACCGAGGTGATCAAGAAGCACAACGGCCTGCACGACTTCATGCAGTGGAAGGGCCCGATCCTCACCGATTCCGGTGGTTTCCAGGTATTCAGCCTGGGCGCCATGCGCAAGATCAAGGAAGAAGGCGTGACCTTCGCCTCGCCGGTCGACGGCTCCAAGGTGTTCATGGGGCCCGAGGAATCCATGCAGGTCCAGCGCGACCTGGGCTCGGACATCGTCATGATCTTCGATGAATGCACGCCGTACCCGGCCGAGCACGACGTCGCGCGCACCTCCATGGAGCTGTCGCTGCGTTGGGCCCAGCGTTCGAAGAACGCCCACGCCGACAACACCGCGGCGCTGTTCGGCATCGTCCAGGGCGGGATGTACCAGGACCTGCGCCTGCGCTCGCTGGAAGCCCTGGAGAACATCGGCTTCGACGGCCTGGCCATCGGCGGCCTGTCGGTGGGCGAGCCCAAGCACGAAATGATCAAGGTACTCGACTACCTGCCGGGCCAGATGCCGGCTGACAAACCTCGTTACCTTATGGGGGTAGGCAAACCGGAAGATCTCGTTGAGGGTGTGCGCCGCGGCGTCGACATGTTCGACTGCGTGATGCCGACACGTAACGCACGCAATGGCCATTTGTTCGTCGATACAGGGGTGATCAAGATCCGCAATGCGTTCCATCGCCATGATGATTCGCCGCTGGATCCGACCTGTGATTGCTATACCTGCACCAACTTCTCCCGCGCGTATCTCCATCACCTGGACAAATGCGGCGAAATGTTGAGCAGCATGCTGAATACCATCCACAACTTGCGCCATTACCAGCGCTTGATGGCCGGTTTACGCGAGGCTATTCAACAGGGTAAATTGGCCGCCTTTGTCGACGCCTTCTATGCCAAGCGTGGGCTGCCTGTGCCGCCCTTGGACTGACTGTCCGCTCTTATAAACAACTTAGCAACTGGAGTGCCTAATGAGCTTCTTGATTCCCGCCGCCTACGCGGACGCTGCAGCACCTGCCGCTGGCCCAGCCGGTACCGGCTTCGAGTGGATCTTCCTGGTCGGTTTCCTGGTCATCTTCTACCTGATGATCTGGCGTCCACAGGCCAAGCGTGCCAAAGAGCAGAAGAACCTGCTGAGCAACTTGCAGAAAGGCGACGAAGTTGTCACCAATGGCGGTATCGCCGGCAAGATCGTCAAGGTCGCCGATGACTTCGTGGTCCTGGAAGTGTCCGACAACGTCGAGCTGAAGTTCCAGAAGGGCGCCATCGCCGCGACCCTGCCAAAAGGTACGCTCAAGGCTATCTGAGTTACCGGTTTTATTTTTCCAGTGGGGCGCGCAACGCGCCCCGCGTCTTGAACGGGCGGCGTGATGCTGAACAAATATCCTCTGTGGAAATACGCACTGATCGTGCTGGTACTGGCGGTCGGTTTTATTTATTCCGCACCCAACCTCTACCCGGATGACCCGGCGGTGCAGATCAGCGGTGCCAGCTCGGCGCTGCAGGTGAGCCAGGCCGACCTCGACCGCGTCAGCAAGGCGCTGGCCGATGCCAAGATCACCGTCAAGGGCGCGAGGCTCGGCGAGAAGGGCAGTGGGCTGATTCGCCTGACCAATCAGGAAGACCAACTGCCGGCCAAGGATGTGGTGCGCAAGGCACTGGGCGATGATTACGTCGTGGCCCTCAACCTCGCCCAGACCACTCCTCAGTGGCTGCGCAACCTGGGCGCGAGCCCGATGAAGCTGGGCCTGGACCTGTCCGGTGGTGTGCACTTCCTGCTGGAAGTGGACATGGACAAGGCCATGACCGCCCGCATGAAAGTCTACGAAGGCGAGGTCAAGACCTTGCTGCGTAAAGAGCGCGTCCGCTACCGCAGCCTGCCGCAGCAGGATGGCGCTGTGATGCTGGGCTTCGCTGACGATGCTACCCGCGAACAGGCACGTGCCCTGATCCGCAAGAATTTCAATGATTTCGACCTGACCACCAGCGAGCGCAACGACCTCGCCGTGCTGCGTCTGGCGCTGACTCAGGCCAAGGTTGCCGAGATCCGCGAATACTCGATCAAGCAGAACCTCACCACCGTTCGCAACCGTGTGAACGAACTGGGCGTGGCCGAGCCGCTGGTTCAGCGCCAGGGCGCCAACCGCATCGTGGTCGAGCTGCCAGGCGTGCAGGACACTGCCGAAGCCAAGCGTATTCTCGGCAAGACCGCGAACCTTGAGTTCCGCTTCGGTGCCGAACCTGGCGCCTCCAAGGCCACTACCGAGGTCTTCGAGTTCCGTGAAGGCGGCCGTTCCGCCCCGGTCGAGCGTGGCTTGATCATCACCGGTGACCAGGTCACCGACGCCCAGGCCAGCTTCGACGAGCACGGTCGCCCGCAGGTCAACATCCGCCTGGATGGCCACGGCGGCGAGCTGATGAGCCGCGCAACGCGCAGCAACGTGGGCCGCAGCATGGCGGTGATCTTCATCGAGCAGAAGCCGATCACCCGTTACGTCAAGCAGACCGTCGACGGCGTCGAGAAGGACGTTGCCGTACAGAGCTTCCAGGAAGAGAAGAAGATCATCAGCCTGGCGACCATCCAGTCGCCGCTGGGCAGCCAGTTCCGTATCACCGGCCTCAACGGCCAGGGTGAATCGTCCGAACTGGCCCTGCTGCTGCGGGCCGGTGGCCTGGCAGCGCCGATGTACTTCGCTGAAGAGCGCACCATCGGTCCGAGCCTGGGTGCCGACAACATCACCAAGGGCATCGATGCGTCCCTGTGGGGCATGCTGTTCGTCTCGCTGTTCATCATCGCCATCTACCGCGGCTTCGGCGTGATCGCAACCATCGCCCTGGCGGGCAACATGGTGCTGCTGCTGGCGCTGATGTCGCTGTTGGGCGCTACCCTGACCCTGCCGGGTATCGCGGGTATCGTGTTGACCATGGGTATGGCGGTCGACGCCAACGTGCTGATCTTCTCGCGTATCCGCGAGGAGCTCAAAGCCGGCATGTCCGTGCAGCGCGCCATCCACGAAGGCTTCAACCGTGCCTACACCGCGATCATCGACGCCAACCTGACCAGCCTGCTGGTCGGCGGTATCCTGTTCGCCATGGGTACCGGCCCGGTCAAGGGCTTCGCGGTTACCATGTCCCTCGGGATTTTCACCTCGATGTTCACCGCGGTCATGGTGACCCGTGCCATGGTCAACCTGACCTGTGGCGGGCGTGACATCAAGAAGCTGTGGGTTTGAGGGAGCTGCGATGAAAACCATCAATTTCATGGGCGTGCGCAATGTCGCGTTCGCCATTACCGTGCTCCTCACCGTGCTGGCATTGTTCAGCTGGTGGCAGAAAGGCCTGAACTTCGGCCTCGACTTCACCGGCGGTACGCTGATCGAGCTGACCTACGAGCGCCCGGCCGACCTCAAGGCGGTGCGTGCCGAGCTGGTCGATTCGGGCTTCCACGAGGCCGTGGTGCAGAGCTTTGGCGCCACCACCGACCTGTTGGTGCGCATGCCGGGCGACGACCCGCAGCTGGGTAACAAGGTGGCTGCAGCCCTGCAAAAGGCAGGCGGCGACAACCCGGCCACGGTCAAGCGTGTCGAGTTCGTCGGCCCGCAGGTGGGCGAGGAGCTGCGTGACCAGGGCGGCATGGGCATGCTCCTGGCCCTCGGTGGCATCCTCATCTACCTGGCATTCCGCTTCCAGTGGAAGTTCGCCGTGGGTGCGATCATCTCGCTGATCCACGACGTGGTGGTCACCCTGGGTATCCTGTCGTTCTTCCAGATCACCTTCGACCTGACGGTACTGGCGGCGGTGCTGGCGATCATCGGCTACTCGCTCAACGACACCATCGTCGTGTTCGACCGGGTGCGCGAGAACTTCCGCGTCATGCGCAAGGCTTCGCTGATCGAGAACATCAACGTCTCGACCACCCAGACCTTGCTGCGCACCATCGCCACCTCGGTGTCGACCCTGCTGGCGATCGCTGCGCTGCTGTTCTTCGGTGGCGACAACCTGTTCGGCTTCTCCCTGGCACTGTTCATCGGTGTCATGGCGGGTACCTACTCGTCGATCTACATCGCCAACGTGGTGCTGATCTGGCTGAACCTGAACAGCGAAGACCTGATCCCGCCGGCCAAGACCGAGGGTGTGGACGACCGTCCATAAGGCTTTTGCCTACGCCGCTCGGCGGCTTAAAAGGCGCAAGTGCTGAACTTGCGCCTTTTTTTATGCTCCAAGGCAGGGAGAAGGCGGGCCAGTTCCCGCGGTCAGGTCAGGAGGTTCATGTGAATAAATCAATGCTGGTGGGTGCGGTTCTGGGTGCTGTCGGTGTAACCGCCGGAGGTGCTGTGGCGACCTACAGCTTGGTGAATAAAGGGCCCGAGTACGCGCAAGTCACCGACGTGCAGCCGATCAAGCAGCAGGTCAAGTCGCCGCGTGAGGTCTGCAAGGACGTCACCGTGACCCGTCAGGCGCCGGTCAAGGACCAGCACCAGATCGCAGGTACCGTTGTCGGCGCCCTGGCAGGTGGCTTGCTGGGCAACCAGATCGGCGGTGGTACCGGCAAGAAGATCGCTACCGTGGCCGGTGCGGTCGGTGGTGGCTATGCCGGTAACAAGGTGCAGGAAGGCATGCAGGAGCGTGACACCTACACCACCACGCAAACCCGCTGCAATACCGTCAATGACATCAGCGAGAAGGTGGTTGGCTACAACGTCAAGTACACCCTCGGTGATCAGGTGGGGCAGGTGAAGATGGATCGTGAGCCTGGCTCGACCATTCCGGTGGACAAGAACGGCAAACTGATCCTGAGCGAAGCCGATCAGTGATCCCAGGCCTGCACTGCTTTTTGTGGGAGCGGCCTTGCGTCGCGAATGGACTGCGAAGCAGTCCCGGCAATTTTTGATGCGACAAAGATTCCCGGGGCCGCTTCGCGACCCTTTCGCGACGCAAGGCCGCTCCCAAAGGGCTGGTCATTGGACACAAAAAAAGCACCCCGCGGGGTGCTTTTTTGTGCTTGCAATCAGCGCTTAGCGCTTCATGTACTCGGGCAGGTGTGGCTGGATGGCAGTCAGCACGGCCTTGAAGCACTTGATGTTGCCAGCGACGATATGGCCCTTCTCGAGGAAGTCGTGGCCGCCGTTGAAGTCGCTCACCAGGCCGCCCGCTTCCTGGATCAGCAGTACGCCTGCCGCCATGTCCCACTCGGACAGGCCCGACTCCCAGAAGGCGTCGAAGCGGCCGGCAGCAACGTAGGCCAGGTCCAGGCTGGCGGAGCCGGCGCGGCGGATGCCGGCGGTCTGGCCAGTCAGGGCGCGGAACATGCCCAGGTAGTTGTCCATCTCGGCCATCTGGTTGTCACGGAACGGGAAGCCGGTACCCAGCAGGGCGCCTTCCAGGCTGGTGCGCGAGCTGACGCGCAGGCGGCGACCGTTGAGCTGGGCGCCGCGGCCACGGCTGGCGGTGAATTCTTCCTGGCGAACCGGGTCGACGATCACGGCGTGCTCGAGGCGGCCACGGTATTTGCAGGCGATGCTGACGGCGAAGTGCGGAACGCCACGCAGGAAGTTGGTGGTGCCGTCCAGTGGATCGATGATCCACAGGTAGTCCTTGCCTTCTTCGCCGGTGCCGGCGTGCAGGCCGGTTTCCTCGCCCTGAATGGAGTGGTTCGGGTAGGCCTTGCGCAGGGCGTTGACGATGCTCTGCTCGGCGGCGCGATCAACCTCGGAGACGTAGTCCTTTGCCTCTTTCTCGTCGACCTTGATGCTATCCAGGCGTTCGATGGAGCGGAAAATCAGTTCACTGGCGCTGCGAGCGGCGCGCAGGGCGATATTCAGCATAGGCTGCATGGGCGGGTCACCTGGAGATGTTAAAGAAGAAAGCCGGACATTCTAACAGAAAAGTTTGGCGGCAGAAGTGTCACATTTGCTTTCGTGGCGTTACGCTGGTCGGTTCTGTAAGATCGTTAGCCCCCAAACCCACATCTGTGAGCACAACACCTTGCTGCAAAATATTCGTGTTGTTCTGGTCAATACCAGCCACCCCGGCAACATCGGCGGCGCTGCGCGTGCCATGAAAAACATGGGCTTGTCGCGCCTGGTGCTGGTGCAGCCGAAAGAATTCCCGTCCGCCGACGCCAGTGCGCGCGCCTCGGGTGCCGATGACATCCTGGCCAATGCCCAGGTGGTCGGCAGCCTCGAGGACGCGCTGGTCGGCTGCACGCTGGTCATGGGTACCAGCGCCCGTGAGCGCAGCATCCCCTGGCCGCTGATCGATCCGCGCGAGTGCGGGGCCAAGGCGGTGGAGCACGCCGGCGATGGCGAAGAGATCGCCCTGGTGTTCGGGCGCGAGCACGCCGGCCTGACCAACGAAGAACTGCAGCGATGTCACTTCCACGTGCATATTCCGTCGAATCCCGACTTCAGTTCGCTGAACCTCGCTGCCGCGGTCCAGGTGCTCGCCTACGAGGTGCGCATGGCCTGGTTGGCGGCCGAAGGCGCGCCGTCGAAAGTCGAGAAGTTCGAGGCCAGCTCGTTGCGCAGCAACGAGCCGGCGACCATGGACGAAATGGAGCTGTTCTACGAACACCTGGAGAAGACCCTGGTGGACATCGGCTTCCTTGACCCCGAGAAGCCCAAGCACCTGATGCCGCGCCTGCGCCGGCTGTACGGGCGCAGCGCGGTCAATCGTTCGGAAATGAGCATTTTGCGCGGCATCCTCACCGAGACCCAGAAGGTCGCACGGGGCGAGCCGCATAAACGGAAGGACTGACAGATGTTCGAACGTCTGCGTGAAGATATCCAGAGCGTATTCCATCGTGACCCCGCGGCGCGCAACGCCTTCGAGGTGCTCACCTGCTATCCGGGCATGCATGCGATCTGGTTGCACCGCCTCGGCCATGCCCTGTGGACGCGTGATTTCAAGTGGCTGGCGCGCCTGGTGTCCAACTTCGGTCGCTGGATGACCGGTATCGAGATTCATCCTGGCGCCACCATCGGGCGACGCTTCTTCATCGATCATGGCATGGGTATCGTCATCGGTGAAACCGCGGAGATCGGCGACGATGTGACGCTTTATCAGGGCGTGACCCTGGGTGGCACCAGCTGGAACAAGGGCAAGCGCCACCCGACCCTGGAAAACGGCGTGGTGGTCGGTGCCGGAGCCAAGGTGCTCGGGCCGTTCACTGTCGGTGCCGGGGCCAAGATCGGCTCCAACGCGGTGGTCACCAAGGCGGTGCCGGCCGGCGCCACTGCAGTCGGCATCCCGGGGCGGATCATCGTCAAGAGCGAGGAGAGCGAAGTCGAGGCCAAGCGCAAGGCCATGGCCGAAAAGATCGGCTTCGACGCCTATGGTGTCAGCGGCGACATGCCTGACCCGGTGGCGCGTGCCATCGGCCAGATGCTCGACCACCTGCAGGCGGTGGACGAACGCCTCGAGGGCATGTGCGGTGCGCTGACCAAGATGGGGAGCGACTACTGTGCCAAGGAGCTGCCGGCGCTGCCCGAAGATGATTTTGCCGATCAGACCCAGGCTGCCCAACGCGACACTCAGCCGCATTGATTGCGCCGCGATGGCGGCCCTCTGACATATGGAGCGTGTGCTCACGCCCCATTGCTGCTACAATCGCGCCCGCCTCCCTGATGCAAACCCGACTAAAGCAGTAGGTCTAATAGTTGACTTAAATGCTCGGGAATCGCATACTCGCTCACATCCTGTAACTCCCGTGGTACCCATTAGCCATGCGACTGACTACCAAAGGCCGATACGCCGTGACTGCCATGCTCGACCTGGCATTGCACGCGCAGCATGGGCCTGTGTCTTTGGCCGACATTTCCGAACGCCAGGGCATCTCCCTCTCTTATCTGGAGCAGCTGTTCGCCAAGCTGCGCCGCAGCAGCCTGGTCTCCAGCGTGCGCGGCCCGGGCGGTGGTTACCAGCTGTCGCGGGGCATGGAGACCATCCAGGTCGCCCAGGTCATCGATGCGGTCAACGAATCGGTCGATGCCACCCGTTGCCAGGGGCTGGGGGATTGCCATGCCGGTGACACCTGCCTGACCCACCACCTGTGGTGCGACCTCAGCCAGCAGATCCACGAATTCCTCAGCGGCATCAGCCTGGCCGACCTCGTCATGCGCCGTGAGGTGCAGGAAGTTGCCCAGCGCCAGGACCTGCGTCGTGTCGCAGGCCGTTGCGCCCAGTTGGACAAGATTGAGACGTCCGCCGTCGATTGACCCGGATCCGATGACAGCGACGAGCGACGCCACCGCCTGATAGGAGATACCCAATGAAGTTGCCGATCTACCTCGATTACTCAGCGACAACCCCAGTCGACCCGCGCGTAGCCCAGAAGATGGCCGATTGCCTGCTGGTCGACGGGAACTTCGGTAACCCGGCCTCGCGTTCCCACGTGTTCGGCTGGAAGGCCGAGGAAGCGGTCGAGAATGGCCGCCGCCAGGTGGCCGAGCTGATCAACGCCGACCCGCGCGAAATCGTCTGGACCAGCGGTGCCACCGAGTCCGATAACCTCGCACTGAAAGGCGTGGCGCACTTCTATCAGACCAAGGGCAAGCACATCATCACCTCCAAGATCGAGCACAAGGCGGTCCTGGATACCGCTCGCCAGCTCGAGCGTGAAGGTTTCGAAGTTACCTACCTCGAGCCAGGTGAAGACGGCATCGTCACCCCGGCCATGGTCGAGGCAGTGCTGCGCGACGACACCATCCTGGTCTCGCTGATGCACGTCAACAACGAAGTCGGCTCGATCAACGACATCGCTGCCATCGGTGAGCTGACCCGTTCGCGCGGCGTACTGTTCCACGTCGACGCCGCTCAGTCGGCCGGCAAGGTCGAGATCGACCTGCAGAAACTCAAGGTCGACCTGATGTCGTTCTCGGCGCACAAGGTCTACGGCCCGAAAGGCATCGGCGCGCTGTACGTCAGCCGCAAGCCGCGCGTTCGCCTGGAAGCCATCATTCACGGCGGTGGTCATGAGCGCGGCATGCGTTCGGGCACCCTGCCGACCCACCAGATCGTCGGCATGGGCGAAGCCTTCGCCATCGCCAAGCAGGAAATGGTCGCCGAGAACGCGCGTATCAAGGCCCTGAGCGACCGCTTCTTCGAGCAGGTTTCCAACCTCGAAGAGCTGTACGTCAACGGCAGCCGTACCCACCGCGTACCGCACAACCTGAACCTGAGCTTCAACTACGTCGAAGGCGAGTCGCTGCTGATGTCGCTGAAGGACATCGCCGTATCCTCGGGTTCGGCCTGCACCTCCGCTTCCCTCGAGCCGTCCTACGTGCTGCGCGCCCTGGGCCGCAACGACGAACTGGCACACAGCTCGATCCGCTTCTCCTTCGGTCGTTTCACCAGCGAGGAAGAAGTCGACTACGCCGCGCAGAAAGTCTGCGAGGCCGTTAACAAACTGCGTGAGCTGTCGCCGCTGTGGGATATGTACAAAGACGGCGTTGACATCTCCAAGATCGAGTGGGCCGCCCACTAAGCAGTCGCCGGCAAGAGCGGCTCCCTGATGAGGAAGGAATTGCACCATGGCATACAGTGAAAAGGTCATCGACCACTACGAAAACCCACGCAACGTCGGCAAGATGAATGCCGAGGACCCGGATGTCGGTACCGGCATGGTCGGCGCCCCAGCGTGCGGTGACGTGATGCGTCTGCAGATCAAGGTCAACGAGCAGGGCGTCATCGAAGACGCCAAGTTCAAGACCTACGGCTGCGGTTCGGCCATCGCTTCCAGCTCCCTTGCCACCGAGTGGATGAAGGGCAAGACCCTGGACGAAGCCGAAACCATCAAGAACACCCAGCTGGCGGAAGAACTGGCCCTGCCGCCAGTGAAGATCCACTGCTCGGTACTCGCCGAGGATGCCATCAAGGCAGCCGTGCGCGACTACAAGCAGAAGAAAGGCTTGCTCTAAGCCGCCCGTTGCAAGGTAAGAGGTAAGGAGTTTCGATGGCTATCAGCATGACAGAAGCCGCCGCCAGCCACATTCGCCGTTCCCTCGACGGGCGCGGCAAGGGTGAGGGTATTCGCCTGGGCGTGCGCACCACCGGTTGCTCGGGCCTGGCCTACGTGCTGGAGTTCGTCGACGAACTGGCCGAGGAAGACACCGTCTTCGAGAACCACGGGGTGAAGGTGATCATCGATCCCAAGAGCCTCGTCTACCTCGACGGCACCGAGCTTGACTTCGTCAAGGAAGGGTTGAACGAAGGCTTCAAGTTCAACAACCCCAACGTGCGCGGTGAGTGTGGCTGCGGCGAAAGCTTCAACGTTTGAGGCTGGCTGTGGGTACTCCTTGTCATTTCGCTCTGTTCGACCTCCAGCCCTGCTTCTGTCTGGACCTCGATAAGCTGGCCACTCGCTACCGCGAGCTGGCTCGCGAGGTGCACCCGGACCGTTTTGCCGACGCTTCCGAGCGCGAGCAGCGCGTGGCGCTGGAAACGTCCGCTGCCCTCAACGACGCCTACCAGACATTGCGCAGCGCGCCGCGTCGCGCCCGTTATCTGCTGGCCATCGGTGGCCATGAAGTGCCTCAGGAAGTCACGGTTCACGACCCTGACTTCCTGTTGCAGCAGATGCAGTGGCGTGAAGAGCTCGAAGAGCTGCAGGACGAAGCCGATCTCGACGGCGTGGCCGTGTTCAAGAAGCGCCTCAAGGCCGCCCAGGACACGCTCAACGACGATTTCGCAGCCTGCTGGGATGTGCCTGCCGAGCGTGAACAGGCCGAACGCCTGATGCGCCGCATGCAGTTCCTCGACAAGCTCGCCCAAGAAGTGCGCCAACTGGAAGAGCGCCTCGACGATTAACCCGGTGTCGCCCGTGATGACGCCTAAGGTATTCAGATAAGCATGGCCCTACTGCAGATCGCCGAACCCGGTCAAAGCCCTCAGCCGCACCAGCGTCGCCTGGCGGTGGGTATCGACCTTGGCACCACCAATTCCCTGGTCGCTGCCGTGCGCAGCGGTCGCAGCGAGCCCCTGCCCGATGCGCAGGGTAATGTCATTCTGCCTTCGGCGGTGCGTTACCTGGCCGGCCACAGTGAAGTCGGCCTTGCCGCGCGCGAGGCGGCCTCCAGCGATCCGCTCAACACCGTGCTGTCGGTCAAGCGCCTGATGGGGCGTGGCCTGGCCGACGTCAAGCAACTGGGTGAGCAACTGCCATACCGATTCATCGGCGGTGAGTCGCACATGCCGTTCATCGATACCGTCCAGGGGCCGAAAAGCCCGGTGGAAGTTTCGGCGGATATCCTCAAGGTGCTGCGTGAGCGCGCCGAGCAGACGCTTGGCGGCGAGCTGGTGGGCGCGGTCATCACCGTGCCAGCCTATTTCGACGACGCCCAGCGCCAGGCCACCAAGGACGCTGCGCGTCTGGCCGGGCTGAGCGTGCTGCGCCTGCTCAACGAACCGACCGCCGCAGCGGTGGCGTATGGCCTGGATCAGAATGCCGAAGGCGTGGTGGCGATCTACGACCTGGGCGGCGGCACGTTCGACATTTCCATTCTGCGCCTGACCGCTGGCGTGTTCGAAGTACTGGCCACCGGTGGCGACACTGCCTTGGGCGGTGACGACTTCGACATGGCCATCGCCGGTTGGATCATGGAACAGGCCGGGCTGTCGTCCGACCTCGACCCAGCCACCCAGCGCCAGCTGCTCGAGGCTGCCTGCGCTGCCAAGGAAGCCTTGACCGACGCCGATGTGGTGAGCGTCAGCCACGGCGCCTGGCAGGGCGAGCTGAGCCGCGCCGCCTTCGAAGCGATGATCGAGCCGCTGATAGCCCGCAGCCTCAAGTCCTGCCGCCGCGCCGTGCGCGACAGTGGCGTGGAACTCGAAGAGGTCGGTGCGGTGGTGATGGTAGGTGGTTCGACGCGTGTGCCGCGCGTGCGTGAGGCCGTGGGCGCGCTGTTTGGTCGCACCCCGCTGACCTCGATCGACCCCGACCAGGTGGTGGCCATCGGCGCCGCCATCCAGGCCGATACCCTGGCCGGCAACCGCCGTGAAGATGGCGAGTTGCTGCTGCTCGATGTCATCCCGCTGTCGCTTGGTCTGGAGACCATGGGCGGGCTGATGGAGAAGGTGATTCCGCGCAACACCACCATTCCGGTGGCGCGCGCCCAGGAATTCACCACCTACAAGGATGGCCAGTCGGCCATGATGATCCACGTGCTGCAGGGCGAGCGCGAGCTGATCAGTGACTGCCGTTCCCTGGCGCGCTTCGAGCTGCGCGGTATCCCGGCCATGGTCGCTGGGGCGGCGAAGATCCGCGTGACCTTCCAGGTCGACGCCGACGGTCTGCTCAGCGTCGCTGCGCGCGAGCTGGGCTCGGGCGTGGAGGCCAGTATCCAGGTCAAGCCGTCCTACGGCCTGACCGATGGCGAGATCGCCCGCATGCTCAAGGACTCCTTCGAGCACGCAGGCTCCGACAAGCAGGCCCGTCAACTGCGCGAGCACCAGGTCGACGCCGAGCGCCTGCTCGAAGCGGTGCAGGGCGCCCTGGATGCCGACGGCGAACGCCTGCTCAGCGAAGACGAGCGGATCGCCATCGGGTTCCAGATGCAAGAATTGCGTGATTTGCTGAGCGGCACCGATGGCGCGGCCATCGAGCAACAGACCAAGCGTCTGTCGCAGGTGACCGATGCTTTTGCCGCCCGTCGCCTTGATTCGACGGTCAAAGCCGCACTGGCCGGGCGCAACCTGAATGAGATCGAGGAGTAATCGATGCCGCTGGTAACCTTCCTGCCGCATGAGAAGTTTTGCCCCGAGGGGCTGACCGTGGAGGTCGAGCCCGGGACCAACATCCTGGAGCTGGCCCACGAGCATCACATCGAGATGGAAAGCGCATGTGGCGGTGTATGCGCCTGCACCACCTGCCATTGCGTCGTGCGCAAGGGCTTCGACTCGCTCGAGGAAGCGGACGAGCTGGAAGAGGATATGCTGGACAAGGCCTGGGGCCTGGAGGCGCAATCGCGCCTGGCCTGCCAGGTGGTGGTGGCTGACGAGGACGTCACCATCGAGATTCCCAAGTATTCGCTCAACCACGCTGCCGAAGCGCCGCACTGAGGTTTTTGTACATGAGTCTGAAATGGGTTGATGTACTTGAGATCGCCATCCAGCTTGCGGAAAGCAAGCCTGAGGTCGATCCTCGTTATGTGAATTTCGTCGATCTGCACCGCTGGGTGCTGGCCTTGCCAGAGTTCAGCGACGATCCGTCACGCGGCGGTGAGAAAGTGCTCGAGGCCATCCAGGCGGCCTGGATCGAAGAAGCCGACTGAACGCATTCTGCAGGTTAGGCAATCCCCTGGAACCCGCGTATAATTCGCGGGTTTAATTTTTCGCAACACTCATATTTCTGGAGTTTTCCATGGCTGTTCAACGTACTTTCTCCATCATCAAGCCTGACGCCGTTGCCAAGAACGTCATCGGCGAGATCACCACTCGCTTCGAGAAAGCCGGCCTGCGCGTCGTCGCTTCGAAAATGAAGCAACTGTCCAAAGCCGAAGCCGAAGGCTTCTACGCTGAGCACAAAGAGCGCGGCTTCTTCGGCGACCTGGTTGCCTTCATGACTTCCGGTCCGGTCATCGTTCAGGTTCTGGAAGGCGAAAACGCCGTTCTGGCCAACCGCGAGCTGATGGGCGCCACCAACCCTAAAGAAGCTGCTGCCGGCACCATCCGCGCCGACTTCGCCGTTTCCATCGACGAGAACGCCGTTCACGGTTCCGACTCGGAAGCTTCGGCTGCCCGCGAAATCGCTTACTTCTTCTCCGCTACCGAGCTGTGCGACCGCATTCGCTAAGCGAAGCAGGTCTTGGGTGATTCCATGAGTGACATGACTGGCAAGATCAACCTGTTGGGCCTGACCCTGCAGGAAATGGAAAAATTCTTCGAGTCCATCGGAGAGAAGCGTTTTCGTGCCGGTCAGGTCATGAAATGGATTCACCACTATGGCGTCGACGATTTCGCCGCCATGACCAATGTCGGCAAGGTCTTGCGCGAAAAGCTCGAGGCCGTTGCCGAGATTCGGGGCCCGGAAGTGGTCAGTGAAGACATTTCCGCCGACGGTACCCGTAAGTGGGTGGTCCGCGTTGCCTCTGGCAGTTGCGTCGAAACCGTCTACATCCCTACCGACGATCGCGGCACCCTGTGCGTATCGTCGCAAGCCGGCTGCGCCCTGGATTGCAGTTTCTGCTCCACCGGCAAGCAAGGCTTCAACAGCAACCTCACCGCCGCCGAAGTCATCGGCCAGGTGTGGCTTGCGAACAAATCCTTCGGGACCGTTCCGGCCAAGATCGACCGCGCCATCACCAACGTGGTCATGATGGGCATGGGCGAACCCCTGCTGAATTTCGACAATGTCATCGCCGCCATGAAGATCATGATGGAAGATCTGGGCTATGGCATTTCCAAGCGTCGCGTCACCTTGTCCACTTCGGGCGTGGTGCCGATGATCGACGAACTGGCCAAGCACATCGACGTGTCCCTGGCCCTGTCGCTGCATGCGCCCAACGACGAACTGCGTAACCAGCTGGTGCCGATCAACAAGAAGTACCCGCTGAAGATGCTGCTGGAGTCGTGCATGGGCTACATGTCGACCCTGGGTGGCAAGCGCGTGCTTACCATCGAGTACACCCTGCTCAAGGACGTCAACGACCAGCCCGAGCATGCTGCGCAGATGATCGAACTGCTGCGCGACGTACCGTGCAAGATCAACCTGATCCCGTTCAACCCGTTCCCGCATTCGGGCTATGAGCGGCCGAGCAACAACGCGATCCGTCGCTTCCAGGACCTGCTGCACCATGGCGGTTTCAACGTGACCACCCGCACCACTCGTGGCGACGACATCGACGCCGCCTGTGGCCAGCTGGTCGGCCAGGTCAACGATCGTACCCGCCGCAGCGAGCGCTACATCGCCGTGCGCCAGTTGTCCGCCGACGCTGAGCTTCCAGACAGCGCCGTGCGCCACTGAGTTCGGGCCCGTCATGAGCCTGCGCGCCGCGCTGTCGATCCTTGCGCTTTCGCTGCTCGCCGGCTGTGTGTCGGGTGGCGCGCATCATCCCCTGGCCAGCAGTCAGGGGCGGGCCGAGGCGGGGCGGGCTTATGTGCAGTTGGGCCTGGGCTATTTGCAACAAGGTTTGACCGAGCAGGCCAAGGCACCACTGGCCAAGGCGCTCGCTCTCGAACCCCGTGACGCCGACGCCCATGCCGCATTGGCCCTGGTGTTCGCCGCCGAAGCAGAGCCGGCGCTGGCCGAAATGCATTTTCGCAAGGCCCTGGCGGCGCGCTCCGGTGACACGCGAATTCGCAACAACTACGGCAGTTTCCTATATGCTCAGCAACGTTTCCCCGAAGCTGAGCAGATGTTTCGCCTGGCCAGTGCCGATACCCTGTATCCTGAACGTTCGCGGGTCTACGAGAACCTCGGCCTGACGGCCTTGCGACTCGATGCCCACGACCAGGCACATGCTTATCTGACCAAGGCCCTTCAACTCAACCCTCGGCAACCCAGAGCGTTGTTGGAAATGGCTGAGTTGTCCTTCGAAAACAGGCATTATGTGCCGGCCCGGGATTACTACGAACGTTTCAGCCAGTTGAGCGACCATGGCGCCCGTAGTCTCCTGTTGGGCAGCCGCCTTGCCAGGGTGTTCGACGAGCAGGGCACGCAGGCCGAACTGGGCCAGCAACTACAACGACTTTATCCCGGTACGCCGGAATATCAGCAATACCTGTCGGAGCAACGATGAAAGCCGCGCATCCCGAAGTAGCAGCAGCGACTGGCCAGAACCCCGGCGAGCTGTTGCGCCAGGCCCGCGAGAAACGGGAGTGGTCGCAAGCCGAGGTGGCCCGCAAGCTGAACCTCACTGTAAGTTCGCTGAACCACGTGGAAACCGGCGCCTTCGACAAGTTGCCGGGGCATACCTTCGCCCGTGGTTATATTCGCGCCTATGCCAAGCTGATGGACATGGACCAGGCGCCCCTGGTCGCCGCTTTCGACCAATTCACCGGCACCCATGCCAAGGGCAGCGAGGTGCACTCGCTGGGCCGCATCGAAGAACCGGTACGCCTGTCGCACAATATCCTGCGTGGCGTCAGCCTGCTGTTGCTGGTTGCCGTGGTCGGTGGCGGTTTCGTCTGGTGGCAGGACCAGGGTAGCCTCAAAGGCAAGGACCTGGCCAAGATCGCCCTGGAGCACGTCGAAGTCGAGAGTGCCGACGGCACCACCCAGATTCACCCGCTGGACGAGCCCGAAGACCAGGCGGTAACCGCGGGGCAACAGCCTGAAGCCGCTCCGCTGCCGCTCGAGGCTACCAGTACCGAACAGGCTGGCGAAGCCGCCGCCCCTGCGGCCGAGGCCAACCCGGCAACCGCAAGCTCTGCACCTGCACCTGCACCTGCACCTGCACCCGCTCCGGTCGAGCAGGCGGCCCCGCACCTGCGCCAACGACGCCTGTGGCGCCCGTCGCGCCCGTTGCACCCGCCGCCAGCGTGCCAGCCACTGCCGCCGCGGAACCTGCCGCCGTGCCTGCCGGCAGCGCCAAGGTCGCCATCCAATTCACCGCCGATTGCTGGACCCAGGTCAGCGACGGCAACGGCAAGGTGCTGTTCAGCGCCATCAAGCGCAAAGGCGACAATCTGGAACTGACCGGCAAGCCTCCGTTCGCGGTGCGCCTGGGCTTCGCCCGCGGCGCCCAGGTCAGCTACAACGGCCAAGCCGTCGATGTCGCCCCGTTCACCAGTGGCGAGACCGCTCGCCTGAAGTTGGGACAGTAAGTCATGCACGGCGAATCTCCGATCAAACGTCGCGAATCCCGCAAAATCTGGGTCGGCAATGTGCCGGTGGGTGGCGATGCCCCATCGCGGTGCAGAGCATGACCAACACCGACACCAACGACGTGGCCGCCACCGTGGGGCAGATCCAGCGCCTGGTCGACGCTGGCGTCGACATCGTGCGTGTCTCGGTACCGGACATGGATGCCGCCGAAGCCTTCGGCCGCATCAAGCAGCAGGTCAGCGTACCGTTGGTCGCCGACATCCACTTTGACTACAAGATCGCCCTGCGCGTGGCCGAACTGGGCGTCGACTGCCTGCGTATCAACCCGGGCAACATCGGCCGTGAAGACCGCGTTCGTGCGGTGGTCGATGCCGCCCGCGACCGTGGCATCCCGATCCGTATCGGCGTCAACGCCGGCTCCCTGGAAAAGGACCTGCAGAAGAAGTACGGCGAACCGACCCCGGCAGCGCTGGTCGAGTCGGCCCTGCGCCATGTCGAGCACCTCGACCGCCTGGATTTCCAGGACTTCAAGGTCAGCGTCAAGGCCTCCGACGTGTTCATGGCCGTCGAGGCCTACCGCCTGCTGGCCAAGCAGATCGTCCAGCCCCTGCACCTGGGCATCACCGAGGCCGGTGGCCTGCGTTCCGGAACGGTGAAATCCGCCGTTGGCCTGGGTATGCTGCTGGCCGAGGGGATTGGCGATACCATCCGCATCTCCCTGGCCGCCGACCCGGTCGAGGAAGTGAAGGTCGGCTACGACATCCTCAAGTCGCTGCACCTGCGCTCGCGTGGCATCAACTTCATCGCCTGCCCGAGCTGCTCGCGGCAGAACTTCGATGTGGTCAAGACCATGAACGAGCTGGAAGGGCGCCTGGAAGACCTGCTCGTACCGCTGGACGTGGCGGTGATCGGCTGCGTGGTCAACGGCCCCGGTGAAGCCAAGGAGTCCCACGTGGGGCTGACCGGCGGTACGCCGAACCTGGTCTACATCGACGGCAAGCCGGCGCAGAAGCTGACCAATGACAACCTGGTCGATGAGCTGGAAAAGCTCATCCGCCAGAAAGCGGCCGAAAAGGCCGATGCCGACGCGGCGCTGATCGCCCGTGGCTGACACACAGATTCGTAAGGACATTTCGTGAGCAAATCGCTGCAAGCCATCCGTGGCATGAACGACATCCTGCCCGAGCAGTCACCCCTGTGGCGCTATTTCGAAAGCACCGTGGCCGGCCTGCTGGACACCTACGGGTATAGCCAGATCCGTACCCCGATCGTCGAGTTCACCGAGCTGTTCAAGCGTTCGATCGGTGAAGTCACCGACATCGTTGAAAAAGAGATGTACACCTTCGAGGACCGCAACGGCGATTCGCTGACCCTGCGTCCCGAAGGCACTGCCGCCTGCGTGCGCGCTGTGCTCGAGCACGGCATCACCGGCAACGGCCAGGTGCAGAAGCTGTGGTACATCGGCCAGATGTTCCGCCACGAGCGTCCGCAGAAAGGCCGCTACCGCCAGTTCCACCAGATTGGCGTCGAAGTGTTCAACCTCGACGGGCCGGACATCGACGCCGAACTGATCATGCTCACCTGGCGCCTTTGGGGCCTGCTGGGCATCCAGGACGCGGTCAAGCTCGAGCTCAACAGCCTGGGCACCAGCGAAGCCCGGGCACGCTACCGTGACGCGCTGGTCGAGTTTCTCTCGGCGCGCCTCGAGCAGCTCGACGAAGACAGCCAGCGCCGCCTCAAGAGCAATCCGCTGCGCATCCTCGACAGCAAGGATCAGGGCACCCAGGCGGTGCTGGTCGGCGCGCCGAAGCTCGAAGACTATTTGGACGAAGATTCGCGTGTGCACTTCGCCGGCCTCAAGGCCCGCCTGGACGCCGCCGGGATTCCGTTCGTGATCAACACCAAGCTGGTGCGCGGCCTGGATTACTACAGCAAGACCGTGTTCGAGTGGGTCACCGACAAGCTTGGTGCCCAGGGCACCGTCTGCGCCGGTGGCCGCTATGACGGCCTGGTCGAGCAGATGGGTGGCAAGCCGACCCCGGGCGTGGGTTTCGCCATGGGTATCGAGCGCCTGATCCTGCTGCTGGAAACCTTGGGCAAGGTGCCCGAGTCGATCAACCGCCAGATCGACGTCTACCTGTGCGCCTTCGGCGAGCAGGCCGAGCTTGCCGGCCTGCGTCTGTCCGAAAGCCTGCGTGACCGTCTGCCGGGCCTGCGCCTGGCGGTCAATGCCGGCGGTGGCAGCTTCAAGAGCCAGTTCAAGAAGGCCGACAAGAGCGGGGCGCTGTTCGCCCTGATCCTCGGTGACGACGAACTGGCCAAGCAAGAGATCGGCCTGAAGCCCCTGCGTGGCCAGGGCGAACAACAGAACATTGCCTGGGATGCTCTGGCTGAGCACCTGGAAACCGCGATCGCTCAAGCGTAACGCGGTTCAACAAGCGAATAGGCGAAAAGGAGTATTGGGGTGTCGAGTACCGATGATGATGATCTGGCAGGGGTCAAGGACTGGTGGAACCGCAACGGCAAGCCGCTGCTGACCGGCGCGCTGCTGGCAGGTGTGGTGGTGCTGGGCTGGAATACCTGGCACAAGTACCAGAACAACCAGTCGCAAGGTGCCTCGCAGTTGTACCAGGCCCTGCTGGAGACCAGCCTGACGCCAAGCGGCCAGCCTGACGCGACCAAGGTCGCGGAACTGGCAGGCAAGCTCAAGAGCGAGTTCGGTGGTACCGCCTACGCCCAGTACGGCAGCCTGTTCGTGGCCAAGGTCGCGGTAGAGAGCGGCAAGCTCGACGACGCTGCCGCCGAACTCAAGGGCGTGCTGGACAAGCCGGCCGACGTGACGCTGGGCGAAATCTCACGTCAGCGCCTGGCTCGTGTACTGGCCGCGCAGGACAAAGCCGCCGATGCGCTCAAGCTGCTCGATGGCGACACCGACAAGGCCTTCCTGGCCAGCCGCGAGGAATTGAAGGGTGACCTGCTGGTACAGCTGGGTCGCGCCGACGATGCTCACACCGCATATGAAAAAGCCAAGGCTGCGCTGTCGGATGACGCCGCGGTCGGTGGCCTGCAACTGAAGCTGGACGACCTGGCCAAAGGGGACGCGTGACGTGATCGGTTGGAAACAAGCAGCAGTGCTGACCCTGGCCGTATTGGCCGCAGGTTGCAGCAGCAACAGCAAGAAGGAACTGCCTCCGGCCGAGCTGACCAAGTTCACTGAGGAAGTGGTGCTGAAGAAACAGTGGAGCCGTTCGATCGGTGACGGCCAGGGTGAGACGTACAATACCCTGGTTCCGGCTATCGAGAACGACCGCATCTACGCCTCCGACGTCAACGGCGATGTCTACGCCCTCGACCGCGTCACCGGCAAGGTGGTCTGGAACAAGGACCTGGACCTGCCGGTTTCCGGCGCTGTCGGCGTAGGCTACGGCCTGGTCATGCTGGGTACCCTCAAGGGCGAGGTCATCGCCCTGGATTCCAGCACCGGCGAGGAGCGCTGGCGTTCCCGCGTGACCAGCGAAGTGCTGGCTCCGCCTGCCAACAACGGTGACGTGGTGGTGGTGCAGACCCAGGACGACCGCCTGATCGGCCTCGATGCCGCTACCGGCGACCGCCGCTGGATCTACGAGAACACCCCGGCCGTACTGACCCTGCGTGGTACCGGTGCGCCGATCGTCACCAACCGCATGGCTGTCGCCGGCCTGTCCACCGGCAAGGTGGTGGCTGTCGACATCAACAACGGCGTGCCAGTCTGGGAAAGCCGCGTGGCCATCCCGCAGGGTCGCTCCGAGCTGGACCGTGTGGTCGACATCGACGGCGGCCTGCTGCTGTCCGGTGGCACGTTGTACGTCAGCACCTACCAGGGTCGTGTCGCCGGCCTGGACCTGGAAAGCGGCCGTGTGCTGTGGCAGCGTGATGCCTCCAGCTACGTGGGTGTCGCCCAGGGCTTCGGTAACGTCTACGTCAGTGAAGCCAGCGGTAGCGTCGAAGGCGTCGACGAGCGTTCCAGCTCCGCCCTGTGGACCAACGATTCGATGGCCCGTCGCCAGCTGACCGCCCCCGAGGTGTTCTCCAGCTACGTGGCAGTGGGTGACTTCGAGGGCTACCTGCACCTGCTCAGCCAGGTCGATGGTCGCTTCGTCGGCCGTGAGCGTATCGACAGCGATGGCCTGCGCGCCCGCCCCCTGGTGGTCGGCGACACCATCTATGTCTTCGGCAACAGCGGCAAGCTCGAGGCACTGACCATCCGCTGAAGCTATGCTTGAAGCCTTGATGGGCTTCAGGCTGCGGCGTAGGACACGCCGCCCGAACTCCGGCCGCTGCCTTGCAGCGGCCTTTGCATTTTCTAGAATTCAAGAGTGGAGAGCCGCATGGTTCCCGTAATCGCCCTGGTGGGACGGCCGAACGTCGGCAAATCCACCATGTTCAACCGCCTGACCAAAACCCGCGATGCCATCGTCGGTGACCTGTCGGGCCTGACCCGTGACCGCCAGTACGGCGATGCCTCCTGGCAGGGTCGTTCCTACATCCTCATCGACACCGGTGGTATCACCGGTGATGAAGTGGGCATGGACGAAAAGATGGCCGAGCAGTCGCTCATGGCCATCGAGGAAGCCGACTATGTCTTGTTCCTGGTCGACGCCCGCGCCGGCATGACCGCCGCCGACCAGATGATTGCCGAGCACCTGCGCAAGCGCAACAAAGAGGCGATCCTGGTCGCCAACAAGATCGACAACATCGACGCCGACGTCGCCCGCGCCGAGTTCTCGCCGTTGGGCATGGGCAACGCCATTCCGGTGGCCGGCTCCCAAGGCCGTGGCATCAACGCCCTGATGGAAGCCGTGCTCGGCCACGTCCCGCGTGACGCCGAGGAAGAAGCGCTCGACGAAGAAGTCGCCGAAGGCGAGGAAGCGACGCGCATTCCAGGCCCGAGCGAGAAGGATGGCATCAAGATCGCCATCATCGGCCGCCCTAACGTGGGCAAGTCGACCCTGGTCAACCGCATGCTCGGCGAAGAGCGCGTGGTGGTGTACGACCAGCCGGGTACTACCCGCGACAGTATCTACATCCCGTTCGAGCGCGATGGCGAGAAGTACACCTTCATCGACACCGCAGGTGTGCGCAAGCGCGGCAAGATCCACGAGGAAGTCGAGAAGTTCTCGGTGGTGAAGACCCTCCAGGCGATCAAGGACGCCAACGTGGTGATCTTCGTCATGGACGCCCGGGAAGGCGTGGTCGACCACGACCTCAACCTGCTGGGCTTCGCTCTCGAGGCCGGTCGTGCCATCGTCATCGCGCTGAACAAGTGGGACGGCATGGAGCCGGGCGAGCGCGACTACGTCAAGACCGAACTCGAGCGCCGGTTGTTCTTCGTCGACTTCGCCGACATCCACTTCATCTCGGCGCTGCATGGCACCGGTGTCGGCCACCTGTACAAGTCGGTGCAGGCCGCGTTCAAGTCGGCGGTCACCCGCTGGCCGACCAGCCGCCTGACGCAGATCCTCGAGGATGCAGTCAGCGAGCACCAGCCGCCGCTGGTCAATGGCCGTCGCATCAAGTTGCGCTATGCCCACCTGGGCGGTGCCAACCCGCCGCTGATCGTGATCCACGGCAACCAGACCGACAAGATTCCGAAGTCGTACTCGCGTTACCTGGAAAACACCTATCGCCGCGTGCTGAAACTGGTCGGTACGCCGATCCGTATCGAGTACAAGGGCGGTGAGAACCCGTTCGAGGGCAAGAAGAACACCCTCACCGATCGCCAGGTCAACAAGAAGCGTCGCCTGATGTCGCACCACAAGAAGGCCGAGAAGAAGCGCCGCGACAAGCGCTGATTCCGTGTCCACCTCCTCGCGGGCTTGCCCGCGTGGAGGCGCTTCGCTGCAACGCAATCTCCCTATTGTTTCAACCTTTTTCCTGACTGCTCGATCCGCTATGCTCGGACTCCACCCCGTGCCGGATACACCCCAGGAAAGAGGGCTCCATGATCCGCAGCAAACTGCCGAATGTCGGCACGACCATCTTCACCACCATGTCCCAGCTCGCCGCGCAAACCGGCGCGCTCAACCTTTCCCAAGGCTTTCCCGACTTCAATGGTCCGCAGGCATTGCTCGATGCAGTGGGCCGCCACGTGGCCGCGGGGCATAACCAGTACGCGCCAATGACCGGCCTGCCGGCCCTGCGTCAGCAAGTGGCGGCCAAGGTCGAGCGTTTGTATGGCGCCAAGGTCGACGCCGACCAGGAAGTGACCATCACCCCAGGCGCCACCGAAGCGATCTTCTGTGCCATCCAGGCGGTGATCCAGGCGGGTGACGAAGTGATCGTCTTCGACCCTTGCTACGACAGCTACGAGCCTTCGGTGACCCTGGCTGGCGGACGCTGCGTGCATGTGCAATTGAGCGATGGTGATTTTCGCATCGACTGGCAGGCGTTCAGCGATGCGCTCAGTCCGCGCACGCGCATGGTCATCCTCAACTCGCCGCACAATCCAAGCGGGGCGCTGATCACTCGCGAGGACCTCGACCAGCTCGCGCGGCTCATTGCCGATCGCGATATCTACCTGGTCAGCGACGAGGTCTACGAACACTTGGTGTACGACGGCGTGCGCCACGCCAGTGTGCTGGCCCACGCCGAGCTGTATGCCCGCGCCTTCGTGGTCAGCTCGTTCGGCAAGACCTACCACGTGACTGGCTGGAAGACTGGCTATGTCATCGCGCCAGTGGCCCTCAGCGCCGAGCTGCGCAAGGTGCACCAGTACGTCAACTTCTGCGGTGTCACGCCGCTGCAGTGCGCGCTGGCCGATTTCATGGCCGAGCATCCGCAGCATATCGATGAATTGCCGAGCTTCTATCAGGCCAAGCGCGACCTGTTCTGCGACCTGCTCGAAGATTCGCGTCTGCGCTTTACCCGCACGGCGGGTACATACTTCCAGCTGGTGGATTACTCGCAGATCCGCCCGGACCTGAACGACGTCGACATGGCCCTGTGGCTCACGCGTGAGCACGGCGTGGCGACCATTCCAGTGTCGGTGTTCTACCAGCAACCCATCCCCGAGCAACGCCTGGTGCGCCTGTGCTTTGCCAAACGAGAGGAGACGCTGCGTCAGGCGGCGGAAAAACTATGCGCGATCTGAGCCAACTGCCCAACCTGAAAATCGCCCTGGTGCAGACCACCCTGGCGTGGCATGACCGCGAGGCCAACTACGCGCACTTCGAGGTGCTGCTGGAGCAGGTCGGTGACGCCGACCTGGTGATTCTCCCCGAGATGTTCACGACGGGTTTCTCCATGGAGTCCGAGCGCCTGGCGGAGCCTGAGAATGGTCCGACCTACAAGTGGCTGAAGGCCCAGGCAGCGAAGATCGGCGCGGTGATCACCGGCAGCCTGATCGTCCAGGCCGCGGACGGCAGCCATCGTAATCGCCTGTTGTGGGCACGCCCGGATGGCGAAATCCTGTTTTACGACAAGCGTCACCTGTTCCGCATGGCCGGCGAGCACAAGCACTACACCCCAGGCGAGCGGCAGGTGCAGTTCGAGGTCAAGGGTTGGCGCGTGCGTCCGTTGATCTGCTACGACCTGCGCTTCCCGGTGTGGAGCCGTGACGCACAGGACACCGACCTGCTGCTGTACACCGCCAACTGGCCGGCAGCGCGCCGTCAGCACTGGAACCGGCTGTTGCCGGCGCGGGGCATCGAGAACCTGTGCTATGTCGCCGCGGTGAACCGGGTGGGCACCGATGGCAAGGGCTTCGCCTATTCCGGCGACAGCCAGGTACTGGACTTCCAGGGCGAGAGCCTGCTGAGCGCAGGCGAGGCGGATGGGGTGTTCACAGCGGTGCTGAGCTCGGCGGACCTGGCCAGCTATCGGACCCGGTTCCCGGCCAATCTGGATGCCGATACCTTCGAGTTGCACTGAAACATCACCGGCCTCTTCGCGGGGCAAGCCCGCTCCTACAGGTCCAGTGAGGTCCCTGTAGGAGCGGGCTTGCCCCGCGAAGAGGCCGGTGCTGGCTACATCAGCTTCCGCTCAATATACATCCCGCCGATACCGCCCATCCTCGATCAGCTGCTGTACCGCAGCTTCACCGAGCATGCCATGAAGCGCTGCATCCACCCCCGCGGCCATGCCTTGCAGGCTGCCACAGACGTACACGCAAGCTCCCTCGGCGACCCAGCGCTTGAACTCGTCGGCGTGCTCGAGCAGCACATCCTGCACATAGATCTTCTCGGCCTGGTCCCGTGAGAACGCCAGGTCCAGGCGCGCCAGGTCACCGCTTGCCAACCAACCTTGCAGTTCATCGCCACACAACAGGTCATGGGCGCGGTTGCGCTCGCCAAACAACAGCCAGTTGCGTTGCTCGCCGCTGTTGATCCGCGCGCGTATCAGGCTGCGCAGGCCGGCCAGGCCCGTGCCGTTGCCGATCAAGATCATCGGCGCCGAGCTCTCCGGCAGGTGGAAGCCGCTGTTGCGGCGCAGGCGTAGGCTCAGGGTGCCATCCAGGGGCAGGTACTCGGTGAGCCAGCCCGACCCAAGCCCCAGCTGACCATCGGCATGGCGTTCCTGGCGTACGATCAGTTCCAGGGCGCCATCGCTGGCGATCGAGGCGATCGAGTATTCGCGGCTGCCGATCGGCACGAGTGCATCGACCAAGGCTTGCGCGTGCAGGCCGATGAGGTGATCGCGACGGCTTGGCAATTGACGTCCGGCCAGGGCCTGGCCGAGGGTTTCCTCGATACCGTCGACCTGCACCGGGGCGTTGGCGTCCAGCGCCATGCCGGCGAGGAAGGCAGCGATGCGCGGTTGGCCATTGAGCGGCAGGATCTCTACCAGGTCGCCGGCTTCCCAGCTGGCTGGCTGCTCGGGCAGCAAGCCCAGCAGGTACACCGGTTGGCCCTGGCTGCCTGGGTTGAGCAACTCGCGGCGCACCAGGCTCCAGTTAGCAAAGCTTGGCGGCTGCCAGGCCGATACCGGCTGTGCGCCGGTCAACTGCGCAAGTTCTTGCTGCCATTGCTGCAGGGCGGCCTGGTCGGCGTTGTCCACTTCCACCGGGCTGAACGCCGAGCTGGCGCCGCGTTCGCCAAGCCAGGCCTGCAAGCGCCGGGCAAAGCCGCAGAAATGCGGATACTGGCGATCACCCAGGGCGAGCAGGGCATAGCTGAGATCGTTCAGTGCCCAGGGCTGGCCCAGTACCTTGCGTTCGAAGCCGCGGGCGCTGTCGGGCGCCTCGCCGTCGCCGAAGGTACTGACCACGAACAATGCGCGGCGTGCCTGGCGCAGGTCGTTTTCGCCGAGCTCGGCCAGGGCGCGGACCTGTACGGGAAGGCCGGCGGCCTGCAATTGCCCGGCGCTTTGCCAGGCCAGTTGCTCGGCGAAGCCGCTCTGGCTGGCGAAACCGATCAGCCAGCTATCGCCGCTGGCCGCCACATTGCCGACGCTGCCACGGGCTGCGCGGACCTGGCGCTTCTTGCGCCGACGGTCGAGGTAGAGCAGCCAGCCGGTGACGAAGAACAGCGGCATGGTCAGGCTGGCGATGGTAACGATGATCCGCCCGGGCAGGCCGAAGTACTCACCCACATGCAGAGCGTAGACGCTTTGCAGCAACTGTGCCTTGAACGACTTGTCGGCGTAGCGCTCCTCGCGCTTGACCTGGCCTGTGGCCGGGTCGATCACCAAGGTATTGAATGCCCGCGGGTGCGCGGCGTTGTCCTGCAGGTAGAACAGGTTGGCCGTCTGGCCACCCACTGGCGGCAGGCGCAGGTTGTAGGTGGTCAGGTTCGGCCCTGCCGATTGCTGGAGGCTGGCCCAGATGGCGTCGTAGTCGACCACCAGCGGCGGTGCGTTCTTGTCTACTTTCTGTGGCCCGTGACGGCCTCGGCCTTCGCCGCGCTTGTGCTGCTCGCCTGCTGGCGGTTGATCGGCCAACAGCCGGTTGAGGCCCTCGCGATACCATTCGTAGGACCAGAACAGCCCTGTCAGGGCGAACAGAAGATAGAACAACAGGCACCAGGTACCGGCCACTGCGTGCAGGTCCCAGTTGAAGGCGCGGCCTTTCTTGGCCCAGTCGAAGGTCAGCCAGGTACGCCAGGTCAGGGCCTTGCGCGGCCAGCGCAGGTACAGGCCGGACAAGCAGAAGAACACCAGCATCAGGGTGCAGGCACCGGTGATCTGCCGACCGGTGTCGCCCATGGCCAGGAAGCGGTGCAGCTGCAGCATCAGGTTGAAAAAGCCTTGCCCCGAGGCCTCGCCCTTGAGTTCGCCGGTATAGGGGTCGGCATAGCGCAGCTCGCCACGGCGCTCGCCCGGAGGCGGGGTGAAGAAGATCCGGGCGGCGTTGCCTTCGCGTGTATCTACCCACAGCATCGACACCTTGTCGCCCTGTTCGGCCTCGACCCGGCGTACCAGTTCGGCTGGCGGCAGTACACCCTCGGGGCGTACCTCGACCTTGAGCACGTCGGCGTTGAAGGCGCGCAGCAGCTCCTCCTGGAATGAATAGAGCGCCCCGGTGATGCCCATCAAGGCCAGCACCAGGCCGGCGGTGATGCCAAAGAACCAGTGCAACTGGAACAGCGTCTTTTTCAGCACATCGATCACCTTGTATTGCTGCCACGTACTGCGCGGCGTGCATTATGCCTTGATACGCAAAAGCCCCGCTCACTGGAATGAACGGGGCTCGGGGGTGTTGCTTTAGAAATGGAAGCTGGTGGTCAACAGCGTGGTCCGCCCGGCTGCCTGGTTGGCGTAGTGCGCACTGTAGGCCTTGTCGTAGTAAACCTCGTTGGTGAGGTTCTGCACGTTCAGCTGCAGGTCGACGTTCTTGGTCAGCTTGTAGCTGGCCATGGCGTCGTAGCGCCAGTACGAATCGACCATCACGCTGTTGGTGGTGTTACCGAACACATCGTCGACGTAGAAGGCACCGCCACCGACGGTCAGTTTCGGTGTGACGTTGTAGGTGGTCCACAGGGTCAGGCTGTTGTTCGGCGTGTTGGGCAACTGGTTGCCATCGTTATAGCCATCGATGAATACCGTGCCGACTCTCTGCGCTCCGCCGTCGGTCAACTTGGCGTCCATGTAGGTGTAGCCGGCGAACACTTGCCAGTTTTCGGTCAGCTTGCCGCTGGCGCTGAGTTCCAGGCCGTCCACCCGGGTCTTGCCGACGTTCTGGTAGGTATTGTTATCCACCAGGACGCGGGCATTTTCCTTCTCGGTGCGGAAAATTGCCGCGGTCAGTGCCAGGCGTTCATTGAACAGGTCCCACTTGGTACCGATTTCGTAGTTGGTGGTCTCTTCCGGTTTCAGCTCGCTGGTGGTGGTGGCGGTGACCAGCGCGTTGCCGTCGGAACCTTCGCCGAGCGAGGCACCAGGCGGGGTGGCGGAGGTGGCGTAGGACACATAGATACTGCCGTTTTCAGCAGGCTTCCAGGTCAGGCCCAACTGGCCGGTGACGAACTCGCTGGTGTCTTCTGTCTTGAAGCTGGTCGAACCGTCGGCCAGTTTGGTCTTGGCCTTGGTGTCGAAGTGGTCGTAGCGCAGGCCCATGGTCAGCAACCAGGCCGGGTCGAGCTCCAGCGTGTCGGTGAAGTAGATCGCGCGCGTGTTGCCTGCCGTGTCGGCACCGGCCTGGGTGCGGCTGATCGTGCCGTCCCACTCGTCATGCGGGTTGGGGTTCGGGAACGAGGTACAGACGCCGGAAATCTGTCCAGTTGCATTCGAGCAACTGCCGGAGCTGAAGCCGGTGACGTTGTAACCGGTCTTCACCGAGGTTTCACGGCTGAACTCTATCCCGGTGGAGAAGGTGTTCTTCATGCCGCCGATGTAGAAATCGCCGAACAGGTCGGTCTGGTTGGTGGTAGTGCGGGTATTGGCCACGCGGTTGTTCGGGCGGCGCCAGACTTCACCGTTGAGGATGTTGCCCTTGCTGTCGTCGGGCTGGCTGTAGATGTAGTCCTGCAGCGTGTTGCCGTGGCGCAAGGTGTTCTTGATGGTCAACGAGTCACTCAGGTCGTGCTCGATGCTGATGGTCGAGATATCGGCACGGCTCTTGGAAAAATCGCGACCGACCAGGCCGTAATAGTTGCTGCTGCTGCCACCACCGTGGGTCGGTTTGTCCGGATTGGCCGAAGTGCGGGCGGCCGAGCTGCCAGAGCGCAAGCTGTAGGGAATACCCGAATCCGGCAGGTCGTCGCTTTCCATGTGGTAGTAGTCAAGGCTCAAGCGGGTGTCGGTACCCAGGCCGAAGACCAGCGAAGGTGCCACGCCCCAGCGGTCGTAGTTGACCTCGTCGCGGCCCGCGACGTTGCTTTTGTGGGTCATCAGGTTGAGGCGGCCGGCGACGGAGTCGCTGAACTGATAGTTACCATCCAGGGTGTAACGCTGGGTCTGGTCGCTGCCCCAGGTCCAGGCGCCATCGAGCGAGTTACCCAGGTGCGCGCGTTTGCTCACCATGTTGATGGTGCCGCCGGCAGCGCCGCGGCCACCGATCGAGGAGTTCGGGCCCTTCGCCACTTCCACCGATTCGATGGCAAAGATCTCACGGGTCTGCGAACCGGTATCGCGCACGCCGTCCAGGTACATCGAACTCTGGCTGTCGAAACCGCGAATGAACGGGCGGTCGCCGGATGGGTTGCCGCCTTCGCCAGCACCCATGGTGATGCCCGGTACGGTGCGCAGCGCATCCTGCAGCGTCAGGGCACTGGTGTCCTTGATCACTTGCTGTGGGATCACGGTGACCGAACGCGGGGTGTCCACCAGAGGCGCGGTGTACTTCTGCGAAGAGACTTTGTCGACCTTGTAATCGGTGTTGGCTTGTTCAGCCTTGCCATTGACGCTGGTAGCGTCGAGGGTCACGGCACTGCTGGCAGCCGGGTCGGCGGCGTAGGCGGTCGAAGCGCTGAGGGCGACGCCGATTGCCGAGGCGATCAGGCGTGGTGAACTCACTGCAGGTGGTACGTGGCGCATTGTTGTAGACCTTCCCCAAGGTGTGAAGGCGGCGGATGTTAATGTAAGCAATTGTGACTCACAATTGAGAGTCGTTACCATTCGTGAAGAATTTACAATCTTTACAATTTGCCTTTCCGGTTTACACCTGCTGAAACGTCAAAGGTCGCAAAAGGGGTTGTGCGACGTAAAAGGGAATCAATATCATTGGCCCCTTTACAGTTCTTTACGGTGCCGCCGCCATGCTGCTTCACATCCCCGGCTTGTTCGACGAAGGTGAGCTCGCCCGTATCCGCGAGGCGCTGGAGCAGGCCGACTGGGCAGATGGCAAGGTCACGGCCGGGTATCAATCGGCCAAGGCCAAGTACAACCTGCAGTTGCCCGAGGGCCATGCCCTGGCCAAGGAAATCGGCACTGCCCTGATCGAGCGGCTGTGGCGCAACCCGCGCTTCATGTCGGCCGCCTTGCCGCACAAGGTGTTCCCGCCGTTGGTCAATTGCTACCGCGAGGGTGGCAGCTTCGACTTTCACATCGACAACGCCCTGCGCCAACCCAAGGGCAGCATGGAGCGGGTGCGTACCGACCTGTCCTCGACGTTGTTCCTCAGCGACCCGGACAGCTACGACGGCGGCGAGCTGGTGATCCAGGACACCTACGGCGTGCAACAGGTCAAGTTGGCCGCTGGCGACCTGGTGCTGTACCCCGGCACCAGCCTGCACAAGGTCAATCCGGTAACCCGTGGCGCCCGCTATGCGGCGTTCTTCTGGACCCAGAGCCTGATCCGCGAAGACAGCCAGCGCGCGCTGCTGTTTGAGATGGACACGGCCATCCAGCAACTGACGGTCGACGTGCCGGACCATCCCTCGCTGCTGCAACTGACCGGCACCTATCACAATCTGTTGCGCCGCTGGGCCGAGGTCTAACCGTGTCCTACCCGTTGCGTCGTGAGGAAGTGGTGGATATCGCCGAGCTGAAGGCCATGCTCGAAGGCCGTCCAGGCAAGGCCGCCCAGGCGATCCTGGCGGCGGCCGGGCAGGGCGTGGTCGAGGCGCAGCTGTTGCTCGGGCAGATCCTGCTCGACGGGCGCGGCATCGAGCAGGACTGCAGCGTCGCACGGCGTTGGTTCGGCATTGCCGCGCAGGGTGGCAACGCCATGGCGCACAACATGCTCGGGCGTTGCCTGGAGCATGGCTGGGGTGGCGAGGTGAGCCTGTCCCAGGCGGCCATTCATTACGCCCGTGCGGCCGATGCCGGCCTCGATTGGGGGCTCTACAACCTTGGCAACCTGTTGGCCACCGGACGGGGCGTGCCGGCCAACCAGGCGCAGGCATTGGCCTGCTATGAGAAAGGTGCGCAGTTGGGCCATGCCAAGTCGATGAACCTGTACGGGCGTTACCTGGAACAGGGCATTGCCACCGCGCCCAGCCCGGCACGGGCAGTGCGCTGGTATCGGCGTTCGGCCGAGGCGGGTGATTTTCGCGGGATGTTCAGCTTGGCCATGGTGCTGGTCGAGCGCGGCCAACTGGCCGAGGCCACGCCTTGGCTGGAGAAGGCCAGGGTCGAGGGCAATGGCAATTTCCTGCGCGCTGCCTTGGTCACCTTGCAGAAGGCAGGGCCTGTGCTGATGGCCTTCGCTGGCCGCTATGCCGAGGAGCTGGAACGGCGCGGAGCTTGAAGGTCACTGTCCCGGCCCTATCGCCGGCAAGCCGGCTCCTACAAGGGCGTTGTACCGGTAGGAGCCGGGTTGCCGGCGATAGGGCCGGGACAGACCCACAAAAGAAGACGGGGCCTTTCGGCCCCGTCGTGCATTACAGGTAGAACGCCTTCAGCGGCGGGAAGCCGTTGAACTCCACCGCGCTGTAGCTGGTGGTGTAGGCGCCGGTCGACAACCAGTACAGGCGGTCGCCGATGGCCAGGTTCAGCGGCAGGCCATACTTGTAGTGCTCATACATGATGTCGGCGCTGTCGCAGGTCGGGCCGGCGATGACCACTTCTTCCATCTCGCCTTTCTTCTCGGTCCAGATCGGGAACTTGATGGACTCGTCCATGGTTTCGATCAGGCCCGAGAACTTGCCTACGTCGGTGTAGACCCAACGCTCGACGGCGGTGCGCGATTTACGGGCTACCAGCACCACTTCGCTGACCAGGATACCGGCGTTGGCGATCAGCGAACGGCCAGGCTCGAGGATGATTTCCGGCAGGTCGTCACCGAAGTCTTCCTTCAGGAAGCGGATGATTTCCTCGGCATAGGTCTCGAGGCTGTTGGTGCGGGTGATGTAGTTGGCCGGGAAGCCGCCACCCATGTTGATCAGTTTCAGCTCGATACCGTCTTCTTCCTTCAGGCGCTCGAAGATCACCTTGACCTTGGCGATCGCCGCATCCCAGACGCTGATGTCGCGCTGCTGGGAACCGACGTGGAAGGAAATGCCGTACGGAACCAGGCCCAGGTCACGGGCGAGGATCAGCAGGTCCATGGCCATGTCGGTCTGGCAGCCGAACTTGCGCGACAGCGGCCAGTCGGCAGTGGTCGAGCCTTCGGTCAGGATGCGCACGTACACCTTGGAGCCCGGGGCGGCCTTGGCGATGTTGCGCAGGTCGGCTTCGGAGTCGGTGGCGTAGAGGCGAACGCCCTTCTCGTAGAAGTAGCGGATGTCCTTGGACTTCTTGATGGTGTTGCCGTAGCTGATGCGATCGGCGCTGACACCCTGGTTCATCACCTTGTCCAGTTCGTAGATCGAGGCGATGTCGAAGTTCGAGCCTTTTTCCTTGAGCAGGTCGATGATCTCGACGGCCGGGTTGGCCTTGACTGCGTAGTAGACCTTGGCGAACTCGAAACCCGCGCGCAGGTCGTCGTAGGCCTGGCTGATCATCTGGGTGTCGATGAGTACGAACGGGGTTTCCTGTTTGTCGGCGAACGCCTTCATTTTCTGGAAGGTATCACGCGCGAAATAGTCTTCGACCTGGATCGACATGCTCAGGGACTCCATGGGCAAACTGAATGTTTAAGTGGCTGCAAACTGAACGTCCTCCGTATCCCCACTTTGGTTCGCCTACTCAGTACTTGAGCCGGATGGATCGTTTCCAGCATGGACGTTCGGCGCGCACTTTAGGGCGTGAAGAATGCAGAATCAACAGGCAATCCGGGCACGATCGTCGCGGATCGACGACCAGCCATTTGAATAACCGACCGATGTGACTACCTGACGTTCCATCGCGGCTTTCAAGCGTAAAAAATTGTGGAATGGAGCGGTTCGCAGCCTCTGCGGACATGCCCGTCTCAAGGGCCTCACGCGCTACGGGAGGCAGGGGCTTATCCGCGAAAAGGCCTCAAGTGTTCATATTTATGGCCACGGACCTGCGACGCCCAAGTCCGCAAAAAAGACGATAAATTTTTTGTTACTGATGGACGGATTTGCTGCCTTTGATGAGAAACATTACTATTCGCACCCTCACCTGCCTCCCTGACGACACTTCCCGTGGCTGGACACAAAGGCTTCCTCGACCATTACCATGAGCTGATCGGCACCTGGACGCGCAAACTGCGCAGTCGTCAGCAGGCCGAGGACCTCACCCACGATGCCTTCGTCCGGGTGCTGGAAACCTCGCGCGAACAGGTCGACCAGCCACGGGCCTACCTGCACCAGACGGCGCGTAATATCGCTGTGGATGGTTTTCGCCGCGAGGACCGGCGCCAGGCCCTGGAGCGCGAAGCCTTGGATGAGAGGAGCGCTGCCAGCGACGACCCAGAAGCCTATGTACATGCCCTGGAACTCGCCGACAGTGTCGAGCGAGCGCTGGCCGAGCTGCCGCTGAACTGCCGCCGGGTATTCGTCTGGCAGAAGCTCGAGGGCCTGACCCAGGCCGAGATCGCCGAGCGCATGGGTTTGTCCAAGAACATGGTCGAAAAGTATATGATCCGCACGCTCCGGCATCTGCGTGAGCACCTGGATGTGTCGGCGAGATGAGGCAGGAGACCCTTTCCATGAAACAGCACGGTACCGAGACGGTCCGCGAGCAGGCGGCGCAATGGTTCGCCCGCGTGCATGACGCGCCGAACGATGCCGCGCTGCAGGCCGGTTTGCAGGCGTGGTTGGCGACCGACCCGCTGCACGCGCAGGAGTACCAGCAACTGCTGCGGCTCTGGCAAGCCGCCGATCTGCTTGGGCGCCAGCGGCTCGAGGCACTGTGCCAGGCGGACCCGGTGCAGCAGTTGCCACGCCGGCGGTTCCTGCGCCAGGCGCTGGCGGCCAGTGTCGGGCTGCTGGCTCTGGGGCTTGGCTGGGGCGGTTGGGAGTACCAGAAGCTCAATCACCAGGATTTTCTGCAGACCGCCTTCGGCGAGCGGCGCCAGGTCGAACTGCCTGATGGCTCTCGGCTGGATCTCAATGGCGCTACGCGAATGCGCGTCGATTTCAGCGCCGCGCGCCGGCGCATCCACCTGGACGCCGGTGAGGCAATGTTCGTCGTCGCCCACGACGGCAACCGGCCGTTCGTGGTCGACACCGCCCAGGGCAGCGTCACCGTGACCGGCACCCGCTTCGATGTCCGGCTCGATCCGGCCATCACCCGCGTGGCGGTGGAGCAGGGGTCGGTGCGGGTCCAGGGCAAGGACGCCTCGCTGGCGCAATTAAGCGCTGGCCAGGGTTCGCACATCGATGCCCAGGGTGTGGTGGCGGCGCCTTATGCAGTCAATACTGCCGCCGTTACCGCCTGGCGCCAGGGCAAGCTGGTGTTCGACGACGCAACGCTGGCCGAAGTGGTCGCCGAGACCTCGCGCTATCGTGCCCAGCCCTTGCGCGTGGCACCCGGCAAGGTGGCCCGCTTGCGCCTGTCCAGCACCTTCAGCACCGACGACACGGATGCTCTGTTGCGCGCCTTGCCGAGCATCCTACCGGTGGCCATCAAGGCCCATGAGGACGGCTCCCAGGAAATAAACGCGAAATAGATTCAGGTTTTTTTTCACTCGTTCGTCTTCCCCGCCAGCTGCAACTGCCAAGCATTTTCATTTGCATGCGGTTGGGTCCATTCCGTATTTCCAGGATGTTTCGACGACGTGAACAACAATAAGCCATTCCCCCGCATGCGTGCCCTTGCGCTGGCCCTCGCCGTCGCGAGCGTTGCCGCCACCAGCCAGGCCGAAGAGGCCCCCCGCGCCCTGCAGATTCAGGCACAACCCTTGGCCTCGGCGCTGACCGCGCTGGGCCAGCAGACCGATCTGCAACTGTTCTTCAGCCCCGAATTGGTCGCCGGTAAGCAAGCGCCGGCGGTGTCCGGCACGTTGCTGGCCGAGCAAGCGCTGCAACAACTGCTCGAAGGCAGCGGGCTGACCTATGAAAAGTCCCAGGACACCGTGGTGGTCAAGCCTGCCGAGTCGGCCGGCTCGCTGAACACCGGCAGCCTGGAACTGGCCCCGATCGATGTGAACGTGGTGGGCGATTGGCTGGGCGATGCCGACCAGGCGGTGGTGCAGAACCATCCCGGCGCACGCACCGTGGTGCGCCGCGAGGCCATGGTGGAGAAGGGCGCGATGAACGTGCGCGACGTGCTGCGTGGCATCCCTGGCGTGCAGGTGCAGGATTCCAACGGCACGGGCGGCAGCGACCTGTCGCTGAACGTTGGCGTGCGTGGCCTGACCTCGCGACTGTCGCCCCGCTCGACGGTGCTCATCGATGGCATCCCCGCCGCCTTTGCGCCTTATGGCCAGCCGCAGTTGTCGATGGCGCCCATCTCCTCGGGTAACCTCGACAGCATCGATGTGGTACGTGGCGCCGGCTCCGTGCGCTATGGCCCGCAGAACGTCGGCGGGGTGATCAACTTCGTCACCCGGGCGATTCCCGAGAAGCCTTCGGCGCAGTTGTCCACCACCCTGGAGACCTCGCAGCATGGCGGCTGGAAGCACACCGAGTCGGCGTTCGTCGGGGGCACCGCCGACAACGGCATGGGTGTGGCCTTGCTCTACACCGGGGTCAATGGCCACGGCTACCGGGAAAGCAACAACGGCAACGACATCGACGACGTCATCCTCAAGACCCACTGGGCGCCCACCGACGTCGACGAGTTCTGGCTCAACTTCCATTACTACGATGGCCGCGCCGACATGCCCGGCGGCCTGACCCAGGCCCAGTACGACAGCAAACCGTTCCAGTCGCTGCGCGACTACGACTATTTCGCCGGGCGGCGCAAGGACGTGTCGTTCAAGTGGCAACGCCAGCTCGACGATGCCACCCAGTTCGAGGTGCTGACCTACTACACCGACAGCTTCCGTGGCAGTGCCATTGCCTCGCGGGACATGAAGACCCTGTCGTCGTACCCGCGCAACTACCATACCTTCGCCATCGAACCGCGGCTGTCGCGGATCTTCTTCGCTGGCCCAACCACCCAGGAAGTCAGTGTCGGCTATCGCTACCTCAAGGAAGCGATGCGCGAACAGTCGACGCGCCTGGCTCTGATCGACAACGTACCCACCTCCACGCCGACCTCCGACGGCCACGTGTTCCAGGATCGCAGCGGTGGCACTGAAGCCAGCGCCTACTACATCGACGACAAGATCGACGTCGGCAACTGGACGATCACTCCGGGTATCCGCTTCGAGCACATCAACACCGATTGGCGCGACCGCCCGGTGCTCGGCGCCAACGGCTAGCCGGTGGCGGAGAAGAAACGCAGCATCACCAGCAACGAGCCGCTGCCGGCATTGAGCGTCATGTACCACATCTCCGATGCCTGGAAGGTGTTCGCCAACTACGAGACGTCCTTCGGCAGCCTGCAGTACTTCCAGCTTGGCCAGGGCGGCAGCGGCAACAGCACGGCCAACGGCCTGGAACCGGAAAAGGCCAAGACCTATGAAATCGGTACGCGCTATGACAAGGGTGGTTTCGCTGGCGAGCTGACGGCGTTCTACATCGATTTCGATGACGAGTTGCAGTACATCAGCAACGATGTCGGTTGGACCAACCTGGGTGCGACCAAGCACCAGGGGATCGAGGCTTCGGTGCGCTACGATTTGGCCGGCCTGGACCCGCGTCTGGAAGGCCTGTCGGTCAATGGTGGCTATACCTACACCCGTGCGACCTACGAAGGAGAGATTCCGGGCTTCAAGGGCCGCGACCTGCCGTTCTATTCACGCCAGGTGGCCACTGCCGGGCTGCGCTACGCGATCAACCGCTGGACCTGGAACCTCGATGCCTATGCCCAATCCAAGCAGCGCGCGCCGGGGACCGGAATCAACAGCGATGGCAGTTTCAATGGCGACTACATCACCGAGCCAAGTGCCGATGGGCAGTATGGCGACATCCCGGGCTACGTGACCTGGCATGCCCGTGGGGGGTATGACTTCGGGCCGCAGATGTCCAACCTCAAGCTGGCGGCGGGGGTGAAGAACCTGTTCGACAAGCAGTACTTCACCCGCTCGAGCGACAACAATGCCGGGATCTATGTGGGTGAGCCACGGACCTTCTATGTGCAGGCCAGTGTGGGGTTCTGATAACGCGTCGTCCCCTTCGCGGGCAAGCCCGCTCCCAGAGAACTAAACATAACTCATTGATTTAACTGGACTCTGTGGGAGCGGGCTTGTCCCGCGAACACCGGCGAAGCCGGTGCCATTCACCGCGTCGCCCCATTCGCGGGACAAGCCCGCTCCCACCGGTACAGCGCCAGCCCACAGGCAGGCATAGGACCGGTGGGGCGGGCTTGCCCGCGAAGGGGGAGGCGCTATTTCAAGAGGCCGCCACCTCGGCCGGCGACACGATACTGGTCTTCGCCCCACGCGAGCGCCCCGAGCTCAGGTACGCCGCGATCGATTCCTGGGTCACCTCGCCCAGGAATACCTGCTCGGCATCGAGCACCGGCAACCACGCGCGATTGAACTCGTACATCCGCGACAGCAGGATGCGCAGGTGTTCATCGTGCGAAGCGGTGGCGTTGAACTGGCGCAGGAAGTCGCCGCAGGTGCCTTGCTGGCGGTGCATGTCGCGGCGGCGCACATAGCCCAGCGCTTTGTTCTGCGCATCGGTCACCACCACGTAGCGGCGGTCGTGTTCGTCGAGCAGCTCCAGGGCATCGGCCACGGGGGTTTCCGGGCTGACCGACGGGGCGTTGTCCGCCGCGTCCTCGGCGCGCACCAGCAGCAGGCGCTTGAGGGTGCTGTCCTGGCCGACGAAGTTGCTGACGAAATCATCCACCGGGTGCGCCAGCAGGGTGTCCGGGTGATCGAGCTGCAGCAGCTTGCCGGCGCGGAAGATGGCGATCTTGTCGCCCAGCTTGATGGCCTCGTCGATGTCGTGGCTGACCATGATCACGGTCTTGTTCAGCGCCCGCTGCATCTCGAAGAACTCGTTCTGGATCATCTCCCGGTTGATCGGGTCAACCGCGCCGAACGGCTCGTCCATCAGCAGCACCGGCGCATCGGCGGCCAGCGCGCGGATCACGCCGATACGCTGCTGCTGGCCACCGGACAGCTCGCGCGGATAGCGCTGCAGGTACTGCTTGGGCTCGAGCTTGATCATGTGCATCAGCTCGCGGGCGCGGTCGTGGCACTTCTGCTTGTCCCAGCCGAGCAGGCGCGGGACCACGGTGATGTTCTCCTCGATGGTCATGTTGGGGAACAGGCCGATCTGCTGGATCACGTAGCCGATGTGCCGACGCAGGGTCACTTCGTCCAGCGCGCTGGTGTCTTCGCCGTTGATGAACACCTGCCCGGAGGTCGGTGTGATGAGGCGGTTGATCATCTTCAACGTGGTGCTCTTGCCGCAACCCGAAGGGCCGAGGAACACGCAGATCTCGCCTTCGTTGACAGTGAGGCTTACCGAGTCGACGGCCTTGACGTCCTTGCCGTTGACGTTGAAGGTCTTGCTGAGGTTCTTGAGTTCGATCATGAGCGCAGTCCTTCTGGAGTCAGGGCACGTTGCAGGGTTTGCAGGAGCAGGTCGGCGACGATGGCCAGCAGGCTGACCAGCACGGCGCCGACCAGCAGCATCGACATGTCGCTGCGGCTGATGGACGTCAGGATGAGTACGCCAAGGCCACCGGCGCCGATGGTCGCGGCGATGGTCATGACGCCGATGTTCATGACCACGGCGGTGCGCACGCCAGCGAGGATCACCGGCACCGCGATGGGCAACTCGACCATGCGCAGGCGTTGGCCGAAGGTCATGCCGATGCCGCGTGCCGCTTCGCGGATGCCAGGCTCGACGTTGGTCAGGGCCAGGTAGGTGTTACGCAGGATCGGTAGCAATGAATAAAGGAACACTGCGGTGATCGCCGGCAACGGCCCCAGGCCCTGGCCGAACTTGGAGTAGAACGGCAGCAGCAGGCCGAACAGGGCGATCGACGGGATGGTCAGCAGCACCGTGGCGCTGGCCTGCAGGGGGCCGGCGAGGGCGGGGAAGCGGGTCATCAGGATGCCCAGCGGCACGCCGATGACGATCGCCAGGCTCACGGCGAC